>NZ_JADYWO010000028.1:0-1813 GCF_015864775.1 Pseudoalteromonas sp. NSLLW218 | reverse complement strand
ATCAGCTTTAGCTAAATTAACAACATGTTAGACGACACAGTATAGTCACAAGAGCGAAAAGCTCGTTAACAAGAAGAGTGTTCTAACACGCGAAATTATTTTGGAGTCGAGGTAGCGCCTCATTTAGAACTCGTACATAAGAAAGCGAATTTATTTAGTTAAAATAGTTGTTGATAAATGGGACTCCACATAAGTGATTATGGTGTCAATTCCTAATTTTAAACCATTTTAGGATCCCACATGACACCATCTCTCACCAGAGAATTAATGATTACTATAAGCTTTCTTATACAGGCAATAATAGCCACTTTTTTAGATTTCCCTGCCGCGGCTAGCCGATGATAAATAGCTTTAAATTTAGGGTTACATTGGATAGCTGACATCATTACCATATACATTGCGGTTCTAATTTTTTGCCGTCCACCTCGTATCATTCGTTTACTCTGATAGGCTCCACTTTCTCGATTAAAGGGTATAATAAACATGACACCCATCCTAAATTTTGCACTTTGCGTACTTAGAGGCTAGCTTTTATTTAGTTTAAAAATAAGCAGAGTGTTTTATGGCTATTGCAAGAAAGCGTCAAGTTAGTTTGGTTGATACAAAATACTATCACTGTATTTCACGGTGTGTTCGTCGTGCATTTTTATGTGGCGAAGACCGTTTTACAGGTCAATCTTACGAGCATCGACGAGGTTGGGTTGAAGATAAGCTGCTTGAATTAGCAAAAATATTTTGTATTGATGTATGTGCTTATGCCGTCATGAGTAATCATACCCATTTAGTACTATATGTAGATGATAAGAAAGCAAACAGGCTGAATGATAAAGCGATTGTTATTCGCTGGCATAAACTGTGTAAAGGCACATTGTTAACGCAAAAATATGTACAAGGTGAAAAGCTAAGTAAAGTTGAACTCATCTTTTTCAACCAAACGGTTAAACAATACCGCGAACGTCTAGCAAGTATTAGCTGGTTTATGCGGGTGTTAAATGAAGACATTGCCCGCAGAGCAAATAAAGAAGATAACTGCACAGGGAGGTTCTGGGAGGGTAGATTCAAATCGCAAGCATTACTAGATGAAGCAGCGCTTGCAGCCTGTATGGCCTATGTTGATTTAAATCCCATTAGAGCTAAAATGGCTAACACACCAGAAGAGTCAGACCATACCAGTGTACAAAATCGCTTAACATGCGCGGCAGAAGGTAAACAACCTAAGCAGTTACTACGTTTTGCAGGCATGCCACGTCAGATTATGCCTAAAGGGCTGCCGTTTGAGCTTAAATCGTACCTTGAACTCGTTGAGCTAACAGGGCGAATAATACGAGAGGATAAGCGCGGGCATATTGATAATATGAACCTTCCTTTACTAGAAAGGCTTAATATATCCCCAGATAACTGGCTAAAACTCACTACGCAATTTACGCGCGTATTTCACGGCGCAGTAGGCAGGCCGACCTCACAAGCAAGTTACTGTGAAAACTTAAAGCGAAAGCGGCGAGCGAATATCAGTAACTGCGAAAAGCTATTAGCATAAATTAAAAACCATTCAGTAAAAGTTAAAACTGCCATTACGGAGTTATTTTCATGCGTGTAATTTGGGTTTAAGAATGTAATGACTTATTTAATAGATGAAATGAAAGTGACCCAGTAAAAAAGATAAATTTTGAATCTGAAGGGCTAATTTTGTGGCACAGTTTTGTTTGTTCAATTAAAGTGGCTGTCTAGTTTGGTCCCTTCACCAAAATGAGCGATGAGTTGCGCATCAAGTTTATCTGTTTTTGCTTTTTGGCCAATAGCGCCTGCGAAACGT
>NZ_JADYWO010000027.1:0-2580 GCF_015864775.1 Pseudoalteromonas sp. NSLLW218 | reverse complement strand
GCAGCCAAAGCTTGGGCCTCACATTACCCGAACTTGGTTAAAGTATTAATTAATTTATGGGTTTATTATCCATACAAGAAATTAAGCGGGACTAAAAACAGTTGGCTTTTTGTTCACTACGTTCACTTATTTTAGCCAACCATTTTTTGCCTGTTAATTAGGCGTTATATGGTTCACAGGATAGAAGTATATGGATATATTTGAGTATAAAGTAGAAAAAGTTGGTGGTCTTCTTACATTTCGCACTACCAAATTTGTCCGGTTGCAAACTCGCTGCACAGAACTGGGAAAACAAGGCTGGGAATTAGTTAGCGTAAATTACGATTGGTTTACAGTCACGTATACAATGTTTTTTAAGCGGATACGGCCTAATAAAACCATATAACAATGGTTTTCAAGTCGGACAAATTACAGTTGGCTGTTGTTCGTTCCTCACACATTATAGCCAACTACAATTTGCCGCTTAAAACGGCGTTATATGCAACGGAGAAATTGATGTTTAAGGATGATCTCCCAGACCTGTTTGAAGAAGTAAAATCTTCGCTGATAGCTGAAGGTGAAAAAGAACTTACTGATCAGCTAAAAGGTTTGAAAATTAAATCATGTGAGTCCTTCGCTTCTGACGATTCAGCATTCACAATATGTTTTACAACCTCAGAAAATGAAAAACTGGAAGATACTTTCCCCACAGGTGATAAGGCGTATACAGTTATGCTTGTTTACTCTGAAAAGTCAGTTATCATCGGTTTAGACATTATCGGTTGTGAAAATACTGAATTACAAAAGCAACTGTTAGCATGTTGCACATAACAAAAACATCATGGTGGGAATTTTACTCGCTGGCCTTCGGCCAACAACGCTCATAAAATCCCCATATGTTAAGAGTTAAGCATCATTATGAAATTGAGTGTACCTATCGAACTTGAATACAGCAGGAAAAACTTATTAGTCTTGCTGTCTTATGGTCAAAAGCCAGATCAATCGCCATACACTCATAAACAAATTTCTGAGTGGTGTGAACGGTTTTGGAATAAATATAATGATGTTGATGTGTCGGAAGAAATTGAGAAGGTTATGCCTATTCTTGCTGACATTGAAACGCAATGGGATCTCTACCTAGCAAATACATACCCATCATCACAGCTACAGCAGCTAGATTTTGAGACTGTTAACTTGCCCGTAGAGTGGTTCAAGGATTGGAGCGCTGAGGCAAATGCTTAACAAGTGCATGTTGCATCAGCCACTGCGTGGCTTGGACGGTTTTTCCGCTCGTGCCTCGCTACAAAACCGCCGCAAATGCAGGCGTTAGGGTTTTCTGGAGTCACGGATGAAATTTAAACTACCTTTTATTTTCCTCGTATTTATTTCAACATTCGCGTATTCGAATGAAATTGATGAATTCTGGAATACAGAAGCTGCATATAAAAACAAAGCTGAAAGTTATATTTCTCAACTGTACAGCAATAAGCCTGAACTTCTTGTTCTTGAATTTTCTATTAAACGCAACCCAACGAAAATTGAATCTGAATTAGAGCACTATGTATTTTTTAAGGCGCTCGACAAAGCGAGTATCGTTGATACTAAAGATCCTGCTATTCTAGAATGGGCTAAATCTAATGGTATAAGTGCTAAAGATATAACCATCTATGACGTAGTTTTCGAGTTGCCTAAAACTAATAATATCAGTCCAGTAATAATGTCAGTTGGGCAAGAGACTGGCTTTTTAAACAACAAATGGGCAGAGTTAATAAAACCTTAAAAGCACTTAAAATGCAACAAAAACAGTTACTCAGGTTCCGCTTCGCTTCACATTTTAACCAGCTATTTTTGTCCGCTTAAGTGGGCGTTGAGGCTGTAGAATTACTCTTTTTTAAGAAAACAGCCTGTTTTATGGTTTCCAAATGCATTACCTAATGCTTTTAAAGCGCTTAGAGTTGATTTGAGGAACTCGTTTTTTAATTGAATTTGATTGTTGGAGTTATTCTACAGCCTCGTTAGTTGGCTTAAATTCACCCTGTAGTATGGAATAGATTTTTGGAGTTTTAAAAATGGAGTTTCTCATAGGTTTAATTCTTTTTTTATTCTTCTTTGTTCTAGTAAATTATGTACAAAGCATTGTTGGATTTTACCCTAAACTAGCAAAAGAGTACAAAACGGATTTATGTATTTCTGAACGTTCACTTTTTAAATCAAAAAGTATTAACCTGACAAATGTTGCGGACTTTTCTCAGGAGAAAAACAGTGAATATAGAAATTTTCTAAATATAAAACCATGTAAACAAGGTTTGTTTATAGGTCAAAATAAGATGTTGATTCTACTATTTCCCAATAAATTTTTAATTCCTTGGGGGCAAATCAACCTAATAAAAGAAAAAACTAATTTTTTAAAAAATCAATATCTTTATAAAGTAGAAAGTAAAAAAGAGCCTATTTATATCATTTCTAAATTCGATCTGTTTAAAAGCACAACTAACAAGAATTTAAAGCGGGACTGCTAACAGTTTGCTCAGTTTCGCTTCGCTACACATTTTAGCAAACTATTATCAGCCCCTTAAATGGGTGTTAAATGCAAAGGAATCT
>NZ_JADYWO010000026.1:0-3129 GCF_015864775.1 Pseudoalteromonas sp. NSLLW218 | reverse complement strand
TGCTCTTTAAAAATTTGGAAAAGCTGATAATAAAATTCTGATGAATACATTGTATTTATCAAGAGTTTTCAAAAGTAAAAAAAGAATGGTAGCAGTACCATTCAGTGCCATTTAGTTAACTCTTATGAGTTGATTGATTGGTATCTACTTTAGTATTCAATATTGACTTCTGGCGAAGTTAAACTGTCACACAACAAAGACCCGTTTGGGTTGTATGGTTAAGTGACTAAGCGTACACGGTGGATGCCTTGGCAGTTGGAGGCGATGAAGGACGTATTAACTTGCGATAAGCCTAGTCAAGCTAGTAAAAAGCACTTGAGACTAGGATTTCCGAATGGGGAAACCCACCTGCTTGCAGGTATCGTTAACTGAATACATAGGTTAACGAGGCGAACGCGGAGAACTGAAACATCTAAGTACCCGTAGGAAAAGAAATCAACCGAGATTCCGAAAGTAGCGGCGAGCGAAATCGGAACAGCCCTTAAGCTTATTATGTGTTAATGGAAGGCTGCTGGAAAGCGCCACGATACAGGGTGATAGTCCCGTACATGAAAAGACATTTTAAGTGAAATCGAGTAGGTCGGAGCACGTGAAACTTTGACTGAATATAGGTGGACCATCATCTAAGGCTAAATACTCCCAACTGACCGATAGTGAACCAGTACCGTGAGGGAAAGGCGAAAAGAACCCCTGTGAGGGGAGTGAAATAGAACCTGAAACCGTGTACGTACAAGCAGTAGGAGCCCACTTGTTGGGTGACTGCGTACCTTTTGTATAATGGGTCAGCGACTTATATTTTGTAGCGAGGTTAACCGAATAGGGTAGCCGTAGGGAAACCGAGTCTTAACTGGGCGAATAGTTGCAAGGTATAGACCCGAAACCCGGTGATCTAGCCATGGGCAGGTTGAAGGTTGAGTAACATCAACTGGAGGACCGAACCCACTAACGTTGAAAAGTTAGGGGATGACCTGTGGCTAGGAGTGAAAGGCTAATCAAACCGGGAGATAGCTGGTTCTCCCCGAAATCTATTTAGGTAGAGCCTCGGACGAATACTTACGGGGGTAGAGCACTGTTAAGGCTAGGGGGTCATCCCGACTTACCAACCCTTTGCAAACTCCGAATACCGTAAAGTAATATCCGGGAGACACACGGCGGGTGCTAACGTCCGTCGTGAAGAGGGAAACAACCCAGACCGCCAGCTAAGGTCCCAAAGTCATAGTTAAGTGGGAAACGATGTGGAAAGGCCCAGACAGCCAGGAGGTTGGCTTAGAAGCAGCCATCCTTTAAAGAAAGCGTAATAGCTCACTGGTCGAGTCGGTCTGCGCGGAAGATGTAACGGGGCTAAACTATGCACCGAAGCTGCGGATTCAGAATTTATTCTGAGTGGTAGGGGAGCGTTCTGTAAGCCGTTGAAGGTGTACCGGGAGGTATGCTGGAGGTATCAGAAGTGCGAATGCTGACATGAGTAACGATAATGGGAGTGAAAAACTCCCACGCCGGAAGACCAAGGGTTCCTATCCCATGTTAATCAGGGTAGGGTAAGTCGACCCCTAAGGCGAGGCCGAAAGGCGTAGTCGATGGGAAACAGATTAATATTTCTGTACTCGATATAATTGCGATGGGGGGACGGAGCAGGCTAAACAAGCATAGCGTTGGTAGTCTATGTGAAAGTGAGTAGGTTGGCGACTTAGGTAAATCCGGGTTGCTGTTAAGACTGAGACACGAGACGAGTCACTACGGTGATGAAGTTGTTGATGCCATACTTCCAGGAAAAGCCTCTAAGCTTCAGATTATATGGAATCGTACCCCAAACCGACACAGGTGGTCAGGTAGAGAATACTAAGGCGCTTGAGAGAACTCGGGTGAAGGAACTAGGCAAAATCGTACCGTAACTTCGGGAGAAGGTACGCTCCTATCTGTGATGAGACTTGCTCTCTAAGCGGACGGGAGCCGCAGTGACCAGGTGGCTGGGACTGTTTATTAAAAACACAGCACTGTGCAAAATCGCAAGATGACGTATACGGTGTGACACCTGCCCGGTGCCGGAAGGTTAATTGATGGGGTTATCCTTAGGGAGAAGCTCTTGATCGAAGCCCCGGTAAACGGCGGCCGTAACTATAACGGTCCTAAGGTAGCGAAATTCCTTGTCGGGTAAGTTCCGACCTGCACGAATGGTGTAACCATGGCCACGCTGTCTCCACCCGAGACTCAGTGAAATTGAAATCGCAGTGAAGATGCTGTGTACCCGCGGCTAGACGGAAAGACCCCGTGAACCTTTACTACAGCTTGGCACTGAACATTGAACCTACATGTGTAGGATAGGTGGGAGACTTTGAAGCAGCGACGCTAGTTGTTGTGGAGTCAACCTTGAAATACCACCCTTGTAGTTTTGATGTTCTAACGTTGGCCCCTGAATCGGGGTTACGGACAGTGCCTGGTGGGTAGTTTGACTGGGGCGGTCTCCTCCTAAAGAGTAACGGAGGAGCACGAAGGTTGGCTAAGTACGGTCGGACATCGTACGGTTAGTGTAATGGTAGAAGCCAGCTTAACTGCGAGACAGACACGTCGAGCAGGTACGAAAGTAGGTCATAGTGATCCGGTGGTTCTGAATGGAAGGGCCATCGCTCAACGGATAAAAGGTACTCCGGGGATAACAGGCTGATACCGCCCAAGAGTTCATATCGACGGCGGTGTTTGGCACCTCGATGTCGGCTCATCACATCCTGGGGCTGAAGTCGGTCCCAAGGGTATGGCTGTTCGCCATTTAAAGTGGTACGCGAGCTGGGTTTAGAACGTCGTGAGACAGTTCGGTCCCTATCTGCCGTGGGCGTTTGAGAATTGAGAGGGGTTGCTCCTAGTACGAGAGGACCGGAGTGAACGAACCGCTGGTGTTCGGGTTGTCATGCCAATGGCATTGCCCGGTAGCTACGTTCGGAACTGATAAGCGCTGAAAGCATCTAAGCGCGAAGCAGGCCTCGAGATGAGTTCTCACTAGACTTTTAAAGTCTCTGAAGGGCCGTTGAAGACTACAACGTTGATAGGCAAGATGTGGAAGTGGTGTGAGCCATTAAGCTAACTTGTACTAATTACCCGTGAGGCTTAACCATACAACGCCAAACGCGTTTTATG
>NZ_JADYWO010000025.1:0-3864 GCF_015864775.1 Pseudoalteromonas sp. NSLLW218 | reverse complement strand
TGAAGGTCTTCGTTTTGCTATCCGTGAAGGTGGCCGTACTGTAGGTGCTGGTGTTGTAGCAACTATCGTAGCGTAATTATTAGCCTAGCTAATTGTTACCAAAAAGCCCGAGCTTAGTCTCGGGCTTTTTAATGCCCATAGGAAAATCATATGAAGGTGGCGCTCTTACTTTAGGCGTAGGTGCGTTGTAGTAACGTTCAAAGCGTAATTATTAGCCTAGCTAATTGTTACCAAAAAGCCCGAGCTTAGTCTCGGGCTTTTTAATGTCTAAAATAAAGTGTCATATGAAGGTGGCGCTTTTACTTTAGGCGTAGGTGCGTTGTAGTAACGTTCAAAGTGTAATTATTAGCCTAGCTAATTGTTTCCAAAAAGCCCGAGCTTAGTCTCGGGTTTTTTAATGTCTAAAATAAAGTGTCATATGAAGGTGACGCCCTTACTTTTGGCGTAGGTGCGTTGTAGTAATGTTCAAAGCGTAATTATTAGCCTAGCTAATTGTTACCAAAAAGCCCGAGCTTAGTCTCGGGTTTTTTAATGCCTAAAATATAGAGTGATTTGAAGGTGAGGATCTCACATTAGGCGAAGATACTTGGTAAAAATATTCAAAATGTCATTGTTGGCATTAATAAAAAACCCGAGCCAAGCCCGGGTCTCTATAAGTTATGAATATGCCATAATTGGGTGATAACTATTCAATATTTTGAATTTGTTCTCTCATTTGTTCAATCAACACTTTTAGCTCTACAGCAGCAGTAGTGATGTCACTATTGATAGACTTAGATGCTAGCGTGTTAGCTTCACGATTAAATTCTTGCATCATAAAATCTAGGCGACGGCCACATGCGCCACCTTTTTTAAGGATTTTTTTAGTTTCTTTAACGTGAGACTTTAAACGATCTAATTCTTCGGCTACATCTTGTTTTTGAGCAAGATAAATAAGTTCTTGTTCAAGGCGTGATTCGTCAATGTTTGCTGTTAAGTCTTCTAGCTTTTGAGCCAGCTTTTCACGTTGCCACTTAGCAATCTCGGGCATATGCGTTTCTACAATTTCTACTTGCTCTAAAATCGCATCAAGGCGGATTGCTATCATTTCTTCAAGGTTTGCACCTTCATCGCCACGGGCTGATTTAAAATCTTCGATTACTTGATCAAGACCAACAATTAGTGCGGTATTAACGCTATCCATATCAAGTTCTTCAGCTTCCATAACACCAGGCCAACGCAATATATCAACAGGATTAATATCGCCATTACTTTGTTGTTGAACCCATTTAGCGCTATTTATCAATTGCTCAGCAAGGGCTTGGTTAATTGATAGCTCACCAACATGGGCTGGATTTGCTACAAACTTTAAAAAGACCTCAACTTTACCGCGTTGTAAGTGTTTGCGTAAACGCTCACGAATAACTGGCTCCATGCCACGAAATTGCTCTGGTGCGCGAATAAATGTTTCAAGGTAACGCTGGTTCACTGAACGAACTTCCCAAGTGCCAGTTCCCCAATCGCCTTTTATTTCGCGACGCGCATAAGCTGTCATACTGTGGATCATGGATATTTTCCTAAATTAATAAATACAATATTACGATGATTATACCGTAACACTGCTTAAGCTCTAGGGAAAATTTAATACACTGAATATTTTGCATACAGCTATTTATTTAAATCAGCATGGTATCTATACCCACATACACTTATAATGTCGCAAATTCTGAATTAAGGGGATCGTCAATGCGTCCAAGCGAAAGAACACCTAACCAAATTAGACCTGTTACATTTACACGTAATTATACTTTGCATGCTGAAGGCTCAGTACTTGTTGAGTTTGGTAACACCAAAGTACTTTGTACAGCGACTGTTGAATCGGGCGTTCCTCGTTTCATGAAAGGCCAAGGTAAAGGTTGGATCAATGCTGAATACGGTATGCTACCGCGCGCAACGCATACGCGTAATGCGCGTGAAGCTGCACGTGGTAAGCAGGGCGGTCGTACTATGGAGATTCAACGCTTAATTGCACGTGCACTTCGTGCTGCTGTTGATTTAAAAGCGCTTGGCGAAAATACGATTACTATCGACTGTGATGTTATTCAAGCTGATGGCGGTACGCGAACTGCTTCTATAAGTGGCGCATGTGTTGCACTTGTTGATGCACTAACGCACATGCGTGCTAAAGGCATGATTAACTCAAACCCACTTAAGCATATGATTGCGGCTATTTCAGTAGGCATATACAAAGGTCAAGCAATTAGCGATTTAGAGTATATAGAAGATTCAGCTGCTGAGACTGATATGAACGTAATTTTAACTGAGACAGGTAAAATTATTGAAATTCAAGGTACAGCCGAAGGTGAACCTTTCTCGTTTGATGAGCTGGATGAATTACTTACTTTAGCCAAACACTCTATACGTGAAATCATTGATGTACAAAAGCAAGCATTAGCATAAATAGGTAGGCCACTAGATATGAAAGATTATCAAAAAGAGTTTATAGAATTTGCTCTAGAGAAGCAGGTATTAAAGTTTGGTGAGTTTACTTTAAAGTCAGGGCGAACAAGTCCGTACTTTTTTAATGCTGGCTTATTTAACACTGGTCGTGATTTAGCGCGTTTAGGTCGCTTCTATGCTGCAGCATTGGAAGATTCAGCGATAGAGTACGATGTACTATTCGGTCCCGCGTATAAGGGTATCCCAATAGCGACAACAACGGCAGTTGCATTAGCAGATCACCATGATAAAGATGTACCGTACTGTTTTAACCGTAAAGAGAAAAAAGCACACGGTGAAGGTGGTACGTTAGTAGGCTCAGAACTCAATGGCAAAATAATGCTAGTTGATGATGTAATTACCGCAGGTACCGCTATTCGTGAGTCCATGGAAATTATTGCACAAAATGGTGCAGACCTTAGTGGCGTTTTAATAGCATTAGATCGCCAAGAAAAAGGTAAAGCCGAGTTATCAGCTATTCAAGAAGTTGAGCGCGACTTTAATACCAAAGTAATTTCTATTGTAAAATTAGCTGATCTTATTAGCTACCTTGAAGCTCAAGGGACGATGGATGAACATTTAGCCTCAGTTAAAGCTTATCGTGATCAATACGGTGTAGCATAAATAAAAAGCCTCGCACTGCGGGGCTTTATTTTGACCTTCATTCATAGAGTTTTTAATGAAAGATATACTTAAACCAAATGGCTTAGGCCTCAAACGCGTTTTCAAAGCGACTTATTGTTCCTACCTAGGCTTTAAAGCAGCATTTAAGGAGGAAGCCGCATTTAGACAAGAGCTACTATTAAGCCTTATATTATTTCCTATTTCATTTTGGCTTGCTTCATCATTACTGCACTGGGCAATATTAATTAGCTCACTGCTTATTATTCTAATAGTTGAATTGCTAAACTCTGCAATTGAAGCATTAACAGATCGAGTAAGTACAGAATTGCATGTATTGTCAGGTAGAGCCAAAGATATGGGATCTGCAGCCGTAACACTTTCATTAGCGATCGTGTTGATCATTTGGGGTGTAAGCCTTTACATGAAGATCGTTTGATACAATATTTGATATTAGAATAGTTAAAGCGCCTTTAGTTGTTAATAACTTGCTAGCTATGTTGTGTTTTTAACGTGTTTAGCTCAAATACTCAGCGAACAGTACTTTATTTCAAGTTTTCTTCAAAAAAGGGTTGATCTGTTTTCGGATCTCCCTATAATGCGACCCCACTGAGACGGGAAACGCCAACGCATAGCGAGGCACGAACTACCTCAGAGAGTTAAATAAAACTTCGGTTTTAAATCTTCCAAAAGAAAGTTTAAAACAAAGTGTTGACTCGAAAAATAAAGGGTGTATTATTCGCATCCCTTGAGACGCTAAAGCGA
>NZ_JADYWO010000024.1:0-4065 GCF_015864775.1 Pseudoalteromonas sp. NSLLW218 | reverse complement strand
TAACTCTCTGAGTTGTTCGTGCCTCGCTATGCGTTGGCGTTTCCCGTCTCAGTGGGGTCGCATTATAGGGAGCGGCGGATTTTACGCAAGCGTTATTTACATAAAATAGTAATTAAAATTAAGCCCCAAGCAAGCACACATGATAAGCACAAGTTACCCACAAAACCCTGTTGATAACTCTGCTTTTGAACTTTAAAACTAAACACTTTTATCCTGATGTGATAAGTTGCGGTCACTTTTTTTAACTCATGTATTTAGGCAGTATCCATGACAGACATAATAAACAGTATAAGTGCCCTTCTATGGGGCCAAGTTCTCGTCTACTTATTAATAGCAGCAGGCCTCTTTTTTACTTTTCGACTAGGCTTTATTCAGTTTGTGCAATTTCCACATATGTTCAAAGTTATGTTTGGCTCTCGTAAATGTGCCGATAATGAAATTTCATCCTTTCAGGCTTTTTGTACTTCGTTAGCTGCACGCGTTGGTACAGGCAATATGGCTGGTGTTGCTGTTGCCTTATACCTAGGTGGTCCGGGTGCTATTTTTTGGATGTGGCTTATTGCATTAATAGGTATGGCTACAAGCTTTGCTGAAAGTACTTTAGCTCAGGCTTATAAAACAAAGGATGTTGAAGGCAATTTTAGAGGTGGCCCTGCTTATTATATGCAAAACGGTTTAGGTAAACGCTGGATGGGAACTTTATTCTCGCTATGCTTAATTTTAGCCTTTGGTTTGGTATTTAACGCCGTACAGTCAAACTCTATTGCTGCAGCATTTGAAGTAGCGTTTGATGTACCTAAGTATATAGTAGGCATTTGCTTGGTTATTGGCTCTGGTATTATTATTTTTGGTGGTTTGAAAACGATTTCTCGTTTTGCCGAAATGGTTGTGCCATTTATGGCGTTAGCTTACTTGTTAGTGGCTCTTTATGTATGTGCTATTAACTTTACTGCACTCCCGGATGTACTCGTCCTTATTATAAAGAGTGCTTTTGGTATTGAACAAGCTGGTGCAGGTGCAATTGGTTATGGTGTTACACAAGCTATGATCCAAGGTATAAAGCGTGGCTTATTCTCAAACGAAGCAGGTATGGGTAGTGCAGCTAATGCCGCAGCTACTGCTACACCTTACCCGCCTCATCCAGCATCACAAGGTTATGTGCAAATGCTAGGTGTATTTATTGATACTATTGTTATTTGTACAGCGACTGCTTCTCTTATTTTACTATCGCAGCAATTAATACCTGAATCTGGTGTTATGGGGATTGAACTTACGCAAGCTGCGTTACAAGAACATGTTGGTGATTGGGGTACTTACTTTATTGCCATTGCTATATTGTTCTTTGCTTTTACTTCTATTGTGGCTAATTACTCTTACGCTGAAACAAATTTAATGTTTTTAGAGCACAACTCTAATAAAGGTATGTTTATCTTTAGACTCGTTGTTTTAGGTATGGTGATGTTTGGTGCTGTTGGTGAACTGGGATTAATTTGGACGCTGGCGGATATATCAATGGGTTTAATGGCCATTGTAAACGTTATAGCGTTATTTATGCTTTCAGGTGTTGTTGTGTGGCTCTCTAAAGATTATAACGAGCAACGCAAGAAAGGCCTAATACCTACCTTTGATAAGAGTAAACATCCTAAACTTGCTAAAGAGGTCGATCCCGAGGCCTGGAAATAAACAATAAACAGCGAGCTACGGCTCGCTTTTTTAGATCTAAAAATTACAAATATTACGCTTAACCATCTCATTTCTTATAAATAAAAAGTTATATTAATTTTAAAACTATTTTATATTTAATTACGTAGGATATTTGAATTAAGTTATCTATAAAAAGGAGACCCGATGGATGACATAACAAAAAAATACAGTATAGACACTACTGATTACCAAGTTGGGCAAGATAATGTACAAAAGTGGGGATTTGATATCCATAACCCAGTATTTGGCATAAGCGCTTTCTTAGTTGTTTTATTTGTAATACTTACCCTAGTTTTTGACCCTACCGTTAGCCGTGATGCACTAACCTCGACTAAAGACGCCATAATTAATCAATTTGATAGTTACTTTATGTTACTAGCCAATGCCTTTGTGATATTTTGCGTTATTTTGGCATTCTCTCCTTTGGGTAAAATTCGTTTAGGCGGCGTAAAAGCTCGTCCAGAACATGGCTATATGTCGTGGCTTTCAATGCTGTTTGCAGCAGGAATGGGTATTGGCTTACTGTTTTGGGGAGTTGCAGAGCCAACTGCATATTATACAGGTTGGTATCATATGCCTATGGGCGTTGAGCCAAACTCACCGCAAGCACACTCATTAGCTTTGGGTGCAACCATGTACCACTGGGGTTTACATGGATGGGCGATTTACGCGGTTGTTGGATTAAGCTTGGCTTTTTTTGCATTTAATAAAGGCCTTCCTTTATCAATACGTTCTGTTTTTTATCCATTATTTGGTGATCGTGCCTGGGGGTGGCTTGGTCATATCATCGATATACTCGCTGTACTGTCTACTTTATTTGGTTTAGCTACATCGCTAGGCCTTGGCGCTCAACAAGCTACCAGCGGGATAAATTATCTGTTAGGCACTGATTATGGGACTGCTTTTCAAATATCTGTTATTGGTTTAGTAACGTGTATTGCAATTTTCTCTGTTATTAGAGGTATTGAGGGCGGTGTTAAAGTACTGAGCAATGTTAATTTAATTTGTGCATTTATTTTATTATTAGCTGTTATTGCCCTTACTTTCTCTGATGCAATTACTGCTGTTTGGTTTACCCTTGGGGCGTACGTAGAACACTTTGTACCTTTAAGCAATCCTTTTAATAGACCCGATGAAGATTGGATGCACTCTTGGACTGTGTTTTATTGGGCATGGTGGATATCATGGTCGCCGTTTGTTGGGATGTTTATTGCTCGAGTTTCAAAGGGGCGCACTGTACGCGAGTTTTTACTCGTCGTCATTGGCCTACCAACGCTTCTTAGTTTGGTTTGGATGGGCGTATTCGGAAATATGGCAATTACACAAGTTATAGATAAAGTTGGCCCACTTGGACAAAATGGTTTAACTGATATCTCAGTAACTTTATTTCAGGTATACGAGCAGTTACCACTTTCTAGTTTTATTTCTATTATTTCTATAGCACTCGTTTTAGTATTTTTTATAACGTCGTCTGATTCAGGATCGCTTGTAATAGATGGTATAACTGCGGGCGGTAAAATAGATGCACCAGTGCCACAACGTATATTTTGGGCTACAGTCGAAGGCGTGATTGCAGCAGTATTGCTTTGGGTTGGTGGCTCGCAAGCATTGCAAGCGCTTCAGTCGGGCGTAGTTACTACAGCTTTGCCGTTTTCAATAGTACTTATTTTAATGTGTATTGCGCTTATTCAAGGCTTGTTGAGCGAGTATCCAATTTACAAAGCTCAGAGTAAACTGCAATAACAATTTATCCTTTATAAGCGATCCTCAAGGGTCGCTTATAAAACATTAGCAATTCGTATAACTAAGTACTAAACGCATTTCTTATACTCCTATATTAAATTTATTTTAGGCACCGCACTTCAATTACATTCATTAATGCCACCCCTCGTTAAAACTTAGCTATTTTTAGAGAGCAAACCTTACGTTAGCAGAGTTAAAAGCATTTGATTTACTGAAACATAGGTGCAGGAGTAATTGCCAAGAAAATTGAATAGCCAGCGTTCTAATTTTTCTTTGTTATTAACAGGTGCTCTTATTCACAACTAATTATACCAATTCAGTTAATTTAACCAGATTGGTTAAAAGCATTAACGGTTAAATACAAACTGGCAGCTTTATAAATGTATGATGATGAAACTTTAGATATAAAAAAAATAGATATTAAAGGTAAGTAGGTATTAAAAATAAGATTGGGAATTTAAATAAGGATAATTTTTGAATATTTTAAAAATAGAAGTGATTTAGAATTTAAATGAATTTCATCTGAGGATTTTAGTAAAAATGGTGCCCGAGGCCGGACTTGAACCGGCACGACTTGTTAGTCGAGGGATTTTAAATCCCTTGTGTCTACCAATTCCA
>NZ_JADYWO010000023.1:0-9595 GCF_015864775.1 Pseudoalteromonas sp. NSLLW218 | reverse complement strand
GTGAAGAATCAAACTGAATATCAGCCCCAAGCTATTTAAAGAAAGCTTGAGGCTGATTAGAAGAGATGGTATCTACGCAGCTATAAACATGAGCCTAGCGCTAAATAAATCATTGTTCATGATTACTGCTTTAAAAGCCGCTTTTCTGGATTGTTTAAGTACTTTAAGCCAATGGTAACTATGCGTGTATGTACCATTGTTATAACGCGTATTTGCACATTGCCAATAACAACAATAGCGCCTTTACTGACTTCTCCTGAAAGCTTTTGGTTAATTACTTCTTCCAAGCTTATCTCTTCTGGGGCGTCTATGTGCATGTGATAAGAGTAAAATATATCGCCTACCAACGTTACCCCTTTCACTTTAAGTTCGTTGTGGGCTAAGTGGCTATCTTGATGGTTTGTTTTATCGGTTGCTGTAAAAACTAAATCAACAAAAGGTCTGTTATCTGGTTTTAAAACAACAAATAAGTGGTCATTTGCTTTTAACTTAGTTGAGCCTCGTGGCGGGATGATTGACGGGCCCCGTGTGATCATAGCAACAACCACACTCTCAGGAAGTGCCGCATGTGACAAACTGCGCCCAGAAACCCGAGAAACGTCACTTAAGGTGTATTCTACAATTTCTATATCAATATCGTTTAGTGCTGTGATTTCGAGCGTTGCAGCAGCCAAATCAGGTGGCGGCTCTACTAAATTTAGTTTTTTAGCCATCCACGGCATTGTTGAGCCCTGTAACGTGGCTGAAATTAACACCACGAAAAAAACAACATTAAAAATAAGCTCAGCCCCTGAAAGACCAAATAGTAATGGGAATATAGCTAAAATAATGGGCACTGAGCCTCTAAGCCCAACCCAAGATACAAACAAGGTTTCGCGATTGTTAAAACCAAACAGTTTTAAAATAGGCGCTACCGCTAATGGCCGAGCAACAAAAATAAGTGCCAGTGCAATAAGCAGTCCTTCTAACCATACATCAACCAACGACGACGGGTTAATAAGAAGTCCTAATACAACAAACATGGTTATTTGCCCAAGCCAGGCTAAGCCGTCATGAAACAGAAAAATACCGCGCTTATATACAAATTTACTGTTACCTAAAATAACACCCGTTATAAATACAGCTAAAAATCCACTACCGCCGAGCGTTGCTGAAAGGCCAAAAGAAAGCAGTCCAAATGCGGTTACCATCACTAAATACAAACCCGATGCATTTAGTTTAATTCGATTAATAAACCAAACCGATACCTTACCAATTAAAAGACCACAAATAGCGCCAACACCCATTTGTTGGGCAAATAGCTGTAGTAGATCCAGCCCTATTGGCATGTCGTTAACGAGCATTTCGAGCAATCCAACCGTTAGAAAAATAGCCATTGGATCGTTCGAGGCACTTTCTATTTCAAGGGTCGATTTAAGCTTTTTGTTTAAGTGAATGCCCGCACTTCGTAAAAGCGCAAATACTGCTGCGGCATCTGTAGAGCCAACAATAGCGCCCAGTAATACACCTTGTAATATGGGCAGGTCTAAAATATAAGTGGCCACAAGGCCTGTAATTACAGCGGTAAATAACACCCCAACGGTTGCTAAAGCAGACGCGGGTTTCCACACTTGTTTTATTGAACTGGTAGGCGTTTGTAAGCCGCCATCAAATAGAATAATGGCAAGCGCTAGAGTACCCAGAGCATGTGCGGCCTCTGCGTTGTCGAATGAAATACCTGCAATACCGTCTTCACCTGCGAGCATACCTACAAGTAAAAATAGCACCAGCACCGGTAAGCCAACACGTGCAGATAACTTGCTCGAGATCACTCCTAGTAAAATTAAAATGGCACTAACGAGAATGATATTATCAATTGCAAACATAGTGTGGATTTACAGCCTTATATGAGTTGAAAAGTAAGAATTTATAGCTATTAAAAAGCTTAAAGCTCATGCTATACAATAACCTAAAAAATATAAATACGGGTAATTAAGTCTATATTTAAGTGGTTTAGATAATAGAGAGAGTGTTATTGAACTTAATATTACTTAGCTTAGCTCCATTCAACTTAATTTTATTTGTTTTTAAAAACAAAAAACCTGCAATTAAGCAGGCTTTTCAATAATCGTAAGTTACAGGTATAACGTATTTACACTTTCTTTTAAAACGCTGCTTACAGTCTAATCTTATGAAAGTCCATGCTCGATATCCCTAAAGGTCCATTGACCATTAGGATCTGCTATATCAATTAACTCACACGCTTTTTTATTCCAAGCGGCTAGCCATGTAATATAATTTGTTAGTTGGTGATAAGCTCGGTCTGGCGCATCAGAGCGAATTCTAGACATTGAAAAACCTGAATACGTAGCACCACTTCCTACCCAACTAACAATTGATGAAACAGCTCCACCGCCTGGAACTACAAAACCAACAGTCGTTGTTACTAGCCCTAATATAGTCGCTGTTTTTTCAACAGCATTACCTGTCTTCATTATGTCGCCGCTTATAACAGGATGTAGCAAAGCCAACAAGTTAACTGCTTGTGGCTGATTAGAAGCAACTGCAACATCATTTGACGTTTTTGAAGTATTTGTAGGTGCACCTCTTCCTCGCATTGCAGGAAGTAAGCTATTAAAGGATTTTTGGCTACTATTACTTGTTGAAAAAGTAACTGATTGTGTACTTAAGCCACCTGCTTTAACTCTTTTTTCATCGCGTGGTGTTACAGTTGATTTATAAGTTCGTTGTAATCGACGATAAACAGCTGCACTACATTGCGTCATTTGTATTGCTAAAGCAGCTTGATCTTTAAAGGCTTTACCAATTGCACGTTCAGAAAGTTGCGTTAGCTGTGTTTTTTTCTTTAGCGCATGTTGACCGATAATAATATCCATAAAAATGTCCTTATTTATTATTTAATTGTCGAAATCATATCATTTAAAGTTAGGTAGAGAAATCCTAAGAAGTTAATTTCTGTAATGATTTTAGGTATAAGAAAAATTACTTTTTGAGTATTTAACTTGAGTTTCTTTAACTGAGAAATACCTTATATTTAAACAATCACTATCTGTAAAAATAAGCCCTTCACTAGGCTAACTTAGTGAATTATCTGCGGCTTAACATTACTAAAATCACTGTTAATCGTAATCTCTACATTATCAGGTTTTATAGCAACATCGCTTAGACCTGTACTAGTAAAATACTCTTCGAAGCTCTGCCGATACTCAAGATAAACCTGCTTATATGCAGTAATAAATAAACTCAGCTTTTTAGCTATAGTTGTATACTTAGCTGCAAGGTCTCGTAGCTTTTCAGGCTCAGAAAAAGCAAATTCGGCGAAAATATTAAAGTCGTTCTCAATATTAGTTTTACCGTAGGTAGATAAAAATCCATTTTCATAATCAGGCCCTATATTCCTATCTTGCGTTAACGCCTCATAGTTTGAGGAAGCAGGACTCCAACTTTCAGGCAACAGACCTTGCCATGCAAGATTAACAAAAGGGGAGCGTAAATAAATTAAAGAACTAAGCTCGTGATGAACTCCCCGTAACGAATTTCCATAATTGAAGTTAGTACCGTTCTTATCTGAGATATTTGCTAGTATTATAAAATTTCTTGAATATGTTCCCCCCGCTTCAGCCCCCTCCATGAGCATAGGTCCTGAAATATAAATAGCATTAATAAATTTGGAAACAAAGCCTTCAGGATAAACCTCCAGCGCGGTTTCAATGCCATCAAGTGACTCTGAAGAATCTTCTAAAGAAGTACTTTCCATTTCAAGCGAAGGTCGTTTGCCTTCACTTCCTAAAAATTGTTCAGGAAAAAATAAACGAGTATCGCCAGCCTTAATATCGAGCTGATATGTTTTTGCTAGTCTATTAGCTTGTTCTATTTCACTTTCTAGGTAAGAGCATGCGTTCAGAAATAATAAAAAACTAAAAAAGACAAAAGCTTTATTTTTCATTTAAACAATCCTTGTTTTATGCTCTAAAAAAGCCTGCATAGTTGCAGGCTTTTAGGTAATTATTATTGCTCGTTTATTAAAGCATTACTTCTATAGTACGCTCTTACAAAACAATTATGCTTGTTACTAAGTACGCTAAAAACGTAAGGCCACCACCAAATAAGGCGTACGGTAGCTGCGTTTTAACGTGGGTGAGTAAGTCACACCCCGATGCAATAGCCGATACAGCGCTGGTGTCGGATATAGGCGAGCAATGATCGCCAAATATACCACCACCCAAAATAGCACCAACAACAAGCGACGGCGGTAAACCTAGCGCTTGAATAAGTGGCACACCAATTGGGATTAATATAGCAAAAGTACCCCACGATGTACCTGTAGTAAACGACATTACCGCGCCAGTTAAAAACAGCACCGGTACGATTAAGTAAATAGGTAAGTAGTCGCCAACAAGTGATGCTACAAATACGCCAGTACCCAGCTCTTTTAAGCTTGCGCCAAGTGTAAGCGAAAGCAATACAATGGCGACCAATGGCATTAATTCGCCCATGCCTTTAAAACCGGTATCAACTAACTGATGATGGGTAAATTTACGTGAGCCAATCATTAAAAAGTAAGCCACAACAATGGCTAAAACCGTTGCGTACAATACTGATTTAGAACCGCTACCCTCGGCAAGTACACCATTACCGGTGTAATACATAAAGCCAATCATGCTGGTAATAAGCGTAATAAGCGGGATTAACATGTAACGCGCTTTAGAGGCTTTTATTTCATCTTTTACGTCGGTTATTTGAAGCTCTAGTTTTTCTTCGGCTTCTTTCATTGGGCCATGCACTTTATCGAACGCGATTGTGTAAAAAACAATGGCAAGGGTAATTATGGCGTAAAAGTTATATCCTACGCTGCCCCACAATACCGATACAGCCGACTCACCTAGCTCGTAGTTACCTAACAAACCAAGTACAAATGCACCCCAGCCGTTAAGTAGTATTAAAATACACACTGGCGCACTGGTGCTGTCAATAATGTACGCTAGACGCGCTCGGCTCATTTTAAATTTGTCGAACAAGCCACGCGATAAAATACCCGAGGTAAGTACGCTCAAGTTAGATTCTATAAACACCGCAATACCGGTAAACATGGTTAAAAAGCCCACTTGGCGCTTACTTTTTGCAATGCCTTTGTTCATTAGCATATTAACAGTTGCTGCAACGCCGCCAGATTCGCGAATGTAGGCAAGCAGTGCACCTATTAAAATACTAAATATTAATATGCGTGTATTACCTGGCGAGCTTGCAACCGAAATAATACGTTCAATGGTATTTAAAAAAGTATCAAACAAGCTATTACCTTCGCCCTGAAAGGCGAGTAAAAACTCAGAAGAAGCAACGGCAACAAGTAGTGCCATAATCACTTCTTTTCGCCAAAACACGATAGCAATCGCAATTAGCGGCGGTAAAATAGAATACCAATGCATAAAAAGTTAACCTTAGTTATTAGCGAGTAAACCTCGCTTTGTACGCGTTTTAACGCTTATTTGTTAAGCCTAACAACATAAACCGGCTTAGTTTTATAGACCGCTTAGCTTAATGGATTGGCTTACTCAAGTCACCTGTAAATAAATCACTTAAGGTGGCACAGTTAGTACGTTTTAACCTATACGATAGCTTATTGATTTAGTAACGCTTCGTAAATAAGCGACACCACCGATCCGTACTGCGCGGTTTCAAATTGTTTGCCTGTAAATTCGTAACGTTTTAGCGAGCCTTTAATTGCGCTATGGCGAGCATTAGTAAGTAAAACAATAGCCAAGTCGTAAGCGGGGTCTATTACGGTTACTGTGCCTGTCCAACCGGTGTGGCCATAAGCCTGCGCGCTTGCATAAGGACCAAAGTGCCAACGCCTTGCTTTGTTATTACCGGCAAGCCTAAAGCCAAGCCCGTAGGTTTCATCGCTTGATTGCGGCGTTAAAAATTGGGCTAAAGCGCTTGCACTAAATAATTGTTGGTCGCCGTAGCCACCATTATTTAATAATAGCTGGCAAAGCACAGCTAAGTCGTGGGCGTTACTAAATAGCCCCGCATGCCCTGCTACGCCATCAAGTGAGTAATAAGCGCGCTCGTCATGCACTTGGCCTTGTAAAACATTGGTGCGAACATTATCAAACTTAATACGCCCGTCTCGTGTGTTGCCGCTAAGCTCAGTGGCTGCAAATTGCTGCGGCTTAAAGCCTTTTTTAAGTGGATTAAATAACGTGTTAGTTAATTTTAGTGGTGCATACACTTGCTGCTCTAGGTATTCGTCAAGAGGCTGCCCTGTAATGCGCTCAATTAGTACGCCTAAAATCATGTAATCAATATCTGAGTAAACATGCTGCCCAGATGATTTACTGCTAAAAGGCACGCTGGTAAGTAATAGCTGCTTAGTGGTTTTACTGTTTTGCGAATAAAACGCGTCGCCATAGCTGCCATCTTTGCGATGGAAGTCAAATACTGGCGGGTATCCGGCGCTGTGAGTGAGTAACTCTTTTACTGTACGTTGTGAGCGCCCTTCGCCTTTATATTCGCTTAGGTAGCTTTGCACGGGTTTATTAATATTTAATAGCCCTTCGCTTACTAATTTCATAAGTGCAAAGTTGGTGGCAAATATTTTGGTGTTTGAGGCCAAATCAAACAAGGTATTAGTTTGCATTGGCTCTGGACGAAGTAGCATTAAGTCACTTTGCTGATATTGTTTTGCATCGCCATAGGCGGTTAACTTTATTAGCTCTCCATTTTTAACAACAGCCAATACAGCCCCAGGAAAACCTGCTTTTACATCGCGTTCAATTAATGTGTCTACTTCAGTAAAATCTATATGCTTTTTTGGTTCATCACTTAAAGTAGGAAATGCAAAACGCAGTGTTAAACTTGCGCCAACAGGGAGAATATTTTCAACTTTAAAGGTATTAACACCGTTGTGAGTATTTTTTGCCAAACTGTAATTGTATAGAGTGTTGGCGCTCAGTTGGCTAACGTCGAGCTTTTGATTATTAATGTAAATATCGGCGCTTTGTGCGTTATGGTTTTGTATTAATAATTGCCCGCGCCCTTTGTAAGCTTTAAACGTTCCTCGGTTATTTACATAAAACCGGCTACTCGGATTTACCTCAGGAAACGTTACAACCACTTGTGCATTAGGCAGCTCTACAAGTTGGCTTTTTGTAAGTGGTAGCCCCGAGCTAATAGGCTCAGGTGGCGTACTACAACCCACAACAATAAAACTTAACGCCGCTATAAATGCATTTTTTATATAACTACACCTTTTATTTTTTAAAGCAATAAACATGCTTAGCCCTTATTTGTATAACAAGTAAGGCGCTCTTTGCGCTTTAAATTGCACAAGCCCCGCCTGCCAGCTTTGTTTTATTTGCGCCTCTGATTGCCCTGCTTCAATAGCTAAGCGCAATTTATTAGTACCCGCTAGTTTATCCATAAAGTCAGCGCGCTCAAAAAACGAGATGTTGTTTTTACTAAGCTCCGTGTACGCATTTATTAAGTAAGTTAAATTTAAACCTGTAATATTTGCTTGTCTTAAATCGAGCCCTTGCACGGTTTGGTTTTTAAATTTGGGGTTTAAAGCAGCGCCTTTAATTGCGCGCGGTGTAAAACTAAAATCGCCCAATGTAATTGGCGAGTAACCAATTACCTGAAACGCAAAGTCGGTGCCTCTACCAATACTGATAGGCGTTGCTTCAAAAAAGCAAAGCGACGGATAAAGTGCAATGGCCTGATCGTTAGGTAAATTAGGGCTAGGTTTTACAGGCAAACTATAAGCACTTTTGCGAGTGTAATGATCGACAGGGATCACGGTTAATTTTAAATCGGGCGCTTTATTGATCCAGCCCTCGCCCTTGATCATTTTGGCAAGTTCGCCAACGGTCATACCGTGTAAAACAGGTATTGGATGCATGCCTACAAACGATTTAAATTCTGGCTCTAATATTGGTCCATCAACGTAGGCAATATTTGGGTTGGGTCTGTCGAGTACTAAAAATTCTATCCCCTGCTCTGCAGCAGCTTCCATCATGTAGTGCATAGAGCTTATGTAGGTATAAAAGCGCACTCCCACATCTTGAATGTCAAAAATAATGACATCAACATCGGCTAAAGCAGCTTGGCTTGGTTTTTTATTTTTACCATAAATAGAAATAAGCGGAATACCGGTTTTGCTATCAACGGCATTTTTTACATGTGTGCCCGCACCGTGATCGCCCCTAAAGCCATGCTCTGGTGCAAAAATTTTAGTTATGTTTATGCTTTTAGCCAGCAGAGCATCTACTAAGTGAGTTTGCCCTATAGTTGATGTTTGATTGACTACTAGCCCTACACGTTTATTTTTTAATTGCGGTAAATATTTAGCGTATTGCTGCGCACCTACCACAAGAGAGTTATTAGCTTCGTTGGCTTGCACGCTTGGAATAAAAATAGCGCTAAAAATAAAAAATAACGTAATAAATAGGGTTTTAAACATACTGCAATATCCTTTTAAACAAGGCGTTTAAAATAACATAGGTAATATTAAAGAGCAGCTTTAGAAAAGGTTAAGTGGGCTTAGATATAGTGATTAGAAGCTGGCGCTTCTCACGCGAGCAAGCTCAGCGTCTACAACAAATGAATAAACTCGGGTGTGGATTTAAGGATGAAGGCTGGTTTTACTTTAAAATACCACCTCTCATTTTAAGCTTAAAGACCGTATTTAACCTTCTTAGAGCTAAACGCTTCTAGTTATTTAATTTATTGGCCAATGAACCACTTAAAGATCTATTACACGAAGAGGAGCGAAAGAGAAGTAAATGAGAAGACATAAGCCCGGGTTTATTAGTTTAGCTTAGCTTTATTACTATCTCTAAAAGCGCAGCGCCTCTTAACCTCTTTGTGAATAAATTACTTATTTTTGGCGTTGCCAACGAATAAAATCTTATAAATTATATTTTTAAGGGGGGAATAGAAACTGGTGCTTCTCACGCTAGCAAGCTCTGCGGCTACACAGGATAAAATGAGAGATGGTATCTACTGGGTAGTAATCTACATTTCACTTTATTTCGGGCACAAAAAAACCGACTTAATGTCGGCTTGTTTATGAAAGTGGTGGGCGCAGGACGTATCTTGTAAGAGTGAACCTCCGACTGCTTGGTTCTCAATTCGCCTAAACCTACATTTCACTTTATTTCGGGCACAAAAAAACCGACTTAATGTCGGTTTGTTTATCAAAGAGGTGGGCGCAGGACGTATCTTGTAAGAGTGAACCTCCGACTGCTTGGTTCTCAATTCGCCTAAACCTACATTTCACTTTATTTCGGGCACAAAAAAACCGACTTAATGTCGGCTTATTTATGAAAGTGGTGGGCGCAGGAGGATTCGAACCTCCGACCGCTCGGTTCGTAGCCGAGTACTCTATCCAGCTGAGCTATGCACCCACTTTCATAGATTGCTTATTTAAACTCTAAGCAGAGCGTATAAATTCAGACATAAAAAAACCGATTTCCATCGGTTTATTTTTCTTACACTTAAAAGTGTATGAAAATATGAAAGTGGTGGGCGCAGGAGGATTCGAACCTCCGACCGCTCGGTTCGTAGCCGAGTACTCTATCCAGCTGAGCTATGC
>NZ_JADYWO010000022.1:0-10251 GCF_015864775.1 Pseudoalteromonas sp. NSLLW218 | reverse complement strand
TGCGGGAGCCGGATTTGAACCGACGACCTTCGGGTTATGAGCCCGACGAGCTACCAGACTGCTCCATCCCGCGCCTGAAATTTGTAGACTTGTTTAAAGTTGCTTACATTACAACTTGGCTTCCAATTAAAGAATTGGTTGCGGGAGCCGGATTTGAACCGACGACCTTCGGGTTATGAGCCCGACGAGCTACCAGACTGCTCCATCCCGCGCCTGTATATTTTAAGTCTATCGACTACTTTATTTTATCTCTTAAGCTAGAGTTTACAGTAACCAAATCTTATAAAGAATTGGTTGTGGGAGTTGTGAAGGTGAAGAGTGAACCGACGACCTTTTAAAACTACCTATTGCACCAAATTTTAATAAAAATATTGGTTGCGGGAGCCGGATTTGAACCGACGACCTTCGGGTTATGAGCCCGACGAGCTACCAGACTGCTCCATCCCGCGCCTGTAATTTCTTTAAAACATTTTCGTAATATTTACGAGCCTGCCTTGAAGAGAGCGCTACTATATAGGAATAAACATTTAATGCAAGGCCTAAACTAATTAAAGTTGTTCAACCGAACAAAAAGCAATCAAATTGCTATTCTGCGCTCAACCTTTGATGCGGATTAATCATTTTTTGCCATTCCCAGTCTGGATGTCCCATCACTATAAAGTCAGGGTTCTCAGTACTCTCACGTTGGTTGTACGTTAGCGGATTAAATTCGGCATCGGTAATACAACCACCGGCTTCTTCAACAATAACTTGTGAAGCACCTGTATCCCACTCTCCCGTTGGACCAATTCTTAAAAAACAATCTGCTTTGCCTTCTGCAACAGTACAAGCTTTTAATGAGCACGAACCAATAGCAATAGTTGTAAACTGACTATTTAAATACTGACTCACCGCTTCTATTTTTTGGCGGCGGCTCACTGCAAGCGTCAAGTTCTCTGGCGGCGCTACAGATATTTGCTTATCAATTGAGTTTTCACGTTTAAAGGCACCATTTTTAGCTGTAGCAAAATAAGTCACACCTTTTGCAGGCCAATGAATAACTCCAAGCACAGGATGATTATTTTCAATCAATGCAATGTTTACTGCAAAGTCGCCACTTTCTAAAATAAATTCGCCTGTACCATCCATCGGATCGAGCAACCAATAGCGCTGCCAGTCCTGTCTGTCGGCGAGTGCAGGTATAGGTGTTTCTTCCGACATAATTGGGATATCGGGCGCTAAGACTTTTAATCCAGCAACCAGTACGTCATTTGCTGCTAAGTCAGCTTTGGTAACAGGCGTATTATCTGATTTCTCTTGTTGGCCAATATCGCCTTTTTTATAAATGGCCATAATTGCATCGCCAGCACGCTCAGCTAATTCAATACACGGTTCGATTAATTTATTCATCGGCAGCTCCAGACGCTAAATACTTATCTAATAATAGCAAAGCTGCAACACTGCGTGCTTCGGTAAAATCTTCTTGGTCTAATAATGACTGCCACTGAGTTAATGGCCACTTAACAACAACAAGCGGCTCTGGTTCGTCGCCAATAAGGGTTTGTGGGTATAATTGCTTAGCAAATAAAATATGCATAGTGGCATTAAAGTAACTCGGCGCCATTGTTACTGTTCTTAATGGTTTAAAATACTCAGCACCAAAGCCAATTTCTTCTTTAAGCTCTCTGTTAGCAGCTTGCTCTGGCGTTTCGCCCGGATCGATTAAGCCTTTAGGAAAACCTAACTGGTAATCGTTTGTGCCCGCACAGTATTCACGTACAAGTAGTAATTCGTTGTCTGCACTTAACGGAACAATCATCACTGCTCCCCGGCCACCGCCGCGAATTCGCTCATACTGGCGCTCTTCGTTATTAGAAAACTTTAGCTCTAAAGACTCCACAGTAAACAGGCGGCTTTTAGCGACAACATTGTTACTGAGGATTTGTGGTGGTGTTGGGTGCTTTTTCTGTGTCATTGGCGTTAATTTGCTATCATGGCAGTTAGTTCAATAATAAACCTTATAAGTTGAAATTCCTATGTTAAATTGGTCAAAAATCGATACCGTTTTGCTCGACATGGATGGAACATTACTCGATTTACATTACGACAGTCATTTTTGGCTTAACGTTATTCCTGCGCAACACGCATTAGCAAGAGGTATTAGCCTAGATGCAGCTAAAGCAGATATTTTAAAACGCTATCAAGCTGTGAGTGGTCAAATACAGTGGTATTGTTTAGATTATTGGGAGCAGCAATTAAGCTTGCCTATAATGGAGCTTAAACGAGAGTCTCAGCATTTAATTAAAATGCGCGAAGACGTACCTCATTTTTTAACTGAGCTTAAAAAAGCAGGCAAAGAGTTAATTTTACTTACCAACGCCCACCCTGAGAGTGTCATGCTTAAATTTGAGAATACAGCGATTGATAACTACCTAGATGGCGTAGTGTCGACTCATGAATATGGAGTAAGTAAAGAGCAACAAAGTTTGTGGCATAAAGTGCAAGATGACTTAGGCTTTAATAAAAGCCGTACTTTATTTGTAGATGACAGTGTGCCGGTATTAAATGCCGCGCGAGAATACGGCATTGAGCACTTACTTGCAGTTGCTAACCCTGATAGCCAACAACCACATAACGAGATAGCCGATTACCTAAGTGTTACCGACTATCGTAAGATTATCTAACTCAGTTTACGTGGGCTAGATTTTTGGGTAACGCGCTTCTAGCCCTTGATATACTAACTTTGCAAAATCTGCATGTTCTGTATCAAGGCTTTTAACTACTTCAACTAAATGCTCGTTATCTTCTTGCCCGTTCCATTCTTTAATATAGCTACCATCTTTGTAACCGTGATCTTGGCGGAAAAAGTTTAACGTATTTTTACCTACGTAGCCGCGATATAAATCATCAATATCCATACCCATTTGCGCCATACAGCCGGCAAAGGCACCTGCATTAAACGTTTTATCAGCAACAGCAGACGCCGCTAATATTTCTAGTGTTTGCTTAAAGTCATCAGCTTGTTGAGCATTACTAAGCTCAGTTTCAAGTTGCTTTGCTAAGTCTTCGTAGCTAGTTTCGCCGTCAATTCTAAGCGATAGACCAAAATGAAAAATATCAACCAACTCTAAAATAACTTGTTCAGTATCTGGTGTTTGTTTTTTCCACCATTTCCAACCATGATGATCTAGCATTTCAGCACACTCAACCCAAATAGCACGGTACCATTCAAACCCTTGAGTAAACCATTGCTCATGTACTTTAGTATTCATGGCGTTTTGCATTTCTAGCATCACTACTAGCTTGTTTAAATTGGCAGACATATCAACTCCTGTCGTTTTGGTTGGCGTAATTTTCGTTGCTGTAATAATACAGATAAAATGCTGATTGTGCATTGCTGTATATTTTTATTAGTGTGCTAATTATGTTTATCGTGACGTCGTAAACTCATGCCATGAATCAATTAAATCAATGAAATCTTCAAAGCCACAACCACTACTTAAACCATTTTCTTCAAGCGCTAAATCGTCATCTTGATACGCTATTAGGTCTTCGCTGTCTTGATGAAGCGCATGGGCTTCAAATAGTGCTTCGTCTTTGGTTAATATTAAATCTATTTCTTGGCCTTTTAGCGTTAGCGGCTCATAGCTTGAACTCACCGATGCAATAAGCGCTTGCACCATGGCTACTTTGTCTTTGCCTATTTCTTCGTTTAGCCAGCGACCAATAATAGCGTGTTCACTGCTTATTTTAATACGTAGCCCACTAATAGGGTCGCGAATAAATTGATATTCCATAGGGTTTGCCTGTAAATCTTTAATTGCGTAATTATATACGTAAACGCCCGCAAACCACAGGACATATAAAGTAAAATAGCGCCACAAGGGCGCTATTTTACTCAACTTTAAAGCCGTTAACTTCGCGATCTATAACGCGCTGCGTCAATAATCGACCATAAGTAAATAATAGGCACAAGTACAAAGCCTACAAGCACATAAATTAGTGCGTAACTTATTATAATAGCGAGTGCAAAAAATATAGCCGCTAAAATACGCCCTTGCACTAACTGCCCTAAACCAGGAAAAAATATATTACATAATGCTGCGATTACGTTACCGCCAGAACCTTGATCTGCCATACTAACCTCTGTATTTATTTGATTTTATAATTATTTACTTACACACTCTATGCCAATTTATTAAAGCTTACAAATCAAATAGTTAAATTAGTCTAGATTTAGAGAGTTAGTAAATTTTGCTAACTTTAGGTCAAATTAGCAATTTTTGTTATGTGTTTGCACTTTTCTATTCGCTCAATTAATTAGCAAGTTACTCGTTTTGAACACTATTTTATAAATAGCTGTTTATAAAAACAGTATTTTATTTAGCCTAACAAAAACACCTGTTATACTGGCCACAATATTGATTAAAAAGGCGTAACGATGGACGTTTCACAATTACTCGATGGCTTAAATGACAAACAACGCGATGCCGTTGCAGCCCCACTACAAAACATGCTGGTATTAGCAGGTGCTGGGTCTGGTAAAACACGAGTGTTAGTTCATCGTATTGCGTGGCTTATGCAAGTTGAGCAAGCCTCCGCTTACAGTATTTTTGCAGTTACCTTTACTAATAAAGCCGCTAAAGAAATGCGTGGCCGCGTTGAAGAAACACTAAAAGCGCCTGTAGGTGGTATGTGGATTGGTACTTTCCATGGTTTATCGCATCGTATTTTACGTGCTCATCACCGTGAAGCTAACTTACCTGAAGCCTTTCAAATTTTAGACTCTGACGATCAGCTTCGGATGATCAAGCGCTTATTAAAATCGATGAATATTGATGATAAAAAATGGCCTGCTAAACAATTTGGCTGGTACATAAGCGCCAAAAAAGATGAAGCACTTCGCCCTAAAGATATCCAAGCATACGATATTAACGAGCAAATGATGCTGCGTGTTTATGCCGCCTATCAAGAGGCCTGTGATAGAGCGGGCCTAGTTGATTTTGCTGAAATATTACTACGCAGCTACGAAGTATTAAAAAATAACCCTACGTTACTACGTCATTATCAGCAACGCTTTGCACATATGCTCGTAGACGAGTTCCAAGATACAAATACCATTCAATATGCTTGGTTAAAGTTACTTGCTGGCGATACTAACAGCATTATGATTGTAGGCGACGATGACCAAAGCATTTATGGTTGGCGTGGTGCTAAAATCGAAAACATTAAACGTTTTTTAACTGACTTTAGCGCAGAAACCATTCGCCTTGAACAAAACTACCGTTCAACCGCGACTATTTTGAAAGCGTCCAACGCATTAATTCAAAATAACTCAGAACGTATGGGTAAAAGCTTGTGGACCGACGGTAACGATGGCGAGCCAATCTCTATTTATGCAGCATTTAATGAGTTAGACGAAGCACGCTTTGTAAGTAGCAAACTACGCAGCTGGTTAAATGCAGGTAATGCCCTACAAGATGCCGCAATTTTATACCGTAGTAACGCGCAATCTCGTGTACTCGAGGAAGCTATGCTACAAGAAGGCTTAAAATACCGTATTTACGGTGGTATGCGATTTTTCGAACGACAAGAAATTAAAGATGCGTTGTCGTACTTACGCCTAGTAGGTAATCGTCAAGACGATGCCGCGTTTGAGCGTGTAATTAACACGCCAGCACGCGGTATTGGCGACAAAACATTGAGCCATATACGAGATTGTGCACGAGCAGAATCGTTACCGCTTTGGTATGCCGCAAAAGCAATTGTAGAACAACAGCATTTATCTGGTCGTGCTTCTGGTGCCGTAAGTAAGTTTGTAGAACTAGTCGAACAAATAGAAGATAAAATTAGCGATCTAACTTTGCATGAGCAAGCCAAGTACACAATTCAAACCTCAGGCTTGATGGCAATGTACCAAGCTGAAAAAGGTGAAAAAGGCCGTGCTCGCGTAGAAAACTTAGAAGAGCTAATTAGCGCATGTGACCAGTACGAACTTCCTGAAGACGAAGAATACAGCTCGCCTTTACAAGGCTTTTTAGCACATACATCACTTGAGTCAGGTGAAGGACAAGCAGAAGAGCACGAAGACGCCGTTCAAATGATGACACTTCACTCAGCTAAAGGCTTAGAGTTTCCGTTAGTGTTTATGGTGGGCGTAGAAGAAGGCATGTTCCCTTCTCAGCAAAGTAACGAAGAGTCTGGTCGTTTGGAAGAAGAGCGCCGCCTTTGTTATGTAGGCATGACACGAGCAATGGATAAGTTATACATTAGCCATGCTGAGAGTCGCCGTTTATACGGGCAAGAAAAATACCATAGCCCATCACGCTTTTTACGCGAAATACCTGAGGACTGCGTTGAAGAAATTCGTATTAAAACACAGGTTTCTCGCCCGCCTGCCGCCGGGCGTTTTAGCGCATCAGTTAGCCATGCCGCATTTGAAGACAGTGGCTTTAACTTAGGGCAACGAGTTTTGCATGCTAAGTTTGGTGTTGGTACCGTACTTAATTACGAAGGCAGTGGCGCGCAATCTCGCGTACAAGTTAACTTTGACGACCTTGGCAGTAAATGGTTAGTAACGGCCTATGCACGATTACAAGCTGTATAAAGCTCACCTAAATGAGTTAGAACAACAACTAGCTGGCGCGTATCATCGTCAGCTAGTGTTGATTACGGGCAGCCCTGCTTGGTGTTATGAATTACTTAACTCATTAATAGATGAAAACAATACACTTGTTGTATCAAAGCAGTGCGCGATTAAAAATTCGTACTGGCCTACTCGCACTCACCAAATTTTAGGGCAAGAATTTGCTCATGCTGTTTACGATGGTTTTAGTGGTTTACACCCTGATAAACTTGCAGCACTTACCGGCACCGTTAAAGCAGGCGGTATACTGTTTTTATTACTGCCCGAATTAAATGATTTAGCCTCTTGGCAAGACCCCTCATTAAGTACAGTGCAATCACACGGTCAGAGTATTGACTACAGTTTATTTAATCAACGTTTCGCGGCTATTATTAAGCGATTACCCGCTTTTCATTTTAGTGAACAAAATGGCTGTATTAGTAATCTCGTCAGCTCTGTTACGGATAATAAAATTGACTATCTACCACAGCAAAACTGCGTTGAACAAATAGTAAAAGTAGCTAATGGTCGTGCCAACAGGCCTTTACTCATTAATGCTGATAGAGGTAGAGGCAAGTCGGCAGCACTTGGCTTAGCAGCCGCAAAATTAGCTGATAAAAAAGTAATTATTTGCAGCACTCAGTTTAAAGCGACCCACAGTAGCTTTAAGCATTTAGCCAACGAGCTGAGCTTTCAATACAACGCTGAACATAAACAGCTCGCCAACTTGCACTACGTTGCACCTGACGCGTTATTAAATGCATTACCTGAGTGCGATTTATTACTCATTGATGAAGCTGCAGCAATTCCTGTTCCGTTATTGCTAAAAATGCTAGCTCATTACCCTCGTATAGTCTTTGCAAGTACACTGGTTGGGTATGAGGGCAATGGTAGGGGTTATACCATTCGCTTTAGTAACTATATAAAAGCGCACTATAAAGCCTCTAAAGTTGTAACGCTTGATGAGCCACTGCGTTTTGCTAAACACGATCCCCTCGAGAAGCACATTCGCACCTTGCTTGCACTCGATGCACAATACAAAGAGTTAAGTAGTGAGCAATTAGAGCAGCCAGTTCATAGCGAAATAACTCAGCAATCCCTTGTAAACAATGAGCCTTTACTGCAACAAGTTATTGCCCTGCTTGCATTGGCTCACTATCAAAGTAGTGTAAACGATTTACGCCAACTACTAGACGCACCATCGCAACGAATATTCATCAGCAAAATTAACAATCAATTAGTTGGTGTATGTTTAATCGCAATAGAAGGTGGTTTAAGTGAAGAACTTGCTCTACAGGTTATAAGCGGAGAGCGCCGCCCACAGGGTCATTTAATGGCTCAAACCCTCTCACAACTTAGTTTTAATAATGACTACTTAACACAGTTGAGCGCTCGCGTTGTACGAATAGCGATTGATCCGAGTTCTCACAATATGGGTTTTGGTAAAAAGCTACTTAGCTATTGCGAGTCGCAAGTAAAAAGCCAATGTAGTTGGTTTGGTGCAAGCTTTGGCGCAACAGCGCAGCTACTTAACTTTTGGCAAAAACAAGGGTTTGATACCGTAAAACTGGGTTATCAACGCGATAAAAGCACGGCAGAACATTCGGCGCTTGTGGTTAAATGCTTAAATAACAAAAGTGCGATTATTCAACCTTTGAAAAAGCAGTTTAAAAACGATTTTTTTTATGGCCTTTTAACACACTTTAAAACACTGGACTGGCAACTTGTAAGTATTTTAATTGCGGGATTTAGCGATGAGTTAGTAAGCCCCGAGACTCGCGAACGATTAGCCTTGCTCGTAAACAATAGCTTCACTCAATTTAATATCTCTGCGACTCTTTGGCAGGTAGTGAATCAGTCTCCTTCTTGTATGTCTCAATTAACAGAGTCAGATAAACAACTTTTAATAAAGTTAGTCCTTCAAAATGAATGTAATGAAAAAGTAATTCAACACTTAGGTTTATTAGGAAAAAAGCAGCTTGAGAATCAATTTAAACATGCCATAAAAAACCTCACTAGTGCCATCTAATAACTCCTAGTTACCTATCTCTATTAAATCTTATCCATCTTTAAGCTATTTATTTAATTTGTTCTATCCTTAAAGCATTAATAGGTAAATTAAGATAAAGGCATGGAATTAATAAACTTTAAAGTGGGCTGTAAAACAATTTCACTTAAAATACTCGATATTTTATTAACAGAACGCTTTGACAATAATCTAACAACTTTACCAAACAATAATAAAAGCTTTATTGGTGTTAAAGATTATATGGATATACCAACACCTGTTTTTGATTTGGGTATTATTTTAAATAATATCTCAACTGAGCAAAGTAATGCGAATGCACTAAAACAACTCAGATCGTGGCAAGAAAAACTATTAAACTGGTTCAATATACTTCAAAGTAGCTTATCGAGTAGCTCGGCTCCTATTTCAAACAATGACACAGAACTACAAGATTTTGTTCTTTTTTACAAAGAATTCAACACCGATAATGAAGACTTAAAATTAACTATGTCTCGGTTTAACGACACCTTCCAATCAATACTAGAGACAATAAAAGAAGTTATAGCAGCCCATAATCGGAGTGATCATAAACAAGTATCCGTGCTGCTCGACAAAATGAATCGTAATAGCTTGATTCAACTCGAGCGTTTATTTGAATCAGCTAAAGAGCAAATAACATTAGACTATAAACCTATTATTGTTTTTACCACTAAAGACGGCTTAAACCCACATGTAGGGTTATTGGTAGATAAAGTCGAAGATAATATCGACTATAAAAAAGAAGATATTAAGCCACTAGATAAGCTAACTGAGGTTGGTTTTGATCTAGACCCACAAACTAAGAATATGATGCGTGGGTTAATCAAGCTTTCACAAAAGCACAGTGTATTAATTGATCCAAGCGTAATATTTAAACCAACCCAACTAGAAGAATCCGAAAGTGAAGAAACCCAAGCTTACGGACTATTTTGAATAGCCTTTATATTTGGTTATAAACTTTAGTACTGAAGTAATGAGCTATTCAGCTCGACTTGTATATTTAGGTGAATTGGAAAGACCTAGAATGCGTAATGTTCATTACTCCCCCACATTTTACTTTTCTGCAGACGTAAAAAAGCCCGAATCGTTAGATTCGGGCTTCTACAATGTGAAGTCGGTGCGCCACGCAGTGGATGTCGTGGTGCCCACAGCGATAGAAAGTCACAGTGCAAATGCTAGACTATCATCGGTCGGGGCTCGGCATGGGCTTTGGCTATTTAGTAAATCCCAGATAGCAAAAAACCCGTCACATTGCTGTAACGGGTTTCTTTAATTTGAAGCCTGGTAATGTCCTACTTTCACATAGCAAATGCTACACTATCATCGGCGCTGTTTCGTTTCACTACTGAGTTCGGCATGGAATCAGGTGGGTCCAAAACGCTATTGTCACCAAGCAAATTTGGGCGTTAATCCGTATCGCTACGCACTAACTGAATTTGGAAAATATCTGATAATATTTTTTAAGTCTTTCTTAAGTAATATCTACTTTAGTTATATTAACTTCTTCGCTTGTTTCACTATCACATAAAACGCGTTTGGCGTTGTATGGTTAAGCCTCACGGGTAATTAGTACAAGTTAGCTTAATGGCTCACACCACTT
>NZ_JADYWO010000021.1:0-14501 GCF_015864775.1 Pseudoalteromonas sp. NSLLW218 | reverse complement strand
TTAGCTCAGCTGGTAGAGCAACTGACTTGTAATCAGTAGGTCAACCGTTCGACTCGGTTAGTCGGCACCATTTATTTTAGGTAACTTGAAGCAACTGACTTGTAATCAGTAGTCTGTATAAGTTATCCGTTCGACTCGGTTAGTCGGCACCATTTATTTTAGGTAACTTGAAGCAACTGACTTGTAATCAGTAGTCTGTATAAGTTATCCGTTCGACTCGGTTAGTCGGCACCATTTATTTTAGGTAACTTGAAGCAACTGACTTGTAATCAGTAGTCTGTATAAGTTATCCGTTCGACTCGGTTAGTCGGCACCATTTATTTAAAGCCTCGCTTATTGCGGGGCTTTTTTGTTTTCGATTTTAGAATTTAAAATACTCATAGTTAAAAGCGAAACAACTGGCTTGTAATCAGTAGTCTGTACAAGTTATCCGTTCGACTCGGTTAGTCGGCACTATTTATTTCAGGTAACTTAAAGCAACTGACTTGTAATCAGTAGTCTGTATAAGTTATCCGTTCGACTCGGTTAGTCGGCACCATTTATTTAAAGCCTCGCTTATTGCGGGGCTTTTTTGTTTTCGATTTTAGAATTAAAAATACCCATAGTTAAAAGCGAAACAACTGGCTTGTAATCAGTAGTCTATATAAGTTACCCGTTCGGCTTAGTTAGTCGGCACCATTTATTTAAAAGCCTCGCTTATAGCGGGGCTTTTTTGTATCTGTAATTTATTCAACGTCATTATGGATAAAATGTTCCATATTAATTGGATTGTTTCTCTCTTTTTCTATTGTCGTATTTTTTGCACAATTACCTCACCGAAAAGCAAGTACCTTTGCTTATGTGTTTTCAACCCAAGATAGGGAAAGTTTATGACTCAAGATATTACTCATTACGCAAAAAATAGACAGTCAGCTAAAGCGTACAATCCAACTAAAAAGATCTCTGCTGACAATATTGAAAAAATTAAAGAGTTACTTAGATTTAGCCCTTCAAGTGTTAACTCGCAACCTTGGCATTTTATATTAGCGTCTAGTGACGAGGCTAAAGCCAAAATAGCTAAATCAACAGAGCGTTTATTCCCATTCAATAAAAAGTCAATTTTAGATGCATCACATGTACTCGTGTTTGCTAGTAAATTAGATATTGAGCAAGACTATTTATTACGTGTTTTAAATCAAGAAGAAAAAGACGGCCGTTTTGTAGCAGACCCAGTCGTGTTTAAAGAGCGTATGCATGGTGGTCGTAATATGTTTATTAATTTGCACAAACAAGATTTTAAAGACGTACAGCATTGGATGGATAAGCAAGTTTATTTAAACTTAGGCGCATTTTTATTGGGGGTATCTACCTTAGGAATTGATGCAACGCCAATGGAAGGAATTGAGGTTAACGTACTTGATGAAGAATTTGATTTACGCGAAAAGGGTTATTCAAGCTTAGTTGTTGTGCCTTTGGGATATAGCGATGATAAAAATGACTTTAATGCCACTCTTCCAAAGTCGCGTTTAGAGTATTCAGAAATTTTAACTGAAGTTTAATTTTTAATTACTGCATTGGTTTAACTGATGCGGCGCTAATCTCTTTGGAGTTAATTATGATCACGCAAATAGTTAAATTTAATATTAAAGACGAATACATAAATCAATTCAAAGCGCTGCTTGAAGATGACAAGCAAGGCGGCAAAGCCGAAACAGGCTTACTAGAAATGCGTTTATATCAAGATAAAAATGCACCTGGAGTCTTTTTTGCTTACGAGCGTTTTGAAAACCAAAACGCGGTTAATTATCACGGTGCACAGCCTTATACGCAAGCTCTATTGCAAGCATTGCCTAATATTAGCGTGTCTGCGCCAGAAGCTATGAACTTAAAAGATACAACGCCTGCACCTTTGCATAAGCGCAATCTTAAAACGCCAAATTCACAAGACGATATATTTATTATCTTCTTTATATTCAAAATTAAATTGCAGTATAGAGCACAGCTTTTAACTCAATTTGAAACTCATATTACACAAACGCGTAGTCAAGAAGAGGGCAATCTTATATTTGATTTGTACACTATTGAAGGACAAGACGACACGTTGGCTGTGTATGAGCATTGGCGCAAAGAATCAGACGTGTGGGATATTCACTTTAATCAACCATACGCAATTCAAACTGGCAAATTAATGCATAAAGCGGTAGTAGGCGACCTCGAGCAATATATGAGCTTTGTAACTGAGCTATAAATTACTTTTTGTAATTTATTAAAACGACTTCCCGTTTAGCAAATAGCAGAAGTAACGCTATTTGCTTTTTTTTGGTAGTTAAGCGAAATGCTTAGCGACCTTTTTTATTTTGGAAATAGCATGAAACTATTTTTTATCAGCGTTAGCTTTTTAGCCTTATTTACACTTAACTCAGCGGCCTTCGCAGCTCCAACTGAAAATGTAATAGAACAATATGGTTTTCCGCTTGCGTTAGTTAATCAGGTGTATACAGGCGATATTACACCTGCAGAAATGCTTAAAAAAGGTCAATTTGGATTAGGGACTGCCGATAATTTAGATGGTGAGCTTGTTGCGCTCAACGGTGTGGTTTATAAAATAGAAATTGATGGCTCATTAATTAAGGCCCCATCTAATTTAGCAGCGCCTTACATGACAATGTTTAAGTTTAATCCAAAGAAACGTATTACTTTAAAAAATGTGAGTTCGTTGGCGCTATTAGGCGAGAAACTTAAAGCAACTATGAGCTCTAAAAATAGTTTTTATGCTTATAAAATCACAGGTACATTTAACTCTTTAAAAATGGCATCTGCACAAAGAGTTAAAAACGACAGTGTGCCGCTTATGGAGTATTTAAAAACGCGAGTTATGTACACTAAGCAAAATATTAAAGGTACTTTAGTGGGGTTATATACACCAGACTACTTAGGCAATATTAGTATTCCGGGGATGCATTTTCACTTTGTATCAAACGATTACAAATTAGGTGGCCACTTAGAAGGGATTAGCTTTGATGAAGTGACTGTTGAAATTGAAGAAATAAATAAAATTAATTTAACCCTTCCTCAAGTTGAAAAATTCAGAGCTATCGAATTAAAACAAGCCTCTGTGCCTGCTGCAAATAAGCATAAGTAATAAGTTTAAAATGCATTAAATGCCAATGTTGGTTAAATACCCCATTGGCATTTTTTATTTCTAGTGTTAAAAATTGCTGATCATTTACTCACTTTTACCGTATAACTGGCTATTATGTTAGTTCATCGCTAGCTATGTAATGTTATGTAAAGTAGGTTGAGCAAAAGTTGCCAAAGTGCTTGAATTACGTTCATAAATAGCAGTAATTTAGGTTTAATTATGATTTGGCAATGCAAGCCAACCCTATTGGCAATTAGTGTGATGCTGCTTAGCGGCTGTGCGAGTGATTTGAACTCGTCGCAGCGTATGCAAGCCCCTAAGGATATGCCACAGCAATGGCAGCAAGAAGCATCAAGCTCGGTATTAAAAGTACAAGAGCAATGGCTTACACAATTACAAAATCTTACGCTTAACAAATTTGTACAACAAGCACTTAAAAACAACCAACAGCTTTTGCAAACTAGCTACGATGTAGAAATCCAAAAACAACAGCTTATAGTATCGGGCTCTGCACTTTGGCCAAGCCTTGATTTATCAACGCGTACAAGTCGCAGTAAAGACAACCGCCCAGTAAGTTATGACAACGCAAGTTCAGTTAGTTTAAACTTAACTTACGAGGTTGATTTATGGGGTAAGCTTTCTGACTCAAAGCGCGAAGCTAATCTTAACTATTTAGCGCAGCAAGCACGGTTTGAACAGGCTAAACAGCAACTCGTTGCTGATGTAGTAGCAGGTTGGTTTGATGTAGTAAGTGCACAGCAGTTGCTCGATTTATTCAAACGCCGTGAAGCCAACGCACAGCAAAGCTTGGATATTATTGAGTCAGGCTACCGCCAAGGTATAAATGAAGCTCTCGATGTATATTTAGCCCGTAATGAGCTTAATAATGAACGATCTCGCATTGCTACTCAAACGGCGAACCTATCGGCATCAGCACGTGTACTTGAGCGTTTACTAGGTGAATACCCAAAAGGTGCTATTACTGCTAGTAGCGACTTACCCGTTATTAATACCGATATTCCATTGGGCTTACCTTCAGAGCTTATAACGCGTAAACCTACTCTGCGTGCAAGTTGGTATGAGCTTCTAGCTACTGACGCTTCATTGGCGTATGCGCACAAACAACGCTTTCCAAGTTTAGACTTAACAGCAAGCTTAAGTGATAGCACTGACAGAGTAAGCGACTTGTTTTCTCCATCAAGCCTTGCATGGTCGTTATTGGGAAGTATTTCTGCGCCACTTTTTGAAGGTGGACGCTTAAAAGCGAATGAAGAAATAGCGCGTCTTAATACTCAAAAGCAAGAGCAACTTTATTTGCAAACGCTTTACGATGCATTTGGTGATGTAGAAAATGCCATTTCGCAGCAGCAGTCTCTTAAATCACAATATAGCAGCACCCTTGAAGCGCAAGAAAATGCACTTGCAGCAGAGCAGTTATCGTTTGAGCAATATCAAAGTGGCTTGGTAACTTACACTACCGTGCTTGATGCACAAGATCGCTCTTTCGATGCGCAAAGCTCCTTAATCGAAATTAAAAACCAATTAATAGCTAACAGAATTAACTTACATGTTGCCCTTGGTGGTGATTTTGCAAAGCCCTCAAGTGAACTAAAGAGCAATAACGATGAAAACTAAAACAGCAAAAATTATTATTCCAGCGGTGGTTATTGTTGCCACTATTTTAATTGTTATGTTTATCAAAGGTAATCCGCCAGAGGCCAAACGCTTTGGCTCACCTCCTAAAGCATCAATAAGTGTAGCTGCGCTTGAGCTTAAACCACAAAACTACCAAGTGATGATAGATAGCTACGGTACGGTCAAACCACGTACACAAAGTTTATTAGTTGCTCAGGCATCTGGGCAAATAATTGAAGTAAGCGATGACTTTAGAGAAGGCGGATTTTTTGAAAAAGGCGATGTCCTTTTAAAGCTAGACGATAGAGATCACCAAGCTGAAGTTAAATCTTCTCAAGCCAATTTATTAACCGCAGAGCAAGGCTTACTGGAAGAGAAAGCGCGTGGGCAACAAGCTATCACAGATTGGAAGCGTCTTGGTGGCTCAAATCAGGCAAGCAGCCTAGTACTGCGTGAACCACAACTAGCCGCAGCAGAAGCTGAAGTTTTATCTGCGCAGGCAGTACTTGAAAAAGCAATGCTTGATTTAGAGCGCACTAAAGTAACGGCGCCATACGCCGGGCGTATACTCAGCCGTAGTGTTGATTTAGGGCAAGTTGTTACTAACAATACCCAGCTTGCCACTATTTACGCAATCGATAGCGTTGAGATTCGTTTACCAATTAAAAATAAAGACCTTCCGTTTGTAAATTTACCAGAACAATATCGCGATGGTGCTAAAAACCAAGCGGGTTCAATTGTAAAATTTACCTCAGACTTAGTGGGCGAGCAAACTTGGCAAGGGCAGCTGGCACGTACTGAAGGTGCCATTGATGAAGGCGCACAACAGCTTTATGTAGTTGCTAAAATTAACGACCCATACAAAGCAACAGCTAATAACCAATACCCAATAAAAATAGGGCAATACATAAAGGCGCAAATTACCGGTAAAACAGTGTCTAACGCACTTATAATCCCTAACAGTACAATTTACCAAGGAACCTACGTTTACATTGTTGAAGAGGGCGTACTTAAGCGTAAAGACATTACACTCGCTTGGCAAAATGCGACACAAGCGATGATTAAATCAGGATTAAACCCAAATGATAAACTCGTTATTACTCCACTTGGGCAAGTGAGTTCTGGGACTCAGGTAAGGATTTTAGGAGAGCAAAGCGCAGAGCAACCTAAAAGCCGCGGAGCTAATGGGCAAGGTAAAGGAAAGCGCCCATCTCCTGAGCAGCTTGAACAAAAAGCGAAAGAGCTGGGTATTAGTGTAGATGAGCTGAAAAAACGTCGTGCAGCAAAGCAAGGAGATAAACCATGATAGCTTGGTTTGCCAAAAACCATGTTGCTGCTAACTTACTGCTAGTAACGTTGTTACTGTCGGGGCTTTTTAGTCTATCGAGTAAAATACCGCTTGAGGTATTTCCTTCATTTGAAACCGACATGATAAGTGTAAACGTGAGCTTGCGTGGTTCAACACCAGAGGACGTAGAGCAAGGCGTAACAATTCGTATAGAAGAAGCCGTGCAAGATTTAGAAGGCATTAAGCAAATATTTAGTCGCTCTTCTGAAGGTTCTGGCTCAGTAACAATAGAAGTTGAAAGCGGTTACGACCCTCGTGAGCTTTTAGCTGATATAAAAAGTCGTGTAGACGCAATTAATACTTTTCCTGCTGATGCCGAAAAGCCGATAGTAGCGCTTGCTGAGCGAATTCGTGAGGTTATAGCGGTTACAGTATCGAGTGACTACGGCGAAAAAGAAACCCGCGAATACGCAGAAACAGTACGCGATCAAATTCTACGTTTACCTAATGTGACGCAGGTAGAGCTAAGTGGTGTGCGTGATTATGAAATTGCTATAGAAGTAAGCCAGGACGTTCTTCGCCAGTACGATTTAAGCCTTGCACAAATATCGAGTGCTATTTCTAACTCAAGTTCAGATATTTCTGCTGGTAACTTAAAAACAGAAGGGGGGGACGTACTTATAAGCTCTAAAGGGCAAGCATATCGTAAAGATGAATTTGCCAATATTGTTGTTAAAAATCAAGCAGACGGCACGATTATTCGTTTAGGCGACATAGCGATAATTAAAGACGACTTTGAAGAAACACCAGTACGTACTCGTTTTAACGGTAAGCAAGCAGCATTTATCGACGTATATCGAATTGGTCCACAAAGTGCAATTACCGTTGCTGACGATGTTAAAAACTATATAAAAGAGCAACAAAGCTCAATACCACAGGGGTTTGAACTGAGCTATTGGGATGATGACTCAGAACTTGTTAAAAGCCGTATTTCGACCCTTACTACCAATGCTTTACAAGGCGGTATTTTAGTACTGGCTTTACTTACTTTGTTTTTACGCCCTGCAATTGCATTTTGGGTGTTTATTGGTATACCGGTTTCATTTATGGGCGCGTTTATAGCGATGCCTATTTTTGGTGTAACCCTTAATATTATGAGTTTATTTGGCTTTATATTGGTATTGGGGATTGTTGTTGATGACGCCATAGTTACCGGCGAAAACGTTTATACCCACCTAAAAACAGCTAAGTCGGGCGAGCAAGCTGCAATTTTAGGAACTCAAGAAGTAGCAACGCCAGTAACCTTTGGTGTATTAACTACCGTCGCTGCATTTTTACCTCTTGCCTTTATTGAAGGGGCGCGTGGTGCTTTATTTGCCCAAATACCCGTAGTAGTTATACCTGTATTACTGTTTTCATTAATTGAATCTAAATTTGTACTGCCAGCACATTTAAAATATATAAAACTGCGCCACGAAAAAGGTGAGCCTTCAAAGCTTGATGTTCTTCAACAGCGTTTTGCAGATGGATTTGAAAACGCGATTTTAAAATATTATCAACCCACTTTAAATTTAGCGCTGCGCCATAAATTGGCTTCGGTAAGCTTGTTTATTGGTGTATTTGTTATAATTTTAACCATGATCACCAGCGGTTGGACTAAGTTTGTATTTTTCCCGCGTATACCAAGCGAAACAGTCCGCGTTAACTTAACACTACCAACCGGTACACCGTTTGAAGTAACTAATAAATACGTAATTGACATGTCGCAAAAGGCGCAGCAATTACAAGAAAAATACCGCGACCCAGATACAGGTGAAAGCGTTATTTTAAATATATTAGCCACAACAGGCGGGCGTGGTGGTGTATCTAATTCAGGCTCTGTACGCTTTGAAATTACACCAGCTGAAAAGCGTGAATCAGATATAGGATCACGAGAACTTGCCAGCGAATGGCGCGATTTAATAGGTGTCATCCCAGGCGCTGAAAGTTTAACGTTTAGAGCCGAAATTGGCCGAAGTTCAGACCCAATTGATGTTCAGCTTAGCGGTACTTCGTTGACTATTTTACAAGACGTGGCTGATCATATTAAAACCCGTTTATCGACCTACCCAACAGTATTTGATATTGCTGATAGTATGTCTGACGGTAAAGAAGAGTTACAAATAGAGCTTACACAACAAGGTTTAGCGCTGGGCTTAAATAGAGTTAATGTAGCAGGGCAAGTACGTAACTCGTTCTTTGGCTCGCAGGCACAACGTATTCAGCGAGGCCGGGACGATGTACGTGTAATGGTGCGCCTACCTATAGACGAGCGCCGCTCTGTAGCCGATTTACAAAACATACTTATAAATACACCTGATGGTGGCTCTGTGCCTTTATCGCATGTGGCAACACTTACTGCTGGGCAAAGTCCATCAACTATTAATCGAATAGATCGTTACCGCACATTAAACGTAACAGCAGATATCGAAAAAAATAACACCAACATGACAATACTTCAGGCTGACCTAACGGAGTATTTAGATGAATTAATGCAGCAATATCCTGGAGTAGATTACAAGCTAGAAGGTGAGGCTAAAGAGCAACGAGAGTCGTTTGGTTCGTTGGCTTGGGCACTTGTGTTTGTGTTCTTCATTATATATGCATTACTAGCTATACCGCTCAAATCTTACTTACAGCCAATTATAGTAATGAGTGTAATTCCATTTGGCATGATAGGTGCTGTAGTAGGGCATTGGATTATGGGCATGGACTTAACTATTATGAGCTTACTCGGTATGCTTGCGCTAACCGGGGTGGTAGTAAATGACTCGCTTGTACTAGTTGATTTTATTAATAAAAAGCGCAGTGAAGGTGGAAAAGTTCTCGATGCTATAAAAATTGCAGGTGCATCGCGTTTTCGCCCTGTAATGCTAACTAGTTTAACGACCTTTATTGGCTTAATGCCATTACTGTTTGAAAAAGCGACTCAAGCACAGTTTTTAATACCAATGGCGGTGAGCTTAGGGTTTGGGATTATTTTTGCAACTTTCATTACTCTATTACTAGTACCAATAAACTACATGCTAATGGAGCGTTTTCAAGGTTGGTTTAAATAATACCAACCTGCATAAATCTTTGATCAATTTAACGAATTAAATTGCACTATAACGTCGTTAAAAATTTTTTATTTAGAACAACTAGATATAAAAATTTTTGCCTAGGGCGTGTTGACCTTTCGTGGGTGAATTTGCAGCAGTATGTTTGGTTTTTAGGCAAGGCAGAGCCTATGTAGTGTGGTTATTCCCCACGAATAGGCGATAACGCCGCATAAATACCAAACATGCGCTGCCCTTTGGGTTCTTTCTAGGGACGATCAACTCTTTGTTGCTCGGTTTTTACTTAGCCCACTAGGTTACAAACCTCGCGCCGCGATTTAATCGTCCCTAGATTGAACAAATTTCAATCCACAAAGATCAACACGCCCTAGTTCTAGCGTAATTTTCTTAACGTTAAATAGACCTCATATATAAGCAGATTGATATAACTTCACTCTAATACGTGATTATTAAAGCTGTAGGTAAGCAATTACCTGCGGCTTTTTTATAAGCTAAAAAGTAATATTAGACAATTGAAGATAAGTGAATAAAAAATTTAGATAAATATAAGAATAAACAGGAAGGTTAATTTCTTTTTTGATAAAGCCTTTTAAAGGCGAGGGTTTGCTAAAAAGGTGTTCCCCAAGATATGGTACCCGGTTTCAGTCCTGAAACCAGAAGGTCTCAGGGCGGAAATCTGCGGTTTACCGTAGGCTTCTCGGTACATGCCAAGCTTGCACAATAGTAGACGAACAGAAATCCTGGTATAAAATTTATCGGCTCAGGGACTTAACCAAGCTCCGATATCCCAGGGAACAATTTAAGTATATAAGACATAATCCAATCCTTAAACCCCAAACGCAAAAAATTAAACCGTTCGCTTAGTTTTTCCGCACCTTTAACTCGTCATTTACTTTATCGCATGGTTTTTGAGCTTGATCATACAATTAATTGGAGTTGCTTTTTATCGAGTGGTAGCATTGCCTTAACTTGCAAAGCGAAGATTCGATTATGAACGATTTACCCGATTACGAAAAAGCTCAACTGCTTTTAGAAAAAAACGAAATATTTGTATCACCTGCCGAAGCGCATGGTGTGATTAGTGGTTTACTTGCGTGTGGTTTAACCATTGACGACAAAGAATACTTAGGTCTTTTGAGCGATGTGTTTAACGATGGTGAATCGTTTAGTAACGATTTAAAGCAGTTTTTTGGCACTATTTATAAGCAAGTAGTCGCAAGCTTTAATGATGATGAATTTCAGTTTGATTTATTTTTACCAAGCGACGACGAAACACTCATCGATCAGGCTAATGGTCTCGTATCATGGGTAGCAGGTTTTATGCTTGGTTTTGGTTTAAAGCAAAAAGACTACGGTAAGCTATCAAGCGATGTTAAAGAAGTTATTACTGACTTTAGCGAAATCACTCGCCTAGATACCACTTTTGAAGAAACCGAAGAAGACAGCCAAGCGCTGCACGAAGTGATTGAATATGTGCGCGTATCAGCACTACTTTGTTTTGCAGAGCTTGGTAAAGAGCAGAGCACGCAAAGCACTAAAAAAACACTTCATTAGGCATTCACTTTAAAAAAAAGTAAAACGGGTTGGTTAATAATGGTTGAAGTACAAAAGTCAGAATTTAAAGCACGCCGCGAGCGTTTAATTGCTCAAATGGATGAAAATAGCGTTGCTATTATTCCCGCTGCGAGCGAAGTGACGCGTAGCCGCGATACCGAATATGCATTTAGACAAGATAGCGACTTTTTTTACTTAACTGGCTTTAACGAACCCGACGCCGTACTCGTACTATGTAACAACAGCGATGCACCCAGTACTTTATTTTGCCTAGATAAAGATAAGCTTGCAGAAATTTGGCATGGCCGCAGAGTTGGCTTTGATAAAGCTAAAAGTGACTACTTGTTTGATGAAGCTTACCCGCTAAGTGAATTGAACGATAAGCTACTGGATATGCTAAATGCAAAAAATGCGATCTATTTTGCACAAGGTGCTTATTTTTCATTTGATACCAAAGTATTTTCGTTACTAGGTACACTTCGAAATGGCTCTCGAAAAGGACTCAAAGCACCGAGTACTTTAAAAGAAATACGTGGCCTTATTCACGAAATGCGTTTGTTTAAATCGCCAAGTGAGATAGATGTTATGCGAGAAGGCTGTGAAATTAGTGCACGAGGGCACATGCGTGCCATGCGTTATTCGCATGCGGGTGCCACAGAGTATCAGCTAGAAGCAGAGCTACATCATCATTATGCTATTAATGGCGCTCCACATCCTGCGTACGGCACAATTGTTGGTAGTGGCGACAACGCCAATATTTTACATTACACACAAAATAGCGACGTATTAAAAAATGGCGACCTAGTACTTATAGACTCTGGTTGTGAACTGCAAGGTTATGCCGCCGATATTACCCGTACTTTTCCAGTAAATGGACAATTTAGCGAAGAGCAAGCCGCGCTTTATAATATTGTTCTTAAAGCGCAAGAAGTTGCCTTTGATGAAGTAAAACCAGGTGGTTACATGTCGCATGCTAATAAACGTGCAATGGAAGTAATGACCCAAGGTTTACTCGATTTAGGTATTTTAACCGGCGACTTTGACGAGCTAATGGCAAAAGGCGCGTGTAAAGAATATTACATGCACGGGCTTGGGCATTGGCTTGGTTTAGATGTACATGATGTTGGCGATTACAAAGTAAATAACGTTGAGCGTGCATTTGAACCCGGCATGGTACTCACCATAGAGCCAGGGCTTTATATAAGCGAAGACTCAAGCGCACCGCAAAAATATAAAGGCATTGGTATCCGTATCGAAGATAACTTGCTAGTTACCGAAACCGGCCATGAAAACTTGACCCTAAGCGTGCCTAAAAAAATTAGCGATATAGAAGCACTTATGCAAAGTGCTAAAAACGTATAAAGCTCGGAGAGTAAAGTGGCTAAGCAGTTTGATGTAGTTATTATTGGCGGTGGTTTAGCGGGAGCAAGCTGCGCATTAAGTGTGGCTAAAACTAATCCCGCGTTAAATATTGCCGTTGTAGAAGCGAATCAAGTAACCGGCGACTACCACCCAAGCTTTGACGACAGAAGCATTGCACTTGCTCAGCAATCGGTAGAGTATTTACAAAGCCTCAATTTATTTGAGCAAAATGCCCCTTACACTGCAGCAATCAAAAAAGTGAGCGTGTCTGATAGAGGCCACTTTGGCAAAGCGCACATTAATTGCGACGAATTTGCTAAGCCCTCACTTGGTTACGTAGTAGAAGTAAATCCATTTGGCCGAGCGCTTCACCTACGTTTAACGCAGTCAAATATTACGCTTATGTGCCCCGATAGCGTAACTGCCATTGAGCAAACTTTGCATAGCAATACACTCACTCTACAAAGTGGCGAGCAATTAAATGCAGCACTATTGGTTATTGCTGATGGCGCACAATCACCAACACGCAATTTACTCGGGCTTGGTTTTAATACCCAGCCTTATGAACAAGGCGCTATTATTGCTAATGTAGAAGTGGCTGGTGGGCATAATAATCATGCATTTGAGCGCTTTACACAAAACGGGCCTATGGCGTTATTACCCATGAGCAATAACCGTTATTCGTTAGTATGGTGTATGCGTCAAGATCAGATTGAACAACACATGGCACTTAATGAGCAAGACTTTATAAGTGTACTGCAAAGCGCGTTTGGTTATCGCGGAGGTCAATTTACTAAAGTAGGCATGCGCACGAGTTACCCGCTCGTTTACGGGCAAGTCGAGTCTTTGACTGCGCACCGTACAGTGGTTATTGGTAATGCTGCACATGCTATTCATCCTATTGCAGGGCAAGGTTTTAATTTAGGCCTTCGCGACGTGCAAGTACTTAGTAATTTAATAGCAAACAGCCAACACGATTTAGGCAGCTATGCGTTTACACGTGAATATTCAAAAAAGCGCAGTGATGATATAAAAACCGTAATGAGTTTAACTGATGCACTTGTCAGGCTTTTTTCGAACTCATCGCGAGTGCTCGCATTGGGGCGCAGCATTGGATTGTTTTCGATGGATTTATTTCCCGTATTAAAAGCGCCATTAGCCAAGCAGTTAATGGGGCAAGTTAAACAAGGTAGGCGTTTATGAAGCAAGCACAGGTTTGTATTGTAGGTGGCGGCTGCGTAGGGCTGACACTGGCACTTGGATTGGCAAAAGCCGATATAAGCGTCGTTGTGATTGACGCTACATCAACACAAGCACCACCAACTGACGAATATGGTTTACGTGTAAGTGCGCTGAGCATTGCAAGCCAAACCTTGCTTGAGCAATTAAATGTATGGCCCGAAATTATTGCACAACGAGCGTGCGCTTATACACATATGGACGTACGTGATGCCGACAGCTTTGGTAAAATAGCGTTTAACAACGAGCAACTTGAGCTTGAACATTTAGGCCACATTGTTGAAAACGATATTATTCGCTATGCACTTGTAAAAGAGCTAGAGCAACAACCAAGCGCCACACTAATGTTTGATACCGAGTATCAGCAAATACACCAAAGTGAGTCCGACGTATTTATAACCCTTAAAAGCGGCGAGCCTATTATTGCAAAACTGCTGGTGGCCGCTGATGGGGCAAATTCAGCTATACGTAAACAATTTAATATGGCGCTTAGCTTTAAAGATTACGACCACCACGCGCTAGTTGCTACGGTTAAAACCAAAGAGCCACATGCAAACACCGCGCGCCAAGTGTTTTTACCAACAGGGCCACTGGCGTTTTTACCATTAAGCGATGCCAACACCCATTCAATTGTGTGGTCTACCAGCCCAAACCACTGCGATGAACTCCTTGCAATGGACGACAGTGCCTTTAATAAAGCTGTTATGGCTGCAATAGATGGCCAATGCGGGCTATGTGAAGTGCAAAGTGCGCGCGCAGCTTTCCCACTTAAAATGCGCTACGCCCAACAATGGGTTTCAGGCAAAGTGGTACTCATTGGCGATGCTGCACATACAATCCACCCACTTGCAGGGCTTGGTATGAACCTAGGCCTAAAAGATGCGGCTTATTTAATTGAGCTTTTAACAAGCGATAGTAAGGAGTTTGCAAGCACCCGCACACTTCGTGATTACGAGCGCACCCGCAAGCTCGACGCGCAAAAGCACATAGCCATGATGCAAGGGCTCAAAGAGTTATTTGAAGGTGCAAACCCGGTTAAAAAACTTATCCGTGGAGTAGGGCTTTCACTCGTTGATAACCTAGGCCCAATAAAGCATCTATTCGCCAAAGAAGCGATTGGTAAGTAACGTAGATACCATCTCTTCTAATCAGCCTCAAGCTTTCTTTAAATAGCTTGGGGCTGATATTCAGTTTGATTCTTCAC
>NZ_JADYWO010000020.1:0-19922 GCF_015864775.1 Pseudoalteromonas sp. NSLLW218 | reverse complement strand
GTGGTCGAATGCACCGGTCTTGAAAACCGGCATGGGTTTATAGCCCATCTAGGGTTCAAATCCCTATCTCTCCACCATATTTTAATTGGTGGCTTTTTTTACGTCCATCAATACAAACGGTTATGCGTTGGAGAGGTGTCCGAGTGGCCGAAGGAGCTCCCCTGCTAAGGGAGTATAGAGTTTGTAGCTCTATCGAGGGTTCGAATCCCTCCCTCTCCACCATACTTAATTTAAACCACTTAATTGTGGTTTTTTTGTGCCTAAAATTTAACACCTATACTAAATTGGGAGGGGGAGAACCCTCGACAGGGTTCGACAAAATGCCTGGAACATTTTGGGCCGCTGCAAGCGTCGCGCAGCGATTGATTACATGAATGTAAGCAAGTCTATCCCTTCCTCTGGACCATACTTAATGTAAACCACTTAATTGTAGTTTTTTTGTGCCTAAAAATTATAAAAACTAAACAAATTGTGCCTAGTAATAACTTAGGGCATTATTAACACAACTTTAGCCACTTTAGGTTTAGCTATGATCCGGTTCATATTGCTATCAGTTTGCGCGGCAGCACCATTTTTTACCTTGGCACAAAGTACAACAGTGTATAAGTGTGTAATTAAGGGCGTTCCTACCTTTAGCCAAACGCCTTGCGCTAAAGATGCACAAGTTATTACTCTTAAAGATATAAACGTAATTGAAGCATACAAAAGCTCTACGCCCGGTAAAGGTATTACCGACACCTCTGTGGATGACTTCTTAGAAGTTCAACAAATAGAGCGTGAAATAAAGCGCCTTGAGCTATCGATTGCACAAAGCCAAAAAGAATACGCAGCTAAAAAACAGCAGATAGATTACATGACTCAAGATAAAGCCAATCGTTTAGGCGCTTCGTCTATTGCTGATGCTATCGCAACTAAAACAAATTCGTTAAAACAAGCTTACGACGCATCAATTAATCAAACGCAGCAAAAAATAGAGTCATTAAAACAAAGAAAGCAGCAGCTTAGCCAAAACCCTTAAGCGCTCGTTTTACTATCGAAATAAACTGCTCAACGTCTTCTTGAGTATTATAAATATGTGGCGATACTCGTATCCCAAATTTACGAGCATCTACACTGATTTTCGCTTTATTAAGCGCTGTAAGTACATGGTCTTGCTGCTTGTTAAAAAACAAAATCACAGTCCCACTGCACTTATCATCACTCATAGGCGATACAACATATTTGCCTAGTTGCTCATGAATAAGCGTAAGCATAGCTAAATTATGATCTCTTACCTTGTGAGCGGTTAGCTCTGCAAAGTAAGCAATGCTATTTGCGGCAATAATATAAGGCGCTACAGAAGGGGTGCCACCCCAAAACTTGAGCGCACTGGCGCTATATTCAAAGTGGTTAATATCGAACTCAAATGGATTTTGATGCGAAAACCAACCCACATCTTTAGGCTTACAATACTCTATTTGGTTTTTGTTAACCCATAAATAAGCTGCACCTGGACCACCACATAGCCATTTAACGCTCGAGCCAATCATAAAGTCAGCATCAAGTACGCTTAAATCAAGCGGTATAACACCCGCTGACTGAGCAACATCAACTATTGATAAACTATTGGTTAATTTACTTATAGCTACAATATCGTATACAGGCGCCTGTACACCTGTATTTGAATACACATGGCTTATAAAAACCAAGTCGATATCGCAAGTTATATAGCGCTGCCAAACATTAATATCAGTTAGGTTTTCGTGCTCTGGTATAAACATAATTTGTGCGCACTCTGGTAATGCTTTTTGCATTGCAAAACCCATGCTCGGAAAATCACTTTGCGCCATAAGCACTTTACAATTTTTTTGCTGTAATCGAGGGTGCGACATAAGCAACTTTGTTAAGCCACTTGATAAATTAACTTGAGGACAAAACTGCGAACTAGGCGCATTAAATAACTTACTAAGTGCGCTAGTAAATTGCTCAACTGCGGGAAGCCATTGCTGCCAAGGTTCTTTACTTGAGCTCTCCCATGGTAAAAAATAGTGCTGTGCTAAATATTGCTGTGTATTTTTAAGAGGACGCCCTACCGAGTGGTTTAATAAATAACAGCCATCGGCCATACAAAAATCGTTTTTAAGCATGCTATTTAATCCATTTTTTAAGTGTATTTAGATCGTCAAAACGTGTTTTTATATCGTCGCGTTTTGCGCTGGCTCGCCTATCTCTTAGTTTTTCGAGCGAATCAAGCAATACATGAAGCGGCGGACCACTTGCTGTTACCTTACTCATATACTGCTGTTGCATATTTTTTGAAGGCTGAGCAATAAACTTTTCAACCAGTTGATTATGATGACCGACCGCGGTGTCACCATGTAATTTACACACTTGGATAAATAAATTTGCGTGGTTTTTAAACCAACCTGTATTTTTATATTGCTCTGCTTGTAAAAAGTCATCCATAAAGCTTTGCATACGCATGGCTTCTCGTAGTATTTGCTGATCCTCTGGCATCATATATAAAAACTTATCCACCAGCATTTGCGAGTAACTAGGCTCGTTTGCGCTACAAAGGCCTAGTAACATATCAATCACGTTAATACCTGCAAAGTCACCAGCATTTGCACCTCTGTAAACCTCTTTACCTACACGATACGGTTTATAATAAGGGCGAACGCAGTTAAAAAAGCGATCTGTATCAAGCTCAGAATAAAGTGCATTATTTGATTCAATAACATCTATAAGCGCTTGTTTAGCTACTTTTAATAACTCACCACACAAGGGGTGTGAAATGCCTAACGGCAGTATTTTTAATAAAGCATCACTTGCTCGTTTATAGGCCAAAATACCTTGGGTGTTGTAATCAATAAATAGCTTTTCATCGGGTAAATTAGTAAATCGTTTATAAATACCGTTAAGTGCTTTGTTATGAGTAGTTAAATGGGCGGTAGCAAAACGAGGGGTTACGCCAATTGATGCACCAATATGCATAGCAAGCGCTGAGGCTTCTATTAGTGGAGAGGTTGTTTCTCTGCTTGGCTCAGTAATTTCATGGCGCCTACACGCTGCCATAAACAATCCTACGTTACCGAGTAAGTCAAAAGCGCTATCAAAGCCTTGATCTGTGTTGCCCTCGGCTAATAAATTGCTAATTAATGCGTTGCCTTTTTTTTCTAATTGTTGCTTTAAGGCCTCGCCTACCCCTTCTACATTTGCTTTATCGGTTTGCTGCCAATAAATCTGCTCTAATTCACTATTTAAAGTGACAAACTCTGTTCGTATCCAGTGATCGAAAATAGCGGTATGTGTGTTCATTGTTGTGCTCTATTATTTTTATAGTTAAATGCTAACAGAGTTCAATGAGGGTAAAACGCCAAAAAATTAGTAAAAACTGCAATACTTAGCAATAATCACTACAAATATAAAAATAATTAATAAAAGCCGACAACTATGTTAGATAAAAAAGATCAGCAATTACTCGTTGCACTGCAAAGCCAAGCTCGTATGTCGGTTTCAGACTTGGCCAGTAGTATTAACCTATCGGATACACCTTGCCTAAGACGTATAAAAAAGTTAGAGCAAGAAAACATTATTACCGGCTACCACGCCGCCATAAACCCTAAAGCACTTAACCTTAATGTGTTGGTATATGCGTTTGTGCGATTAAGCCAAAACTCGGTAAGTGCTGCAGAGCAATTTGAGCAACATGTAGAAAAATTACCACATGTATTAGAGTGTTGTGTAATATCAGGGAGCTATGATTATTTATTAAAAATAATTGCCCATGATCTTGAGAGCTACGAAACGTTTGTAAAACATCAACTAGGTGGCTTAAGTTGTATCGCAAATATAGAATCAACAGTTGTGCTTAAACAATCATTTAGCAAAAAACAGTTACCATTATAAAAATAACCCAAATAACTTACTGTTAGCTATACTGATATTTCAAAACGATAATAATAATTGCTTGGACCTTATGTGAAAAATTTTAACTCTAAAAATCATTCTATTATTTTTTACATCATGTTTGCTTTAGCATATTTTTTAGTGGGTATAGCACTCACTAAACTTGCTTTTAATTCGCAAATAATTCCAATTTGGTTACCTGCTGGTATAGCTTTGGTCGGTTGTTATATTTGGTGGTGGCGCTTTATCCCGCCTTTATTTGTAGCTGCAATTGCATTTAATTTAAATATTTTTGATAGTTCAGCTCATGAGCTAGTCCTTGTCGGTAACTCATTTAACGAGGCAATGTATATCGCCTTTGGTGTGGTTATACAGGCAATGGTGGGCGCTGCTTTACTAAAATTTTGGCTTGGCCACCCACTACGCTTTAAAAAGCGTAAAAACATAATTTACTTTATTCTCGTCATAGCCATATTAGTCAGTTTAATTTCGGCTAACTTTGGCGTGTTCGCTCTTAGTCAATTTAACTCAGTTTACAGTATTGATAATCATTGGAAGAATGTTATTTACTGGTGGCTTGGCGATACATTAGGAGTAATAATTGCAACTCCGTTTTTACTTTCTTTATTACCACAAAAGTCTAACCAACATAATATATCGGCGTTTCCAACAATTGCAGTATGTTCTATTTTATTTGTGTCGGTTGCGGTTACAACACAGCTATACGATCAAGAAAACCGTATAAGCACAATTAAAATCGCCGAACGTGAAGTACACGTTATAGAAAATAGCCTTTATAGATATACAAATCGCAGTATTATTGCAGTGCAGAGCCTAGCAAGTCAGGTTCAATCATCTTCAACATTAAGCCAACAAGATTTTTATTCTTATGCTAGCCAATTACTAACCCAGCATGCGTTTATTCACGCTTTATCGTGGAATGCAAAAATACCTCAAGATCAACGAGACGTCTTTGCTCAAGAGATATCAAACATTTACCATTTAGATGTTGATGTAGTAGGTGAGCCTCTTGAAATTAGCGATCCCCTTGTTATAGTAAAATACATAGCTCCTTTTAATGGTAATCAAAAAGCTATTGGCTTTAATGTATTTTCAAACCCTGATCGAAAAAATTCCCTGCTTAACCCTGCTATAAAATATATGCCCGTAGGGACTAAGATAATTCAACTAGTACAGACCAAACAGCCTAAGCCAGCTTATTTATTATTTGCTCCTGTGTATTCTCAAAGTAACGATAAAGAAACAATTAAAGGCTATGCCACAGGTGTATTTTTAGTACGAAGTATTATTGAACAAGCTATTACTAAACAGCAGTCTGATATGTTTTCGATTGGTATATATGAAGATACAAACACACCGCCGTTTTATAGTAATTACTCTCAAGATGTTCAGCAAGCCAAAGGCAGCCGTTTAATGTCGTTTGACGTGGACTTTGCAGGGCAAAAATGGATTGTAAAACTATCCCTTAAAGAAAGCTTTTTAACACAACATAACAGTCAGCTAACTTTATTATTACTCATACTTCAAGTTGCCGTATGTTCTTTAATTTTAATGGTTTTACTACTGTTTAATCAGCAACAAATAGCGCTTACACGTCAAGTTGCAGAGCGTACACACTCACTCGCACAAGCAAAACAGCAGTCCGATTTAGCTAATCAAGCTAAAAGCCAATTTTTAGCTAATATGAGCCACGAAATACGAACACCGCTCAATGCCGTTATTGGTTTTTCTTCACTTGCTCGCGAAACAGACACTGCAAGTACACTCATTGGCTATTTAGATAAAATAAACTCATCATCTAAAAGTTTATTAAACTTAATTAATGACATTCTTGATATATCAAAAATAGAATCCCAAAAGTTAGTTATTGAATCTATTGCATTCGACTTAGGTGCTTTAATAACACGCATAAACAATATGTTTGAACAAAGCGCTGTTAACAAAGGTATTAAATGGCAAGTTAACTCAAAGCTACCTTTAGATACCTGGTTTATTGGTGATCCTATGCGAATTGAGCAGATATTACTTAATTTATGTAGTAACGCGATTAAATTTACAAGCCAAGGCAGCGTTACTTTAAACATAGAAACAGAGTTTACTGCCGCCAATAAAGTACAGCTTGTTATAACCATTAAGGATACCGGAATAGGTATAAAGCCAAGCCAACATAAAAAATTATTTAATGCATTTACCCAAGCTGATAGCTCTACCTCTAGGCAATTTGGTGGTACAGGGCTGGGCTTAACAATAGCAAAAGAGCTAAGCCAATTAATGGGGGGAGAAATAGCACTTGAAAGTGAAATAGATAAAGGCTCTACGTTTACATTTTCAATGCAATTAGAAACAACAGAGCCTAAAAAAGAACATGTTATTACATTTGATAATACTAATATTACTTCGCTAGACATTTTGGTCGCAGAAGACAACCCAGTGAATCAAATGGTTATTAAAGCGATGCTTGGCTCGCTGGGGATTGTGCCGTATATAGTAGAAAATGGCGAACTGGCCGTTGATATAGTTAAAAAGCAGCATTTTGACTTAGTGCTTATGGATTGCCAAATGCCTGTAATGGATGGCTATAGGGCAACGGCCCTAATCCGCCAGTTTAAAACCGAACAAGAACTCCCAATTATTGCTTTAACTGCCGACGTTATGCCAGAGGATAAAGCACATGCACAAGCCGTTGGATTTAACCAACATCTTGCAAAACCGCTTGAACTCATTAAGCTAACTGAGTGTCTTGCCCAATATGCAGTAGTTAATGAATAATAGTGATTTAATTTTAAGAATAGTTTTAAGAGTAGCTTTTGGTTTTGTTTTAAGTATTTTTTCGCATATTACCGTCGCTCAAAACTGTATATCGCAGGCGAGCGACTTTAAATTTATAACAAAAAGTAAGCAACAAGGCTTATTACGCTTTGAAAATGAGCACAACCACCAGCGCTTTAATTACCATGCCCTTTTACCATTTAACGATTACTTAGATTTTGCATATAAACATATAAATAAAGCCAATCCACGTTCAAATATGCCATGCCCTATTATTACACAAACGTATCAGCAATTAGTAACACAAGGTAAGCGAAAACCTAAGCCTACTATTACAGATATTATTGCTCCCTTTGAGCTCACGCATCCAAACAGTAATAAAGTTGCACTACTAATCCACGGGCTAACTGACTCCCCCTTTACGTATCACGATTTAGCACAAGTGTATTATCAGCAAGGCTATACTGTGCGTACTATTTTATTACCAGGACATGGTAGCGCCGCAAGTGCGTTACTCAATGTAGACGTTAACCAATGGCAACAAGCAATAAAATACGGTATTGAACGCTCGGTGCAAGACTTTAATGAGGTGATACTCGCAGGTTACTCTACCGGTGCAGCGTTACTTATTGATTACGCAACTAAGCAAACTGTTTCACCTAAAATTAAAGCGCTTATGCTTTATTCGCCCGGCTCCGAACCTCACAATAAATACGGCTGGATAGCAAAGTGGATTGATGCCATACCCTTTGTTAATTGGATTGATAAAGACGCCGATGTAGACTTTGCTAAGTATGAATCATTTCCTTTAAATGCAGCTGCCGCTTCGTACGATGCAATGTCACTTGCAAGCATAAGTAGCTTAAACAAACGCCCTCCACTTAAATTACCTATTTTTAGTGTACTTAGCGATATTGATACCACGATAGATACGCGTGCCACGCTAACGTTATTGAGTGCATTACACAAAGGTAATTCAATTAAATATAAGCCGCTCGATACTTTAGTACTTTATGGAAGCACTGATATTTTACCGCCAGACTTTGCTAGTGACTACACTGTAAATAACCCGCAATGCACAACGTCTCAGTGTAAAAAAGTTTATGGTATATCGCATATTGCGGTTGTTAACTCACCGCAAAATCCACATTATGGAATTAACGCAACTTATCGTAATTGTGGCAGCTTTATTAACGACGAGTCCCTGTACAAAACATGTAAAACAACAAAAAACCCACAACTAGGAGAGCGTACAAGCGCCAACTTAAAACACTATCCGGCTTTACAGCGCTTAACTTATAATCCTCATTTTACCGAGCTTAAAATACAAATTAGTACGTTTATTAAAAACGTAGAACAGCTTAAAACACCTACAAGGTAAGTAGTCATGGGAACGTTTTCGCACCAATGGTTTAGCAGTATTAATGAGATTGATCAGGCGCAGTGGCAACGTTTATTTGGTGATGAACCATTTACTCAACATGCTTTTTTATATGCCCTTGAACAAAGCCAATGCGTAACACAACAAAGCGGTTGGCAGCCCCATCACCTCGCTATTTTTGAAAATGATACGCTCGTTGCACTTGCACCCGGGTATTTAAAAAGTCATTCATACGGCGAGTATGTATTTGACTGGGCATGGGCTGAGGCATACGAAAAACATGGTTTAGAATATTATCCCAAGTGGCTATCTGGCATTCCCTTTAGCCCCATTGAAGGCAAGCGTATTGCTATTGAACACGCTAACCCTAACGTTGTGTACCAATACATTACAGAGCAACTAAACATACACAGTGCTGAGCAAGGGTGGTCGGGATGGCATGTTAACTTTTGCGACCAAGCCCAAGCTACATCATTAACTGAGCAACACGCCATGTTAAGAGTAGGCGTGCAATTTCAGTGGTTTAATAAAGGTTTTGAAACCTTTGACGATTTTTTGCAAATACTTAGCTCTCGCAAACGTAAATCCCTTAAAAAAGAGCGAGCTAAAATAGCGCAACAGAATATTGATATTGAATGGCTCCAAGGAACGCAAATTACGCCCGAGATAATGCAATTGTTTTGTGAGTTTTATCAGCGTACCTACTTAAAGCGATCTGGTCATTTGGGCTATTTAAATATGGAGTTTTTTACGCTTTTACATGCCTTAATGGCTAATAGCCTCGTTATTATGCTGGCCAAAAAAAACGATAACGTGATTGCTGCAACACTTAGTTTAGTAGGTAAAAACACGCTTTATGGGCGCTACTGGGGAGCAAGTGAGGAAGTAGATTCGCTGCACTTTGAATTGTGTTATTACCAAGGTATTGAGTTTGCAATAAAGCATAAACTCAACTGTTTTCATTCGGGTGCACAAGGTGAGCACAAAATAGCACGCGGATTTGAACCCGTACTTACCTACTCTGCTCACCATATTGTTGATGGCGACTTTAGTAATGCAATAAGCGACTACTTAAAGCGTGAACGCGGCCATATTGATATATATAAAGAGCAATGTAGCTCATTACTGCCGTTTAAAAACGAGTAACTGATTATTTGCAGGCATGGCTGTATCGCTAATAAGCGTAAGCCCTGCTTGCTTAGCTAGTTGTTCAACTGCTTCAAAATCTCTTATTCCACTTAACGGATCGCGCTCTGTTAAAAAAGCACTAAAGTCATCATTACTTGGGCTGGTAAATTCACCTTGGAATTTGAATGGCCCATAAATACACAACATACCGTCGCTATTTAAGTGACGTTTAACACCGTCAAAAAAACGTTCAACTAATTGCCAACTCACAATATGAAATGTGTTTGCAGTATAAATAGCGTCAACCTTATCTACTGGCCATTCATTATTTAAATCAAGCTCAAGTGGTGCATGTAAATTAGTTAAATTAGCTTCACGGTGCCATAAGTTAATCCCTTCGTGGTTTATAGCGCGATCACTTGTATGCCACTGTAAATGTGGTAATTGCTCTGCAAAAAAAACACTATGCTGGCCGGTTCCTGAGCCAACTTCGAGTACTGTTTTAGTATTTTTTAATACAACTCTTAATTGCTCTAAAATAGGGGTTTTATTGTTTTCACAGGCTTGTGAAAATGGCTTTGTCATTACTGTGCACCAAAATTGTAGATTAATGCACAACAGTAAAGCAAATTTAGCTTATTTTGTCGTGATGAAAAAAATATAATTTTTAAACACTATAACTATCATATGGTTGAGCTAATTCATTATGATTGGTACGTAATATGCTTTTATATAACTAACCCACTAAAGGGTTTAACTTATATTAAATTTCAAAGGATAAAATTATGCATATACCCCCTTATACAGCTGTAGACGCAGCTATTGCTATAACCGAAAAAACCACCGACGATCATAGTTACGCCGTTGATATGAGAGCTACAGTAATCGATTTACTTTCGCACCCTAAACACAATCAACAGGCGATGACCAAACATGAAACAGATCAGATATTTATTCTTGGCTACAATTAAAACTCAAATTAGTATCGCAAATAATTTTTATAATAACTGTTTACACTGAAACCGATTAAATGTAATGATAACTATTATCGTTAACTTGAGTCGGTTTTTTTATGTCTTCAAATTATGCCCAGCATCGTTACCATCAAGAACTCTCTTGCCATTGCTTAAGACCTGGCCTACATGCACCCATGCTCGTTGCCGATTACATAGAAACCGCCCTTAACGTCGCCAAAAAATTTGAGCAACAACGTAACCCCTTGCTTCAAGAGTTTTACCTTAGACGCACACACCATGAAATTATAAACAAAATGTGCGACCCTCTTATACATAATGCTATTCGTAAACAATGTTTAGAGCAGTTATACAAACCTTTATTAGCACTAAAACGGTTTTATAAAGTGCATAACAATACTGCACAATTTTTAATACTTGAGCGTGAAGCTCGTATTCTTAGTCACGAATTCAACCCTTTTTAAGGAGCACACTTATGAGCAACTTTAGAACAGAATCAGACAGCATGGGCGAGCTAAAAGTACCTACTGATGCACTCTATCAAGCGCAAACACAGCGAGCGGTTAATAATTTTGCCATTAGTGGCTTACCTATGCCGAAGCAATTTATAACTGCACTGGCTTATATAAAACAAGCCGCAGCACAAAGTAACTATGAGCTTGGGCATTTAAGCAAAGCTAAAGCCAATGCTATTGAGCAAGCTTGCCAAAGTATTATTGATGGCGAGCACATTGAGCATTTCCCCGTTGATATTTTTCAAACCGGTTCGGGCACAAGCTCAAATATGAATGCCAATGAAGTTATTGCAACGCTTGCTAGCCGGATAGGCAGTGAAAGCATTCACCCTAATGATGATGTAAACATGGGGCAAAGTTCTAACGATGTAGTTCCTACTGCTATCGCACTCAGTAGTGCAATAAACGTAGTGTATGAATTACTTCCTTCGCTTGAAAACTTATCGCAAAGCCTGGAAAAGAAAAAAGCTGAAGTAGGCCATATAGTTAAAACGGGCCGTACGCATTTAATGGATGCAATGCCTGTAACGTTTGATCAAACTCTAAGTGCATGGCAGTCACAAGTTAACCATGCCGCTGCAGGAATTAGACATAGCTTAGAGCGTGTATGCGAGCTTGCACAAGGCGGTACAGCCGTTGGAACAGGAATAAATGCAGACCCTAAATTTGCAGCAAAATTTACAGAAAACCTGAGTGCCAATGTAGGCATTAGATTTACGCCTAGTAGTAACTTTTTTTATAACATAGGCTCACAAGACGCCATCGTCGCGCTTTCAGGGCAATTAAAAGTACTCGCTGTCGCACAAATGAAAATAGCGAACGACTTACGCTGGATGAACTCAGGCCCACTTGCAGGTTTAGGTGAAATAGAGCTTGAAGCGCTTCAACCAGGTTCATCTATTATGCCTGGCAAAGTAAATCCTGTTATACCTGAAGCAGCCGCAATGGTAAGTGCACAAGTAATAGGTAACGACGCCACTATTACGGTAGCCGGCCAGGCGGGTAATTTTGAGCTGAATGTGATGCTGCCAGTCATTGCGTATAATATTTTACAAAGCATAGAATTACTTGCCAATAGCGCGCAGGCATTGGGCGATAAAGCCATTGCCAGCTTTAAGGTAAATCAGCCTAATATAGATAAAGCGCTCGCTAAAAATCCAATTTTGGTAACGGCGCTTAATCCGGTGATCGGTTATGAAAAAGCAGCAAAAATAGCAAAGCAGGCTTATAAAGAAGCCCGCCCTATTATTGATGTAGCCGAACAAGAAACTGATCTACCGCGCGAAGAACTCGAAAAATTACTCAACCCTACCAAACTAACGCAGGGCGGACTTTAACAGAACAATATTTTTCACGTCTTTAATTACTTGATAATATAGTTTTTATTGCCGTAAAAAATGCACAGTGTATGATAGTGATGAATATTTCATCACTATCAAGGTTTTTTATGCGTACCCCATTGTTAGCCATACTTTTACCACTGTGTTTAACTGCATGTTTGGATAAAGAACCCGCTAAAACACAGCAAGTAACAATCACCTCAGAAGCTGAAGCACCAAAGCAAGAGCTACAAAAGCTAGAAGAAAACACTCAATTACAAGAAAATAAAAAAAATAGTGTGATTGCTGAAAAAATACCAAAAGCTGATTTGAAAAACGTTTCAATAGACGATATAAAAGCAGCTAAAACCGAATTAAATACACTAATTGCAGATAAACAGTGTGATACAAGCACTCAATGTAGAGTAAATGCAGTAGGTAGTCGCGCATGTGGTGGGCCAAGCAGCTTTGTTGTGTACTCAACAAACGCAGCATCTGAGGAGCAAGTAGCAGCCCTTAGCGACAAAATTACTAAGCTTGAAAGTAGTTATAATTCACAAAAAGGGATGATGAGCATTTGTCAGCATTTAACAACGCCAAGCACGCAGTGTGTTGAAAATAAATGTGTTAAACTTGAAGGCTCAGCGGTAAGTGCATTTTAAGGATAACGTTATGAGTTGTTTACCATCAACAGTTAAACTGTCAATTATAAGCATTGCTAGCAGCATTTTATTACTAAGTGGTTGTGCTAGCACTGTGACGTCAAATGAGCAAAGTAAAAACTTGTCTGACTTGAACTATGATCTGAATAACATGGTGAGTAATAATAGCTGCACCGCTAGCTTTCAGTGCAAAGTCCTTGAAGTCGGCGCACGTGCTTGTGGCGGACCGAGTAAATATGCTGTTTATTCAACGCTAAACACCTCTCAAGAAGAAGCGGAACAGCTTGCTCAACAAATAACAAAACAAGAAAGCATACAAAATAAAGCACAAGGCTTAACTGATTGTTCTCCTGTACTTGAAGTGCAATCGCTGTGTATTAATCAGCAGTGTCAGTCGTTTGATATAAAATAAAAACGGCCACCTTAACTTCAGCGTTAACTTAAATATGGAATTAACGCTGAAATTACTACCACCAATACCACGCAAATACCCGCTTTAATAATGTATTTCATGGGCATTGTTTTAAGCACCCAATATGCATAAATAAAGCGAACAAAATAACTCGCCGCAGTACCAAACAACGCAAAAATAATTAAGTAAGCAATTAAAATAATATTCATAAAAACCTAATTAAATTATTTCACTTTTTATTTTTAGTGTGAGCTATTAATAAATCAGCTACTTGTTGCTTTACGGCTCGCTTGTCATCACTTTGTACATCAAAGCGACTGGCTAGTTGCGCTATTTCATCATCATTTAAATTAAACGATAAACGTTGACGCGTTTTTTTAGACTTTACGTCTAAGCCAAGTATTTTTCGGATCATATCTGATGGAGTTAACTCTTGATCGATCGCTTGTTTTTTTATCAGCTTTTGAACTTCGCTGCTCAGATCAAATGCCATTTGCGTGGCACGTACAGCTTGTTCCTGACGTAACCACTTGTCGTTAGCATCACTCACTTAGCATCTCCGGGAAACAAGTCTACAATGTCTGACATTGGACGCATGAGCGTTAGCGATACTTCGGTTTCGCCACCATCCCAAATTTCGATATTTAAACCAAAACCTTCGTTATCTGACGCTAAGCAAATCATTTCACATGGCTCACCACCTTCTTGCTCATAACGAGGCAAAGTTTGATTGCGGTAGTCTTTATTATGGAAATAACACACATAAGGCGACTCGCTTTGTTGATAGCTTTTAGCTAAAAACTGCATAAAGCGCTCTGGTGTATTTTGCACTGTAATGTGGGTTAACGACTCTTCATCAAAAATACGCGCAAACTCATCAAGGCTAAATATTTCTTCAACTTCGTTTCGCTGAATTTTAATAGAAAAGTTAGCCCACTCTTCGCCGTCATCTTGCTCAATTTGTAAAAATACAACTTGGCCACTATTTGTCTCAAGTACAAATTCAGTATCGCTACTGTGCTGATATTGGTAAGTCTGAATATCAGTAACACGTAACGTTTCACCTTTTAACCATGCAGGATAGGCAAATGAGTCAATAACGCTAAACATGTCGCCTTTTTTAAGTTCGCTCGGATGATTAAGCTGACGTTCTGGCTCTTTTTTAGATTTGAAAAAATTAAACATAGGAAGGCTGCCTTCTAAGCAAAAAAGGTAACTGAGAAAAACTCGGTTACCTTTTTAAAGTATAAACGTAATGGTTAGCTATTTTGCTTCGCTTTAATACGAGCTAAAATATCAGCGCTTTTTGGACTTGTGTCGCCAATGCCTGCTTCAGCCATTTTTGCTTTTAAGTCATCGCCATTTACGTCTGACTCAAGTTGCTTTGCAGCACCAAGCTGGTCACTTCGATCTTGTTGGCGCTGTTTAATGCGTTCAAGCGATTGACGAGCCGATGTCATAGACGAGCTGTTTGTATTAAGTGTGCTGTTAACAGCCATTGTTGCTTGCTGTACGCTTTCAGTGGTTTTAACCATTGTAAGCTGACGCTGATTCTCTTTGATCGATTTTTCAGCATCTTTAACTTGCTGCTTAAGCGCAACAATGTGATTGCTAAAACCAGATAATACTTGCTCGTTTTCAGCTTTTTCAGCTTCAAAGTCACCAATTTTTTCTGCAATTTCTAATGCTAATGCTTCGTTGCCCTTTTCAAGAGCTTGGCCTGCATACGCTTCATGTTCAGCGATTGATGCATCTACAGCGCTAATTTTACGCTTAGTTTGCATTTCTTTAGCCATTACTTCAGTAAGGCTTTTTTTAGCACGGTGAAGTGCATTTTGCGCATCTGCAATTTCTTGCTCAAAAATACGGATGCCATTTTTGTCTACAATTGCTTCGCCTGCTTCACGAGCGCCGCCACGTACTGCTGTAAATAATTTTTTTAAAATACTCATAATCTTAACTCCACTAACTAGCTATTAATCGTTTAAATACAAGGTCACGGCTTCTAGTGCATCGATAGCGTTATCGGCTAATGTCACTAGTTCGTGGGTAACGTCATCTAATGATGAATTTACCGACAGTGCACCAAAAATCGCGTATTTGTTATCGATTTTAGCAAATGCACTCAGTGGAATTGGCACGTTTAAACGTAGTAATGTTTCGTTTAACTCGTTGCGTAATTCACTCTTAACTTCATCTTCGTCAAACAAGTAGCTAATACATAAAAGCTGCTCTTGTGTTTGTGTAACAAAAATTGGAAGTTCATCATTTCCATCAACAATGACTTGTAAAACATCTTGCTCGCCAGGGTTGGCAATCAAGAAAGACTCAAAGTTAGCGCCTTCAGTTTCAAAAGAAGCTAATTTTATTGAAAGTTCATTTAATTCCATGTCTCTGCCTTTTGTCGTTTGACATATTATGTCTGAGTTAAGATTCTCATGGTCGACATATTATGTCAACCATGTTTTATTAGTTTTTATATAATTCGCTTTCTATTTGCCATGCAGTTCGGTAGTAATCATACAACTGACCAGACCCTAACCTATTGACCTCAATACTTTTAATTTTCTCAAAGTAGTGGTTAGGAAATACAAAACTTGCCAATAAATATTCTTTACTAATCCACCTTGATGGCACAGGCATAGCCGTCGCATCATTAATTCGACCACTGGCCGACTGCCCCATTTTAGTGGCTATAGTCCAGCCCCACTGCCCAAACGAAGGTATGTTTTGCTGATATTGCTCAACATACCCAAACCCTGCAGCTTTAACCGTTTTGCCTATACTTAAAAACGCTTTTTTAGCGTGATAAGGTGAGGTTGATTGAACCGCCATTGCGCCATCGGGTGCTAATAACTGGCGTACATGATTATAAAAGTAGTCACTGTACATTTTATTTAGATCAGGATGGTTAGGGTCAGGTAAATCAATTAAAATAGTGTCGAACTGCTTAGATTGGTCAAGTAGCCTTTCTACTTCTAAAAATGCATCACCCACAATTATATTGGCTCGCGAGTCATGCATCGATTTATTGTTTAGCTGTAGTAATCGCTTATTGATGTGCTCTGGCGGCGTAAAGTGACCATCTTTATGACCGAATAAATTGAGTAGTTGCGCGTCTAAATCTATTAGCGTTACTTCACTCACAGGCCATTTTAAAACATCTCTAAGTGCAAGCCCGTCACCACCACCAATTATTAATACACGGTCGTGTCTGTTAGAGGCAAGCATTGCAGGGTAAACCAGCATTGAATGATATATTTGCTCATCAATACTTGAGAACTGTAAACGCCCATTTAAATATAAATCGGTAATTGGCTGAGGTTGGTTTTTGCTTAAGCGCTCAGTTAATACTACGTGTTGGTATTTAGTGGCTTGTGAGTAAATTACTTTATCTTTGTATAAAACATTACTTAGATTGTTCATCCAGCTACTACCAAATACTAAAATAAAGCCAAATAATGCCAACAGCACTATATGGCAAACTAAAAGTGCCTTAGCAAAGCGCACATGAGCATGGTAGCGCCATAAAAAGGCAAGCCCTGCAATGATATTAAATAACGCCGTCCACGCTGCAGCTTGCATTATAGGCATTGATAGCATGATAGTTACCCAAATGGCTGCACCAATACCAGCACCAATATAATCGGCACCATAAATAGTCCCTGCGTTGTTTTCTAAAAAACGGCCATAAACATGCTGACGAATACGCGCTATAAGCGGTATTTCCATACCAATAAATAAGCCCAGTATTAAACCAAAAACATAAGGTAGAAAACGTGACCACTCTTGTAGCTTTTGAAATACGTAACCATTAAGTACAACATCAGGGGGTAAATTAAAAATGCTCGAAAATAAATGAGGAAGAGAATAACTAACTGCTATTACACCCGCTATTGCTAAAATGCAGCCCATGCCAATTAAAGCAATAATGCTTTCTAGCCAAGCAAAAGCGGTAAATGCATCTTTAAACCAACGTGCTAAAAAAGCGCCTAAGCCCATTGCTACAATCATAGTACCGATCATCGCGTAAATAGCGCTCTCTACTGAGCCAAGTACACGGCCAGCATAATGAGACAGTAAGTATTCATAAATAAGGCCGCACCCAGCAAGCACGGCCATAACAGTAATAAGTAATATATCGTGCCCAAGTAAGCGAGACTTACTTGGGCTAGTTGTGGTTGATGACACTGATTATGCGCCTAGTAATGTTGCCATAGTGATACCTACAGCAAATGATACTGCTGCAGAAATAGTAGCTACACCTACATTTTTTTGACGATTAACTTCATCGGAAATATCGCAACCAGATAAAATTATTTTAATTGTCACTAAGTGCAAAATAATAAATGCAACAAGGCTCACAACAGCGCTAATAGCCCAGTATAGTAAACTCGCATTAATATTATCAGCAGCGTAAGGTGCAACACCCGTTGCTGCTGTAATAGCTAATGCACTACCGACTAAAAATCCAGCGTAACGAATACCCACAGCTAAGTTACCATCAACAATTGCTTGTTGTAGGCAGTCGCCACTTTTATTTGTACGCTTAAATAATTGCACTCGGTACTGGCTAACAAGTAGTAATACAACGCTACCTATAATAAAGGCGGCAATTACAATTGGAAGACCATGCCAGCCATCAGTAGCCACCCATAATAGAGCTGAGCGAATAACGATAGCAACACTGACAACATGGCCAAAATCAATTATTGAAGCTGTAACGTTACCTTTAACGATTTCGTCGTGCAGACTTACCTTACGAAGTGCTACTTTATCTTGAAAAAAGTGACCCAACTTAATAAGTACAATTGCTAATGCGCCATAAGCTAACATTTGCAGTGCTTCTTGTTGCAGTGTTGCAGCAAAAGCTCCGCTACTTACACCCGTTAATACAATCGCCAGCGCCACCAAGCCAGCGGCAAAGCTAATACCAAAGGCAAAGTTATCACGCTCTGTTATTTCATCATTTGCATGTAAGTTTGAAACCCAGCCTTTTATATATTTAAGGCTTACAAATAATAAAACAATAATTGCAAAATCAATCGCCAGCGCTTGCAGCGACCACATAGTTATTCCATTAAATTCATACATATTATTCTAACTCCAACTTTATTCTTTTACTTACCACGGCTCACGCCACGAGAGGTTCTGCTACCACTATCACGCACCGATCCAGAGCTATTGCTATAACTGCTCGAACGAGAATAACTACTGCGGCTTTTTGGTGGCGTATAACTGCTGCGGCTTAAACCTGATGCACCTGTTTTCTTACTCGCATAAGGGCTTGTAAACTGTTTACCTTGGCGTTGGTATGTTTGACGCGTACGTGTTTCTAAAGCGCTTTGGGTTTTAATTTGTTTAGGGCTTGAATAACGTGAACGGCCATAGTCATTGTAATAACTATACTTTCGGCGTTTGCTCCAGCTTCCGTATTCAACACGATCAAATACATCGCCTAAAATACGGTACATTCCGTACCATTGCCAAAAGCTAATACCATTACTATTTGATTGCCAATTACCATAGTTAGGATTACCAACCATTTGGTTACCAACACCCTCACCTTCAGCTTGCTTACTAATTGCACCTACACGTGCTAAAGCACCTTTAGACATATCAGCTAGCATATTGATAGGATCGGTTAACGCATCAGAGAATAGCGTTGGTTTGGCTGCTTCACGCAACAAATCAATACTATGTAGCGTATCTTCATAAGGGGGAATTAAATAAGTACCTTTAATATCTTTAAGTCGCTGTGTTAATCCACTATAAAGTGCGCCTTGGCGCGTTGCATCAAGGGTAATTACATCAACAACTTTTGTAAGCTCTGGTTGTTGTTTTTTAAGAAGCTCGCCATATTCTTTAAGTAATACAGCATTGCGTACGCTTCCATTATCGAGTGCAGTACCAAGCTGAGACAGCTCCGTATCTACCTTTTTAATAGACTCTTGAATTGTTTGTTGTAGCTGCTCTTCTTTAGATTGACAACCCATAAGCACTGCGAACAAACAAAACAGACTCATAAGTTTCCAAGCTTTAATATTCGACATTCATGTCACCTGATTTACTAAATTAACTTAGCTAGTTTTACACAGGTCACTTATTAAACCAAGAATGAAATTGCAACAAAATGAGAAGAAACGAGAAGCGCTGAGATCTGAGTATAATTTAGTGAAAATATGAAGCTATATCGTGAGGTTAGAATTGAAGTTTAAGTGTTATAAGTGCGCACTTATGGTGATTCTAGCGTCGGGAGTCGCTGCGCTCGCCCTACGTGATGGGTGTTGATGTGAGTGTTATACCAATCTGCTTATATATGGGGTCTATTTAACGTTAAGAAAATTACGCTAGAACTAGGCAAAAATTTTTATATCTAGTTGTTCTAAATAAAAAACTTTTAAGGACGTTATAGTGCAATTTAATTCGTTAAATTGATCAAAGATTTATGCAGGTTGGTATTAATTGCGCGCATTTTATTTTTCTGCAGACGTAAAAAAGCCCGACTCTTTCGAATCGGGCTTTCTAGAATTTGAAGCCTGGTAATGTCCTACTTTCACATAGCAAATGCTACACTATCATCGGCGCTGTTTCGTTTCACTACTGAGTTCGGCATGGAATCAGGTGGGTCCAAAACGCTATTGTCACCAAGCAAATTTGGGCGTTAATCCGTATCGCTACGCACTAACTGAATTTGGAAAATATCTGATAATATTTTTTAAGTCTTTCTTAAGTAATATCTACTTTAGTCATATTAACTTCTGTCTAAACTGTCGCATAAAACGCGTTTGGCGTTGTATGGTTAAGCCTCACGGGTAATTAGTACAAGTTAGCTTAATGGCTCACACCACTT
>NZ_JADYWO010000002.1:0-476820 GCF_015864775.1 Pseudoalteromonas sp. NSLLW218 | reverse complement strand
GCAGCCAAAGCTTGGGCCTCACATTACCCGAACTTGGTTAAAGTATTAATTAATTTATGGGTTTATTATCCATACAAAGTATTAAACAAAGGACACAAAACAGCAGGCTGTGCTCCTTCGTCGCTAAGTTTAGCCTGCTATTTTGTGCCGTTTATTACGGCGTTATGTTTTGCGAGAGTAGCCATTGAATTTAGGAAGTTGGGATAGCGCCATAATTAGAAGTTTATTTATCTCAAGTATCTTTTTGCCTCTAGTTGCCATTTTGAATTCAGGCAACCTGCAATTTTCTGATATTTTGGGGTTGTTTGTTTCTTTTCTACTTTATATTGGCGTTTTTCTCCTAATTTCAATTTTGGGTTGGTTATTTATTGGTTTTCCTTCTCATTGGGTAATATGTAAATTTACCAACAAAAGCTATTTGTTTTATGCCTTATTTCCTAGTGTTTTTATCTGTCTAAGCTTCTACTTTAATGGACAGTGGATGTTAGGTGTTATCGCTTTAATACAGGCTTTACTATTTCGTCGTTTTGTTTTTAAAATCAAAACATAACAAAAACATCATGGTGGGAATTTTACTCGCTGAAAAAGCGTTCCTAAAATCCCCATATGTTAAGCGTTGCCATCGTCCGCAAATAGCACAAAGCCGTCCATCTCCTGGCTCTCACACTTAACTCCCGAGTTATAAAACACTCAAAACTGATATTTTGCTTTGTAAAAGTAATCTTTAGTTTCAACAACGCGGTAAGTTGGGTTGTTTGTAATAAATTCATCATTTTTATCGGATGGCGTGGCTTCGCCACTTATCCGACCTACGTCATACAGTAACGTCAAAATGTAGATTGGTTAAGCCGAAGGCTCCACCCAACAGAGTATCGATTCACGCCTTAAAGGTCAGCTTTTTGCACTCAGCTAATAGTCGGTATCAAGCGATAACCGGCAATTCAGGAGATTTGCCGTCAGCTAAGTAATACTAAGAGGATACTTTTCCCTTTACTACATGACTAAATAGCCCACCCAAAGCATAATATATATAACTAGCAATAACTTATGCTTTTTGCTATTAATAGAAGCTTATAAAATAAGGACGTTTTCACGCTAAAATAGGCAAAGTGTCCTCTGATAAAGATGTTAGCTTGACGATGAAACTTTCTCTGATATTTTTTACATTACTTTTTAGTACTGCGGTTAGTGCGCAACAAGAACTTTCAGGAAACTGGGAGGGCTTTTATTCTGGTTCCACAAACGCTATCGGTGCAATTAATATAAACATCAATTCTTCAGGTTGTTTTGTAGAAATGGAAGACATCTCAAATGTCACCAAGCTTCCTTTTCCATGCGAGTCTTTACGCTTGATAAATGGTATTTTCTCTTTTACCACTAGGAGAAGCTTCTCAGAAGGTAAAGATTGGGTGGAAACTCGCTATCAACTTGCGCTATTACCCCACTTTGCAGATAACAAAGTTCCTAGAACACTTATTGGTACTTGGTTACAGGGAATGGTTAAAGTGGGTCAAACTAACTTCGTAGCACTTAATTCAGGCACGTTAAAGGTAAAAGAGAGACTTGCAGATTAGCAAAGCTAACAAATTAAGTCGCCCGCTGCGCGGGCTGGGAGAAAATACGGTCGCTGCTTCGCATTTTAAAAGTGAGGGGCTTTCAATTAGAGTAAAGGATGTATTAATGAGATTTATCGTAGGAATTGTTTTTTTACTGGCATTGAGTGGTTGTATGAACCCCGCAGCCACAGGCCCTAAATTTTCGGGTCTTATGCACACAAATCAAGATCAAGCTTTGGTTTACTTTTACCGGCCTTTGGCTGATGACGGTGGAACTGTTTGTTTAAATGTTGTTGTAAGTAAGATAGAAAAAGGCTGTTTAGGAACGAAAGGTTTTCTTGGGTTTTATCTTGCGCCAGGTACTCATACAGTACAAATAAAACCAGATGCTTTTCCTGTCCACACGCTTTTAGAATTCGAAGTAACTATTGCCTCAAATGACAGACGTTTGTTTCGGTATTCGATTGCAAATTCGAGCAACGTACCAAAAGACAATCTTGTTTCCAGATACACGATGGGTGGAACTGTTTTTGTTCAAGAGGTTTCTTTTAGTTTAGTGCAGCAACAGCTTTCCGATTTGAATGAGTCAGTTGGCTTTTAACAAGTTGCTAAACGTCAGCTATATGTTGCACAATCCGTCCTTCTCTTGGCTCTCACACTTAACTCCCAAGTTATAAAATCTTAGTCAAAACTGATATTTTGCTTTAAAAAGTAATCTTTAGTTTTAACAACGTGGTAAGTCGAGTTGTTTGTATTAAATTCATCATTTTTATCGGATGGCGTGGCTTCACCACTTATCCGAACTATGTCATACAGTAACGTCAAAAGGTAGGTTGGTTAAGCTGAAGGCGCCACCCAACAAGAGTATCGATTCACGCCTTGAAGGTCAGCTATGGCACTTACCTGCCCATAATAGTCACATCACTCCCACCGGCACTCGCGCATATTCACTTTGTCGTTTTTAAATAATACACCTTCTGATAATAAGTTTTCACGTTGTTCTTGGTATTTTTCGCTACCTTCAGGAAATGATATTTTACCTTGGCTATTCACTACCCTGTGCCAAGGTATAACCGAGTCGTTTGGCATCATTTTTAATAAGCGCCCCACCAATCGTGAGTTTTGCGGATAGCCCGCAAGAGCTGCAACTTGCCCGTAGCTTGCCACTTTACCTATTGGTATGCCTGCGATAACAGTATAAATAAGTGTTTCTTTATCAATATCAGCGTTCATTTAAATACGCCTCACTAAGTACTTTAAATTGCTCCCAAATAGTACGCGCTACAGGGCCGTGGTGCATTGCATGTTGCCTAAAGGCTCTAATTTGCGCGCTAAACTTATGCTCTCGGTCAGTTATGTGTATTTCTTGAAGTAAGCCAGCTTTTATTTCAGAGTCGCAGTGCTCTAGGCTCATCATTGCCCAACCAGCACCTGAGAGTAAAAACGATTTTAAGGTCGATACATCATCAATTTTCATCATGGCGGAGCCTTTTGAGTACGATAGCCTGTCGCTGTCGATACTCAAGTCACTTTCAAACATGGCTAAACACGGATACGTTTGCAGTTCGCTATAGGTGAGTTTTTGAGGAAGTACGCCCTTAGCGCTCACAATGCCAATAGCAAGCTTACCAATTGGTACACTTTCTAAATCGCCTGTTGCATGAAATAAGTCAAACCACGGGCCAATGCCTAATTCGGCTTGCCCACTGTTTACTTGCTCTAATGAAATAAAGCGTTTTCCGCTTGTTAAGCTAAATTCGGTGCTAGTAAACAACCTAAAAGTATTACTTATGATCTCATTGTAACTTTGCATATGGCACAGTTGTTCGTAACAAATTCTAAATTGAGGCTCATTGCCTAATGCTAATTCTTCAGCAAGTTGTGCCAGCTCGTCGTTGGCATGCAGGAGCTGCTTCGCTTCGCGGTGAAAAATACGCCCTTTTTCAGTGAGCTGTAATCGGTATTTACTTCTGTCTAGTAACTCAAATCCTATTTTAGCTTCTAAATTTTTAATGGCGAGAGTAAGCGCGGGCTGCGTTTTATGTAGCTTTAGTGCTGCTCCGCTTAAGCTTGCGCTTTGCACTATGGCATCTAAAATTATTAATTGATTCAGCTTCATATACCGCTCTGCAACATTATAAGTAAAACTTATTGAGTTTCTAAAATTTAATGATTTTTATTTTATATGTTTGCAGCGTATGCTGCACTTAATTATTTTGCCATCATTGCAACGGAGAAGACATGAAACTCTTTCGTCTATGTTTATTAACAACGACCTTACTTAGCTTAATAGCCTGTTCTGAGCCAGAACAACAAGTTAAAGAAGAGCCTATTCGCCCTGTTAAATTATTCAACATAGGTCATGATACGCAAATTAACATTCGTAGTTTTCCTGCTGAAGTTGTTGCAAACCAAGGCTCTTACCTTGCTTTTAGGGTAAATGGCGAACTTGTTAAGTTTCCTGTGCTTGCTGGTGAACACGTTGAAAAAGGTGATTTATTAGCAAAACTAGACCCAGAAGATTTTCAGTTACAGTTTGACGAACGTAAAGCACGCTTTGAATTGGCAAAATCACAACTTGGCCGAATTGAGCAATTGTTTGAGAAAAAAATCACCAGCCAATCAGAATTAGATGAAGCCACTGCTAATATGCAAATTGCTGAGTCTGCATTTAAAATTGCACAAACAAACCTTGAGTACAGCGAGCTACGCGCGCCATTTTCAGGCACTGTCGCTAAGGTGTTTGTTAAAAACTTTGAAAATATTCAAGCAAAGCAAAATATATTACGCTTAGAAACACGCGATTTAATGGACGTAGAAATTCAGGTTCCTGAAAAAATAGTCGCTCGTTTTAAAAAAGGCACCGATTACCACCCTACTGTAAAGTTTGATGGCTTTGACAACAAAGAATACATACTTGATATTAAAGAGTGGGATACCCAAGCAGATCCTGCAACACTTACTTATAAGGTTGTATTTTCGCTACCAGTACCTGAGGACTTTAATTTACTCGCCGGTATGACGGGTAGCGTGCTTATTGATTTAAGTAAAGTAACGCGCTCGCAAGTTGCTTACACAATCTTACCTATCGAGTCGGTGTTTTCTGAGCCGCAAGAATCAATTGAAGATAACGCCTACGTATGGCTTTTTGATTCAAAAACTAGCCAAGTGCATAAACAAGCTGTAAAGGTTGGCCAGTTACACCGCGATGGTATTGAAGTGTTAAGTGGTATTAAAGAAGGCCAAATTGTAGTTTCAGCCGGTGTGCATTCACTAAAAGAAGGCATGAAAGTAAGAGCATGGAATAAAGAGCGAGGCTTATAATTATGAGCTTTGCACAACTCTCCATAGAGAAAAAAGTAATCAGTTGGATGTTTACGCTGCTGCTATTAATTGGCGGTAGTGTTTCGTACTTTGATTTAGGGCAACTAGAAGACCCTGAGTTCACGCTTAAAAAAGCCATGGTTATTACCATGTACCCTGGCGCTTCGCCGCAGCAAGTTGAAGAAGAAGTTACTTTTCCGATTGAAAACGCGATTCAGCAACTCCCTTATGTTGATTACGTTACCTCTATTTCATCTAACGGTAAATCGCAAATTTCAGTAGAGATGAAAAGCAATTATCGTAAAGAGCAGCTTCGCCAAATTTGGGATGAAATGCGCCGTAAAATTAACGACCTTTCTCCGTCGTTACCCAGTGGTGTTTACCCAAGTACAATTTTGGATGACTTTGCCGATGTGTACGGTGTTATGTATTCGGTAACCGGCGATGGCTACTCGTATGACGAGCTTAAAGATTACGTCGATTTTTTAAAGCGTGAGCTGGTATTGGTTAAAGGCGTTAGTAAAGTAACCGTTGCGGGGCAACAACAAGCGCAAGTAATGGTTGAAGTTTCTACGCGTAAGCTTGCTCAATTAGGTATTGCGCCAAGCCATATATTCCAGTTATTGCAATCGCAAAACACCGTATCTAACGCAGGTAAAATTCGTGTGGGCGATGAGTCAATTCGCTTGCACCCTACTGGCGAATTTAAAGATGTAAAAGAGCTCGAAACCTTATTAATTTCAAAATCAGGGGCCAATGAGCTTATTTATTTAGGCGATGTAGCAAAGGTTTACAGAGAGTACGCAGAAGTACCAAATAACATTATTCGTTATAACTCTCAGCAAGCTTTACTTATTGGCGTGTCGTTTATGTCGGGTGTTAACGTGGTTGATGTGGGTAAAAACATAGACGAGCATTTAGCATCACTTGAATATCAACGCCCTCATGGTATTCACATAAATTCGGTATACAACCAACCACAAGAGGTCCAAAAATCGGTTGATGGTTTTATTATCAGCTTACTTGAAGCCATTGCGATTGTTATTGTTGTACTGCTGTTATTTATGGGCTTAAAAAGCGGCATTTTAATTGGTGGTATTTTACTGCTTACCGTACTGGGTACGTTTATATTTATGAAGTTGTTTGCTATCGACTTGCAACGTATATCGCTTGGAGCACTTATTATTGCTCTTGGTATGCTAGTTGATAACGCCATAGTCGTCACCGAAGGCATACTTATAAACCTTAAACGTGGCCAAACAAAACTAAAAGCGGCTGTTAACATTGTTGAGCAAACAAAATGGCCCTTACTTGGAGCTACAGTAATTGCAGTCACTGCCTTTGCGCCAATTGGTTTAAGCTCTGATGCCAGTGGTGAATTTGCCGGTAGCTTGTTTTGGGTGTTGTTTATTTCGCTTTTATTAAGCTGGATAACAGCCATAACATTAACGCCATTTTTTGCCAATTTAATGTTTAAAGAAAACGAATTTAAAAATGAAGAAGGCCAAGAAGATGAAGACCCGTACAAAGGTTTTATTTTTAATGGTTATAAAGCGATTTTAGATTTAGCGCTGCACTTTAGAAAAACCACGCTTATATTAATGGTTGTTTTGCTGTGTACTGCGGTTGTTGGTTTTGGCTCTGTAAAACAGTCGTTTTTCCCTGCCTCTAATACACCTATGTTTTATGTAGATTATTGGCAAGAGCAAGGCTCTGATATTCGCTCAACCCTTGAGGGCGTTAAAAAACTTGAAGAGTTTTTGCAAAAAGAAGACCTTGTTGAAGAAGTGACAAGTACTACAGGCCAAGGTGCACCGCGCTTTATGCTTACCTACGCGCCTGAAAAATCATACCCCGCGTATGGGCAATTAATTATTCGTGTTGCCGACAGAGAAGCCGTAGCAACTGTAATGCAAACAGTGCGTGATTACTCAAGCAATCATGCACTCTCTGCACAGCTTAAAATTAAACCGATGGAAATTGGCCCTTCTACTGATGCAAAAATAGAAGCGCGTTTTTCGGGCCCTGATCCTGTTATTTTAAGACAACTCGCCGCTAAAGCCGAAGAGCTGATTGGTGAAGACGAAGGTGCATATAATATTCGTGATGACTGGCGCGCACGTACCAAAATGATTCGCCCGCAGTTTAACGAGCAAAAAGCACGTCGATTAGGTATTAGTAAATCAGACTTAGATAATGTGTTGCTAACGAGCTTATCGGGTAAACAAGTGGGCGTATATCGCGATGGCACGCAGTTGCTGCCTATTATTGCTCGCTCTCCTGCTAACGAGCGCTTAAACGTAGAAAGCGTACACGACCTTCAAATATACAGCCCAGTTCTTGGTGTATTTATACCAGTGACTCAAGTTGTAGACGAATTTGATGTGCAGTGGGAAGACAGCCTAATAATGCGCCGCGATCGCAAACGAACTATTACAGTAATGGCCGATCACAATGTATTAGGGGACGAAACACCCGCTAAATTATTTGCACGTATTCGCGGCCCAATAGAGAACATGGAACTACCACGTGGTTACCAACTAGAATGGGGCGGCGAGTTTGAGTCATCAAGCAAGGCGCAAAAAGCAATATTTGGCTCATTACCACTGGGCTATTTAGCTATGTTTGCAGTAACCGTACTACTTTTCAACTCGCTTAAACAGCCGCTTGTAATTTGGGCAACTGTACCCTTGGCTATTATTGGTGTAAGCGCGGGCTTACTAGCGATGAATGCTCCGTTTAGCTTTATGGGGCTACTTGGTTTGTTAAGCTTAAGCGGTATGCTAATTAAAAACGGTATTGTATTAGTTGATCAAATAAACCTTGAATTAAGGGAAGGTAAATCGTCCTATGAAGCCGTGTTTGACTCTGGTGTGAGCCGTGTACGACCAGTTGCAATGGCAGCTATAACTACTATTTTGGGTATGATCCCGCTGTTATTTGACGTGTTCTTCCAGTCAATGGCGGTAACAATTATGTTTGGTTTGGGCTTTGCTACAATTTTGACTCTAATTGTAGTGCCGGTACTGTACACCGTGATATTTAGAATTGATTACGAGCCTCGTAAGTAGTTAAACATATAATTGGTTAACATTAAAAAATGCCACAGGTTCAAAATCCTGTGGCATTTTTATTTAATACCGATAAAAAAAGAAAGGCTACATATTTAGTTGTTAAGAAACTAACCGCAACACTTTTTATATTTTTTGCCACTACCACATACACAAGGTGCGTTACGCTCTGGTACTTTATCAAATACTTGTGGTTTGGATTTACTAAGCGCAAAGTCTAGTTCGCGAATATCTTCTGGTACGTCTGCTTTAACTTCAATTGAAGCAAACAGCGAATGCTCTTCTAGTATGGCTTCTATTTCTGATTGTCGTTCAGCTGAGTTTACAATTAGCGTTAACGGGTGTAACTCTGTGCCTACCTTTGCGGTACGATTTGGCGCAAATCCATTACTGTTATTTTTACCCATTATGTCGGGCTTACCCATAAAGAAAAATTTTGACATGTTACTTCTATAACCTTTCTGCATTATTAAGACGGCGCATCTTAACAGCTTACCCAACATATAACTAAGGTGTACTTGCTAATGCACAATATAAATCAAGCTTTAGCGTATATACGCCAAATATAGCGACATAATGAGGCCATTTAATGGATTTAGGCAAAATTTGAATTCGAAATATAGTAAAATTATACTAACTAGACTCAATGGCGTTTTAATAACTAACTCAATATTATGGAAAAGCCTTGGAAAAGTTTAAAATTGCAGTACTAATAGCGGGCAGCCTTTTTATACTTTTTGGTTATTTACGTTTTATAACTGACGATAATGGTAACGTGAACTTAAACAACTACCGATTTACAGGTGGTTTACCGCTTGTGATTTCAGGCATGGTTGATGGCACACGCGATCTAGGGCGTGTTGATCTTTATGGATTGAAATTTGTTCAATCTAGGGGCGATTTAATCGCGGCGCGAGGTTTGTAACCTAGTGGGCTAAGTAAAAACTGAGCAACAAAGAGTTAATCGTCCCTAGAAAGAACCCAAAGGGCAGCGCATGTTTGGTCTTTATGCTGCGTTATCGCCAATTTATGGGGAATAACCACACTACATAGGCTCCGCCTTGCCTAAAAATCAAACACGCTGCTGCAAAATCAATCACGAAAGGTCAACACGCCCTAATTAAGCGCCTGCGCTCTAAAAACGCATTATCGGCGATTGCAATTTATTTAGGTATACTCTTATTTTACATTGGTTTTAGCATTTAAGCGCTAATCTGGGCTTTATACAAGCAGCATTTTATAAGTGAATCTCTGTGACCTTTAAACAACTATTCAATAGCGCTCTACTACTTATAGCAACGGCTCCCCCACTGGCTTTACTTACATGGGATGAACAAGCCGATCCCGCTTTTATCCCCAACGGTATATACGACACTTTAACGTTTACGTTATTTCCTATAATGACGATAGTCCTGTCGGTAATTTTATTTAGGCACTTATATAAAAAATATAATAGTAACTTTGAATTTAAACATACGGTCAAAGATTATATTAATGTGCATGGGAAGTTCCGCAGCGCATTTATACCACTGTTTTTGCCTATTTTAATTTACTTATGGTTGTGGACGTCGGTATGTATTTCAGTCAAGTTACTTGCCAATAAATACAGCAACAATATATGGCAGCAAGAATATCAATTACTCGAAGTAGGTACTTGCCCAACTGATTATGAATACAGTTGCGCAAAACTGACTGTACTGGATTTAAAAAGCTATAAAAAGCACACTTTTAGATGGTATTTAGATAAAGGTAGATTGGTGGGTTTGCAAAATAACAACGTAAACTTAGTGGGCGTTAAAAGCCCACTTGGTAAAATAGTACAAGAAATACAGTGGTAGTAGAATACCACTTAGCTGCACATTATTTTTTTAGGCTGAGAATACGGCCTGAGCTTGGTTTTGAGTCTGATTTAGCATTAGACGATTTGTTTTCTTTAATGCTTTTTGGCTTACCCACATACGTTGTAGAACGCTTTTGGTAAGGAGTATTAGTTCGCTCATTTTTGCGCTCTCCGTTAGCATTGCTACGCTCAGAGTTACGATTTGTATTTCGCTCATTACTACGCTCACTATTTCGATCACCATTATTAAAGCGTCGTGGGTTTTCGCCCTGAAAATCACGTTTTTTAGGTGCTAAAGGTGCATTATTTTCTGATTGCTTATTAGCATCAAGCGAGTGCTCTTGGGTTTTACCTGAGTCAGAAATCGAATCGTTTATTTGCGCCATTTCAATATCTGATAGGTGACGCCACTGCCCTACTTTTAAACCTTTAAGTGTTACGTTCATTATGCGCGTACGCTTTAAGGTTACAACTTCGTAGCCCAAATACTCACACATGCGGCGTATTTGACGGTTTAAGCCTTGGGTAAGTACTATTTTAAATTCTTTGGGGCCGCTTTGTGTTACTTTACATTCTTTAGTGACGGTATCTAAAATAGGCACACCATTCGCCATTTTTGTAACAAACTGACGATTAAGCGGTTTATCTACCGTAACAACGTATTCTTTTTCGTGATTATTGCCAGCACGCAAAATTTTATTAACGATGTCGCCTTCGTTGGTTAAAAATATAAGCCCTTCAGACGGTCTATCTAAGCGCCCTATTGGGAATATGCGCGTTGGATAGTTAACTGCTCGTATAATATTACTTTGAATTTTACTTTCGGTAGTACACGTTATGCCAACGGGTTTATTGTAGGCAATGTAAACGCGCTTCGGCGTGGCTTTAAGAGGCTTACCATCAATTAATACAACATCGGTAGCGGCAACTTTTACGCCCATTTCTGGCGAGTAGCCATTAACGCTGACACGACCTTGCTCAATATATTTATCGGCTTCGCGGCGTGAACAAAATCCTGTTTCACTAATAAATTTATTTAAACGTTTTAATTCGGTCATGGCACTTATAGCGTAGTAATTTTTAAGGCGAGTAGTGTAAACCACCCACACTATTTTTTCGCCCCTAATTTACTATTTATAGGTGTTTAAGCATTAATTTTTGCTTTCGTTAATTTACGCCATACACATTCAAGCGGGCCTTGATTAAAATAGCGGCTGTATAAAAAGGTAAATATGAGCTGCAGCGCAACTAATGCCGATGCAACTAACCAATAGTCAATACGATCAAAACTGAGCACCCAATGCGTAAATAGCACTTTATATAACAATAATTGCACGAGAGTTTGGCTAATATATAAAGTAAATGCTAAGCGCCCTGATTGTTGAATAAGTGTGCCAACGTGTGCGCTGTTACTGCAAAATTTAACAATTAGATGAATATACAGCGTAGCCATACCCAGGGCTGCAAACATATTTACAAACTCTTGCACCCCATACCCTAAGCTGCCATTAAGCTGTGATGCATAAAGCCTGATTCCACAAAAAACAAGGGTCATTACACCGCAAACTATTAATTGCTGAGTCGTTAAGCCTTTACTAAAAACGTCTTGTTTATATAAATAAATGCCAATGAGCATAAGGCCCACGCACATCCACATTGTCATTATTGGCACCATAACAAGCATCAATGTGTTCATAGCGAGGTTACTAATAAAGTAATCAATATAGTGTGGGTTATATAAATCTATAAACTGTGCTGAATCGCGGTAAATCACTTCATCGGGTACGCTAGATACTATAAGAAAAGTAGCTACCCCCGATAACAAAATAAACTCAAGTCCTCTTTTTAAAAGTACGCTGTTATCACTCTCTAGATATTTAATAACAAACCAGCCAGATACACCGTAAACAAATAAAATATCACCTGCCCAAAGTAAAAAACCATGTGCTAACCCAAAGAGGATTAACCAATAAAGTCTGCTTTTTAACTGCAATTCAGACTTATAACGTTGCCACTGAATGTAAAGCCCGGCACCAAAAAGCAAACTAAACAGCGTTCTAAAACGCCCGTCTACAAACACGCTGCTAAAGGTATGAATAATTGAGTCGCTAACAGGAGGATTAGTTAAGGAGGTATATCCGTATTCAAAAAGGCCGAAGGCGTAAGCATTCATGTAAACTAGGCCAAGCACGGCAACGCCGCGAATAAAGTCCATATTATAATTGCGCATTAAAGCTATTATCCGTTAAATATTGTTCTTATAACTGTCAGCCCAATCGACCGACTGCTGGTAAAGTGGAGGTAGTATAGCACTATCTATATTTAGCAAAAGTACAGCTTGCTCAAGTGCCCACCAGCTTCCTGTTTCGTATGCTTTAATAACATTTAAAATATAATACAGTGTGTTTTTGTCCCCTAATAATGCCGTTTTTATTTCATCAGGAAAAGGTAGCTTTTCTACAAGCAAGCTCATGGGTTGATCAAGGATTGCATCGAGCAACGAAAATAACCCAGTTAAAAATGCTTCGCCTGACTGGCTCTTATTAACCTTTTTTGCCAAAAGCTCACAAAAACGAGCACGTACAACACACACTTGCATTAGCTCTGCAGGTTTTTTACCTGCGGTATGAGCAGTAACAATAAGGCTGACAAACTTTTTAAGGCGTTCATGCCCTAAATACACAAGCGCTTGCTTTAATGACGATATCTGGCTTTGTATAGGAAAAACGCCACTGTTAATTAAACGCAGCAATTTATATGCAAGTGCAGCATCAAGCTCAAATAGTCCAGATATAGTTTTTATATCTGGACTTGTTTTCATTATTTCGGCGTAAATAGCGACAACTAAACCATAGTTATAGTCAATGTCGTTTTGTTTTATCATGATGGGTTTTGCAAAAAAATAACCTTGAAAATAATCAAACCCCATATCAAAGGCTAGCTTATAGTCATCTTGTGTTTCTATTTTTTCGGCAAGTATTTTTATTTGTTTATGCGTTTGTAACTTATTAATTATGGGTTGTATTTCACTAAGAGGTGTAATTGCAATATCAAATTTAATGAGCTTCACAAGCTTTAAAAAACGGTCCCACTGTGGTTTATACACAAAGTCATCGAGTGCGAGCTTATAGTTACTGTGAAATAAGCCTCGGCATAGTTCATAGTTGTCGTCGGTAGGCTCAATGCTTTCGAGCAACTCAATAACAACATCTTGGCATGGTAAAAAAGCACATAAATCGAGTTTTAATGATTCAGGCCCTATATTAATAAGTGCCTTTTTGCCTGATGTAATATGACGTGTACCTAAATTTAATTGATTTTCCATAATAAGCCTTGCTGTTGCTTGGCCTTCGGCAATATCTGGAAAATAATTTTTAGGACTATCACGAAAAAGTAGCTCATAGGCTACTACTTTTTTACTTCGATTGAATATTGCTTGCCTTGCAACAAATACAGACACATTACCTACTTCTTAGTTTTTATATAATACTAAGTAATTAAACCCTAAGCAGGCACAATTGTCACTAAACTTTGCAATACAGTAACGATTTACCGGTATAAGGTTGTTATATAATCAGCTGCCACTTGCGGCCACGAAAAACGCATTTGCTCTGCGCTGTGCTTAATTTTATGCCACTTTTTAGGATTCTGCTTTTTAATTAAGAGAGTTTCGTCTAAACAGCTAATTAAATTACTCGTTTGTGTTGCTAACGTGTCGCCATTAAAGCTAAAACCATTTTCATGATGTTTTACCGTGTCTTTTAATCCGCCAACACTGTGTACTAAACAGGGTTGTCCGGCACGCATTGCTAGCATTTGGCTAATGCCACAAGGTTCAAACGAGCTTGGCATTAAAAATAAGTCACCTAGTTGATACATTAAATCGCCAACACCTTGACCATAACCCTTCAAAAATAAAAGATTAGAATTTCGCGCCATTGCTTTGGTAACTATGCTTTCGAGTTCTTTGTCACCCGAACCTAAAACAATGAGTCTGCCGTTATATTCATTAATAACTTGGCACACTTTATCAATAGCTAATACTCCATTAACCTGCTGGCACAATAACAACACTTTTTGCTCTGTAAGTCGGCCAACGCTTGTGACTAATGGGCCATTATTAATCGTTGCTTTAAATTGCTGTAGTCGTTGGTGGGCAATATAGTAGCCGCTTTGTAACTGCTCGCTATTTGCCATCCAAGTAAATAAAGTGTTCTCGGCTTGGCTATAAAAATCGGCGAGAGTTGCTCCTTCAAGTGCATTGCTTGGATATTCGCAGCCATTTAAAATACCGACAAGCTTTCCTTGGCTTGCTGCATTTTGCAGATCTTGCTCAAGCCCTTCGCCACCAAAAAAACCATGCTCGTAATTACTAGGTTCAAGAACCTCTTGGCTGTAGGTTGGTGATACAACATGTATTTTATCGCACAGATTTATTGCACTGCGCATAGGGTTAAAGCAATGCGGATAACGAGGGTCACATAGTTGCTGGCCATTATAACTAAGTGACGGAAACCATGCCTCTAAGCTTGAATCATCATGTTTAAAGGGTCTTATACCTTGCAGTGCAATATTATGCACTGTGTAGGCAATGGGTAAGGTATTAAGTGAGCTATAACGTGGCTCAAACTTAAGTAAAACTGCAACGCAGGCGCTGTGCCAATCATGTAAATGTAGCGCTGTAGGGCGCTTTAATACACCTTGTAATAATGCTTCGCAGACGGCTGCATTAAATAAAGCAAATTTAGTCGCATCAGTTGCAAAAGGCCTCCCCGGTGCATCGTTACAATATACACTGCCTGATTCACTAAATAGCGGGTGGCTAATAACAATTTGGCTTACATTATTTTGGGCTTGTTGTACTTTAAAAACTGTTAATACATGCGGTTGAGCATTAAATGCAACGGTTACTTCACCTATATAAATACGCTCAAGCGGCTCAAACCCGTAGTCAGGAATAACAACGTCAACCGTTATACCTTGCTTTGCGAGCGCCCTTGGGGCATCGCGTACTACATCTGCCACACCGCCTACTTTTGCGCCTGGTAACGCGTCATTTTCTGCTGCAACCATTAATACATGCATTAATTTACTACTTCCTTTAAACCTGTGTGGGCTTGCTCATGAATGAGCAAGCTTTGTTGTCGTGCTTAATATTTAACTTATTGTTACGCTAGCTTTTTATTCTCACGCGCTTGGCGCTCTAACTTTTTTGCAAGCTCAGTGAGCATATCACGAGTAACAAGAACGATGCCTTTCTTAGATACCCTAAAGCCGTTTTCTTCATCTGTTTTAGGGTCAAAGCCTATTTCAAGGCCTGCAGGTATTTCACAGCTTCGGTCTATTATCGCACGCTTAATTTTACAGCCTCGGTTTATAACTGCACCGGGTAAAATTACCGACTGCTCAATGGTACAAAATGAGCGAACATGCACATTAGAAAACAAGAGGGATTTTCTAACTGCGGAGCCCGAAATAATACACCCACCCGACACGGTTGAGTCCAAGGCCATACCGCGTCTATCATCGTCATCAAAAATAAACTTAGCAGGTGGTAGCTGCTCTTGATATGTCCATATTGGCCACGTTGGGTCGTATAAGTCGAGTTGTGGTTCTGGCATTACCAGTTCCATATTAGCCTCCCAGAACGAATCTAGTGTACCTACATCACGCCAATAAGGTTGCCCTTCTTGATTTGGATCTCTAAATGGGAACGCAAATACATTATGCTCTTCTATAATCGCGGGGATAATATCGTGACCAAAATCTCGGCCAGAACCTTCATTTTCAGAATCTTTCTTAAGTTGCTCAAACAAAAATTCAGTATTAAAAATGTAGTTTCCCATTGATGCTAAACATGTACCTGGCTTGCCAGGTACAGAACTCGGCATTGCTGGTTTTTCATCAAAACGGCACACTCTATTTTCTTCATCAACGGTCATTACACCAAATGTGTCTGCAGCTTCTTCAACAGGCACTTCAATACAACATACCGTCATATCAGCCCCTTTTTGCACATGTTCAGCCAATAAAGCGCCATAGTCCATGCGGTACACATGATCTCCAGACAAAATCATCACATATTTAGGGAGTTCGTGGCGAATAATATCTATGTTTTGAAAAACAGCATCGGCGGTGCCACAGTACCAATCATCACCTTGGCGCTGAGATGCAGGTAGTATTTCAACCGACTCACCCAGCTCTTTTTTAAAGTGGCCCCAAGCTCGATTTACATGTCGTATTAATGAATGCGACTTATATTGTGTGGCAATACCAACGCGTCTCACACCCGAGTTAATGCAGTTTGATAGTGGAAAATCGATAATTCGATGTTTACCACCAAAGTAAACTGCTGGCTTTGCTCGCCAATCGGTTAGCTCATGCAGGCGAGAACCGCGTCCGCCTGCCAGTATTAACGCGTAAGTTTCTCTGGTTAGGCTACTTATGTAGCGATTTGCATAATTAGGCATAATACTCTCTCCATTTAGTCTAGGCTGTTAGTGGCATGGCTTTTAGTTGTCGTTAAGTCTGTTTCACTAATATTGAGGGGTTCTAAATGCCAAATGTCTTCACTGTATTGGCTTATGGTTCTATCACTTGAAAACATTCCACTGGCTGCCGTATTTAAAATACTCATTTGTGTCCAGTAGGTTTGATCTGCGTAAGCTTTATCAACTTCTTTTTGAGCTGCTACATAACTTTCAAAATCGTGCGCAACAAGCCATGGATCGTGCGGGCTCTTAATTGCATTTGTTATATCGTCAAATAAGCATGGTTCAAACAAGTTAAAATGGCCGCTTTCGAGTAAGTGCATTACATTATTTAAATCGCTATTTTGTGCGATTAAGTGCTCAGGATTGTAACGCGATTTAATATCATCAATTTGATGCGCTTGTGCCCCAAACAAAAAGAAGTTGTCTGCACCAACGGCATCTCTAATTTCAATGTTTGCACCATCGAGCGTGCCTATCGTCAATGCACCATTCATCATAAACTTCATGTTGCCAGTACCCGACGCTTCTTTGCCTGCAGTAGATACTTGCTCTGACAAATCGGTTGCAGGGCAAATAACTTCCATAGCGGTTACGTTGTAATTAGGTAAAAAGGCGACGCGTAAATACGGGGCTGCTAACGGATCTTTATTTATAACCTCTGCCACGTTATTAATAAGCTTAATAATTTTTTTAGCCATGTAATAACCCGGTGCCGCTTTACCACCTAATAAAACACAGCGAGGAACAAGCCCTTGGGTATCACCACGGCGAATACGGTCATATAAATGAATCACATGAAGTATGTTTAATAGCTGACGTTTGTATTCATGAATACGCTTTACTTGTACGTCAAACATCATCGATACGTCAAAATCAACATCGCAGCGCGCTTTAACTAAATCAACTAAACGCTGTTTGTTTTCGCGTTTAGCATTTTGCCATTGCCCATGAAATGATTTGTCATCGTAAAAACGACGTAGGTCGCTAATTGTTGAAAAGTTCTTAACCCAGTCATGACCAATTTTTTCGCTGATTAATTTACTTAAAACAGGATTACAATGTGCAAGCCAACGTCTTGGTGTAACACCATTTGTTTTGTTATTAAACTTATCAGGCCACAGCGCGTAAAACTCTTTAAATAGGCCCGCTTTTAACAGTTCGGTATGCAGTGCTGCCACGCCATTTACAGAGTAACTACCTACAATGGCTAAGTAAGCCATACGAATTTGCGGCTCATCGCCCTCTTCAATCAACGACAATGCACGCTGTTTATTAACATCACCCGGCCATTGCTGTGCAACTTGTGCTAAAAAGCGTGCGTTTATCTCGTAAACTATTTCTAAAATGCGTGGTAATAATTTTGAAAACAACGAAACAGACCACTTTTCAAGCGCTTCAGGAAGTAGCGTATGATTTGTGTAGGCCATCGTTTTGGTGGTGATTTGCCACGCATCGTTCCAATCAAGTTCGTAATCATCAATTAAAATACGCATCAGCTCTGCAACAGCAATACTTGGGTGCGTGTCGTTTAACTGAAAAACATGAAAGTCAGCAAAGTCGCTAAAGCTCTCGCCATGTTGGGAAACCCACTGATCAACTACGTCTTGAATACTCGCAGATGATAAAAAGTATTGTTGGCGCAATCTAAGCTCTTTACCATTTTCGCTGCTGTCGTTTGGATACAGCACCATGGTAATTTGTTCAGCTAGGTTTTTTTGTGCGACGGCTTCTGAGTAACTGCCTGCATTAAATTCGGTCAAATTAAATTCATCTGTCGCTTCTGATTTCCATAAGCGTAGCGTATTTACAATATTGTTTTTATAACCTGGGACAGGGACATCGTAAGGTACAGCTAATACATCTTGTGAACTCATCCATTGGCGATGCTCTCGGCCAAATTTATCTGTGTAACTTTGCACATAACCGCCAAATTTCACACGTTTTGCATGCTCTGGCGCGCTTAGCTCCCATGGGTGCCCTTCGCGCAGCCAGTTATCTGGTTGCTCAATTTGGTTGCCATCTTTAATGGATTGGTTAAACATGCCGTATTCGTAACGAAGACCATAACCAATTACCGGTAACGCAAGACTTGCACAGCTATCTAAAAAACAAGCAGCTAGGCGGCCTAAACCACCATTACCTAGGCCTGCGTCGTGCTCGGCATCTTCAAGCGTTTCTACTGTTGTGCAGTATTCTTGTAATGCAGCAGCAACTTGGTCGTCTAAATCTAGGTTTAGTATTGCATTACCCAGCGCACGTCCCATTAAAAATTCAAGAGAAAGGTAAGCCGTTTTGCGGCGTTTCTCTTGCTTAATTTGTTGATTCGTTTCTCTGCAGCGGGCAACAAGCCTGTCGCGAATAGTCAGCGCTAAAGCATGGTATAAATACAGTCTTGATTCGCCGACCTTATCGCGACCTAGGGTATAATAAAAATGCCGTGTTAAGTCATCTTTAAGCGTACTTTCATCTATAACAGGACCTTCTTGCCAGCCCTTTACTACACACACTTGTTCACTTTGTTTAGCCATGACTTACATCCTCTAAATTAGCACTAAAAACCCAACTACTTTGTGCTGAAATTTCAACCATCGCATCTTCATTACTACTCACAGATGCATTATTTACACTTGATAAAACCATTTGCCACGGCGCATTAATAGGCGAAGGCGGCATTTGGCAAAAAACTGTTTTTTTACTGGCATTAAATACCATCAGTAATGCATGATTGTTTTGCTTATCAAGTAAGCTATACATTAAAAACTGTCTGGTATCTTCATGCCAATGAGCGTCGGTCATGGTTTTACCTTGTTCGGTAAACCACTTAACGGTAAAACGCTCGTCTATATCATCTAAAAATACACTGTGTTTGAACGCACTGTGCGCGCGTCTAATTTTTAAAGCATCATCAATAAATCGTGTTAGCGAATGATTAAGTTGAGAATCTTTCCAGGCAAGCCAGCTAGTGCGATTATTTTGGCAATAAGCATTGTTATTACCCCCTTGAGAGTGCGCCATTTCGCTGCCAGCGGCAATCATGGGAACACCTTTTGAGAGTATTAAAGTAAGTAAAAAGTTCTTTTGTTGTTGCAAACGCAGTGCGTTTATTTTTGAGTCACTGGTAAAGCCTTCTACTCCACAGTTGAACGAATGATTTGCGCTGTGTCCATCTCTGCTTTGCTCACCATTAGCTTCGTTATGCTTTTCCTCATAACTCACTAAATCGGCAAGCGTGAAACCATCATGACTCGTTATAAAGTTAATGCTATTAAGTGGTCCACGCTGGCTGTGCTCAAAAATATCAAACGATCCATGCAAACGTTTTGCAACGTTGGCAATAATGCCCATTTCACTTTGCCAAAAACGTCTAATTACATCGCGGTATTGATCGTTCCATTCTCGCCATGGCGGCGGAAATGCACCCAACTGATAGCCACCAGGACCTATATCCCAAGGCTCACTTATTAACTTAACCTTATTAAGCACAGGGTCTTGAGCTACCACTTGTAAAAAAGTATGTGCAGAGCTAAAGCCTGCTTTTGAGCGCCCTAAAATCGTCGCTAAATCAAACCTAAAACCATCAACCCCCATTACCTCAACCCAATAACGAAGGCTATCAAGAACAAGTTGTAGTGTTTTAGGGTGATCAATATTTATAGTATTTCCACAGCCGGTATCGTTTATATATACATTAGGCTGACCCTCTACTGTGCGGTAATACGCTAAGTTATCAAAGCCTCTTAGCGATAATATTGGGCCATCGGCCCCTGCCTCTGCTGTATGGTTATAAACAACGTCTAAAATAACTTCTATGTCGGCAGCATGAAGCTCGCGCACCATTTGCTTAAACTCGTTTATATCGTCGTTTACCAAATAGTCTTTATGGGGGGTAAAAAAGTTAAGCGTGTTATAACCCCAATAGTTTTGCAGCCCTTTTCCTGTTAAAAATTGCTCACTAATAAAAGAATGAACAGGTAAAAGCTCAACTGCTGTAACGCCAAAGCTTTGTAAGTGCTCAATAAAGCTTGGGTGGCTTAACCCTAAAAACTTCCCTTGTAGAGATTTAGGTATTTTAGGATGACGACACGTTGTTCCCTTAACATGGCACTCGTAAATAACCGTGTTTGACCAAAGGTGGTTTGGCTTTTTATGCGCGTACAACGTAGGAGCAGCTACTTTTGATTTAGGTATATCAATCGCATTATTTACGGTGCTTTTAGTACCAATTGGCATTTGCCCATAATGGCGTTCACTCCATGTGAACTCACCAAACAAGTCCTTTGCATATGGATCTATAAGTAGCTTATTTTCGTTAAACAGTTGGCCATTTTTAGGGTTATATTCACCCTCGACTCTAAAACCATAAAGTGCGCCGGCGTTTAATGGCGAAATATGAATACTCCAAATGCCACCTTCGTTAATATTCATCGCCATTTTTAGGATTTCTGAATGGCCACTTTTATCAAACAAACACACATAAGCTTGGCTTGCACCTGGCGCATAAAGCGCGAAGTTAACTCCATTATTGATAACACTAGAGCCTAGCGGTTCTACATTACCGGGGGCTACATCAAATCGGTTACTCATCATCAACCTTTTGTAAGTAAATAGTTGTTAAGCCACCAATGGCAATTGAAATACTGTGTTTAAAGCCATGATTTGATTCATTTGTAGCGTGAACTATCTGCGATGAATCTTTAGTTACCTCAACGCCAGAGCCAAAAAACTGAGTATTGTCTGTATTTAAGATAACCTTGTAACGCCCTTTACTCGGTACGCCAATAGCATAGTTTTCATATGACGCGGGGGTAAAATTAGCAATAACAACCACAAAGTCTTTTGCGTTTTTAGCATAGCGGACAAAACTTAAAATACTCTGCTGATTATTATTGTTATCTATCCAGGTAAAGCCAGCCGCACTCGAATCTAACTCATACAACGCGGGTTGGTTTTTATAAACGGTATTTAGCGCTTTTACGGTCTGCTTTATACCGTTATGACTTTGGTGCTCAAGTAAATGCCAATCGATAGAATGATCGTGCCCCCACTCTTTTCTCTGAGCAATTTCACCGCCCATAAACAAGAGTTTTTTACCCGGGTGTGCCCACATAAATGCGTAGTAAGCGCGTAAATTTGCAAATTTCTGCCAATCATCGCCTGGCATTTTTTCAATTAACGAGCCTTTACCGTGTACTACTTCATCGTGGCTTAATGGCAATATATAGTTTTCGCTAAAAGCGTATACCATCGAAAAAGTCATTTCGTGATGATGATGCTGACGATAAAGAGGGTCGTGCTGCATGTAATGCAAACTATCGTTCATCCAACCCATATTCCACTTATAGCCAAAGCCTAAACCGTTGTGCTCAACACTTTGGGTGACACCCGGCCACGCTGTTGACTCCTCAGCCACCATCATAATGCCGGGGTTGTTTTTATAACTGCGCATATTGACTTGCTTTAGACACTCAATTGCACCTAAGTTTTCGCGCCCGCCATAACAATTGGCAACCCACTCGCCTTCTTTTCGGCTGTAATCTAAATACAACATAGAGGCTACGGCATCTACACGCAGACCATCTAATCCAAATTGATGTAACCAATACATAGCATTTGAAATCAAAAAGCTTTTAACTTCAGGGCGGTCGTAGTTATAAATGTAGGTATTCCAATCAGGATGAAAACCTTGGCGCTTATCGGCATGCTCATATAAATGAGTGCCATCAAATCGGTGCAAACCATGCGGATCACTAGGAAAATGACCTGGTACCCAATCAAGTAAAATACCCAAATTCGCTTTATGGCACTGCTCTACAAAGTATTTAAAGCTGTTGTAGTCGCCAAAACGGCTAGTAGGAGCAAATAAACCAACAGGCTGATACCCCCACGAACCATCAAACGGGTATTCACTTATTGGCATAAGTTGTAAGTGAGTAAAATTCATTTCAAGGGCGTAGCTAACGAGTTTGTCAGCAAGCTCTGTGTAACTTAAATAACGGTTGTTTTCAGCGCGTTGCCATGAGCCTAAATGCACTTCATAAATACTAATTGGCGCATCAATATGATTGCGTTTTTGCCTGTTTTGAAGTGCCTTTTCGCCAAGCTTTATAGGTTCCGGTTTATACTGCAGAACACTTGCAGTATCAGGTGCTTGTTGCATTTTAAAGGCATAGGGGTCGGCTTTTTCGAGTACTTCTCCACTTTGCGCGGTAATTGCAAATTTGTAGCACATGTCGGCTTTAAGACCCGGTACAAATAACTCCCATACACCACTTGCAGGATGAAAACGCATAAAGTGGCGATTAGCTTGCCAAAAATTAAACTCACCAATAATAGAAACACTTGCTGCATTGGGTGCCCATACACAAAAGCGCACACCCTCTACGTTTTGTTGAGTACTAAAATGTGCACCAAAATGAGAGTAAGCATGTTCAAGGCTGCCTTCGTTAAATAAATACATTGCCTCTGCATCAAGTGTGCTTTCAAAACTATATTCATCATAAAAGGTAATGCTGCTATTTGTGTACTTAGCAATGCATTGATAAGGCGCGGTGGGTAGAGCATCAACTTTAGCTATAAATAAGTCACTTTGTTGGTAGCGCTGCGCCTCAATGCTTTTATTATTTAATGTAACACTTACGTTTATTGCACAAGGTAAGTAAAGACGGATTTCAACTTCGGCATCTGTTTTATGTGCCCCTAAAAAGCTAAATGGGTCTTTAAATCGTCCTGTATTTAATGCATGTACTTGTGCATCATAGCTATTTTCATCTACTGAGCTGTCCTGTGCTGACGATTTTTTATTAATTGTACTGCTCATTTAACTTTTCCTTATTGAATCGATAGCAGCTAAAAGTGAGCCATTTTTAGTAAATATTTCTTCACTGGTATGCGTTAATACACGTCGCCAATTAGGATATTCTTTATCTGTCCCGGGGATATTAACCGGGTATTTCTGCTCATCTAAATCGTCTATTTGAATTGCAAATAGACGCGATTGAGAACCTGCCAAACACAATGCTAGTGCGTTATATACTTCGACTGAATTACTATCTAATAAAAGCTCGGTTGTATTGGTATGGCGATTAATAAATCGTAGTATCCTATGCTGCTCTTCTATTCGTTGTTGCTTTAATTGCTCGTATTCACTGCAAGTTATAAGCTTGTATTGTTGCTTAATATTTAAATCAGCATGCTGCCACCAACCTGTAAAAGGCGGTACATCATGATTGGCTATCATTAACAAACACTGTGCTGCTAGCTCATCTGTCGCTAAAAACTCTCCACTGTGTTGTTTTTCAAAATAAAATAAGCTGTTAGAAAATATACCGCTTGAAGCTAGAGCCTGCCTTACCTCTGGCGGCACAACGCCTAAATCTTCTCCAATAACAATACTCTGATTAATATGTGATTCAATTTTTAAAATGGCGAGTAAGTGCTCAAACGGGTAGTAAACATAACAGCCACCTTGTTCGCCATTATTTTCAAAGCACCACCATAAGCGCCTAATAGCCATTACGTGGTCAATTCTAAGTCCACCTACATTTTGCATATTTGCGCGAATGAGCGAGCGATAATATTGGTAGTGATTATTACTAAGACTTCGAGGATTTAGTGCTGGAAGCCCCCAATTTTGGCCAGCTTCGGCCCATGGATCAGGTGGAGCACCTACACTTGCACCTTGGCTAAACAGTGGCTTTTGATTTTTAAATTCACCCCCATCACCCGCACAGCCAACGGCTAAGTCGTTAATTAAGCCAATTGCCATACCTAGCTCTGCACAACTTTTTTGACACAATGCCAATTGCATATGCGCTTGCCACTGCAAGTAATAATCAAATGTTAAGTTATCTGATTCGAGGGTCTTTAACGTAGTTGAATGAGTATCACAAAAATCTGTAAATGCACGGCGACGCTCATCACTTGCCGTTAATTCAAACTGATTATAAAGCGCTTCAAATAACGCATACTTTATACGGCTTACATTTTCATAATCTATAAATTGATCATTACTTTTTATAAGTGTGATTACATCGTCTCGTTGCATGAGATCATGTAAAACTGCGTTATTTTGTGCGTCTTCGCTTAATACTATAGAAATATAAAGAGGGTTTAATAAAGCCCGGCTATTAGGGCTATAAGGGCTGGCTCGCTCTGGCATATCAGCAAATAACAAATGCAGTGGATTAAGTAATATGTAATCCATATTTTGCGAGCTGCATAATTTTGTAAGCGTTAGTAAATCGTCAAAGTCGCCAATACCTAAATGAGCTTTATTTTTTAATGTGTAAAGCTGAATAGATAACCCAGTGCGCTTTTTGTCTTCAACTTGGTAAACTTGCTCAGGTACATACCAAAGTTGCGTAATTGCATGCTGTTCACCTACTTGAACCTGTGCTTCATGGTAACCTATTGGCATCGTTTCTAAAGGCAGTGCAAGCTCAATATAGCGAACGCCATGTAAATAATATTCACCTGTAACCGCCAAATTATAAAGGTTCTCAAGAACTATATTCATCCCAAGAGAAGGAACATTAATATTAGCGGCTAAATACTGCTGACGTTCATCTATACGAAGCTTTAAAACACATGTTTTTTGCTCAACTAAGCTCACACTGGGTACTAAATCCAGCCAAAGCGATGCATCTAAATCATAAGTTAGTTGAGTTATTTCAGCTTCGTTATTTGTATCAACACCACAACATTGCAAAGCACGTTTACGCGTGTCTTCACTAAAAAACACTTGTTCACCTGTATACTTAGTGAATTCAAAGCCAATACCATGCAGATAAAACAACTGCGAAAGAGCATCCATTGAATCGCCTTAATTAATGCGTTGAGTATTTACTATGCTGTTTTCTGTGCCAAATGTATTGCCAATATAACCATCAGCCTGGTGGTCGTTATCCCAAATGTCTCCATTTATTAAATAACGAAAGTGAAATTGTTGATCGATAGGTAAGCGTTGCTTAAATTTAAACACACCTTGTTTTTTATTAAGCTTCATTGGCACAGGTTGCCAATCATTAAATTCACCTAGTAAGCAAACTTCTTCAGCCTCAGGATGAGAGAATTCAAAGGTTACTTCAGCTTCATCTTTTGTTTTAAAAAAACGTTTATTCAACATAGCAGGCTCCAACTAAACCAAAAAGGGTACTTAATCTTTGCCACAGGCCATACAACTAAACAAAAAGGCGATGTGGATTCCATTCAAAATCATTAAACACGTTTTAAGTTAACCAAAACTTTATTTACGCATTATTACAGTGCAACAATTCATTTTTTCTGCACCTAAAAAGTGCGGTTAGTATATAAACAATCTTTTTTAAAAAGCTCATTAGTACAGAGCAATATTTGAACCAACTAAGCGTACATCACATATTATTTATTTAACTGAATTTAACGTGAAATAATCCAAAAGTATTGCCTAAATTTATAAAACCCTTTTGTTATGTACTTTCATCAGTGATAATACACAGCATCTTAATACTCTGAAATATCATAATTTTCATGTTGAAAAAAAGCATTTTAATAACTATAGCAATCGCCTTTTTAATAATAGCCACACTTGTTGGTTCTTCAATCTATACCCTTTATAGTAAAAAAGAAATCTCAGTTGATCCTAAATTAAAAGAAATCTCAGGTATTGAATTTGATAAACAAAAACGTTTATGGGCGATAAACGACGGAGGCAATGAACCCAAGCTTTACCGCCTTAATCAAGATGGATCTATCGCCAAAGAAATACTAGTTGAAAACGCTAAAAACATTGACTGGGAAGATATGACCCAAAATAAATTTGGGCACTTTTTTTTAGGTGATTTTGGCAATAACAAAAACGACCGTAGATGGCTCACTATTTATAAAATCGAAAACCCGATAGATATAAAAACAGATACAACCCAAGCCGAAATAATTAAGTTTACCTACCCTGAAATGGATGGCAGTCCAATAAAACCTAATAACCGTAATTTTGATTTAGAGGCATTTGTAGCACTAGGTCGTCATTTATATTTATTTACTAAAAACCGTACTGAACCTTTTGATGGTATCACTAAAGTGTATAAAGTAGGCGATCATGCGGCTAATTTTAAGGCTGAGTTAATCGACTCTTTTAAAACATGTACCACGCTTGAAAAACTATGCTGGATAACCTCTGCAGCGCTTAGCCCTGATCGTAAAAAATTAGTCTTACTTGATTCAACCAGTCTTTGGTTATTTGAAAACTTTGAAGGTGATAAATTTTTCTCTGGTGATGTATCAAAAATAGACTTAGGGATTGTTACTCAAAAAGAAGCAGTCACCTTTTTTGATGACAACACAATTGTATTTACAGATGAAGAGTTTAAAGGCATAGGCGGTAATGCTTATTTTATAAAGCTTGATAAAGCCAAAAAAGAAGTTATAAGAAAAAAACCTATTTCAGAAAAAACACTTCCATAGCATCTAGTTAGCTAAGCTAAAGCATTAAAGCTTAGCTAACTTATTTGAAAGGTAATGAGTTAATTACTCTTTGCGTTTGACGAATGAAGTGCTTTTTCTACATCAACACCTAAAATCAACACTCCAATATGGCTATTATTATCATCTAAAACAGGAAAACTTAGCTGAACTTGAAAATGATGTGTTGATGCATCATATGTGACGCTATCAAAGTTAAAATCTTTTGACTGTTTAAATGTTTTAGTAAACTTATTTTCATCTCCTTGCCAGTAGTCACTGGTTAGCTTACTAATAGCGATGTTTTTTCCTTGGTTATCAGTCAATATTAGCTCAGTAACAACACCTTTGAATTGAGATTGCCATTTTTTAAATACTTTAGATAACGGTAAATTAAGCATAGCTAATCCATCAGGGTGCTTTACTTGTTTACTTTCTTTTATCCATAGCTGGTCTAGTCTTTTAATTTCAGATTCACTTAAGGGAGACTCATTACTTATTTGAACTTGTTCTACTAAACTAGGTAAGTTTAGTAAGGTTTTAGCACTACTGGACAATCTATCAAGTATTTGCTTTTCTTCACTTTTTGATAGTGAAAATGGAGCCTGCGCGCAAGTATTTATATTTTCATCAAACTGCTGCATAAATTTAGGGAAGCGTTTAATAAGTGAATGCGAAGCAAATAATCCCAAAGGTACATACCTAAAAAATTCTCTTTGATACTCATCTTCATTAATGCCTAGCTTTGAGGCTGCTAATTCAAAATCGTCTAAATCAAGTAGAATTCTATCAATCCGCTTATGGTGCATAACATTTACTATTTCTTCTAATGAATTTACTTCTACCTCAGCAATAATATTCTGAGTTTTAAACCAATTAGCCTGATAACTCCCCCTTACTGCACCATAACGCATTTTATTTTTTGGTTTATTAATGCTCTCTGGATGAGTAAACCAGTACCAGCTTTCTAAAAAGATGGGGGATGATATGCGCCCATAGGCCTTCATTTCAGGCATTAAATGAGTAGTGAAATAACCATCTAAGCGGTCTAACTTTACTTCTCGACGTGCACGTAACCATGGCAAGGTTTGTAGCTGAAAAGGGGCTCCCATTTCAAATAAAATACACTCAACTTGGTTGACTGCATTATCAGGTGCAGTGGTGGGTAAGTTTGTTCCAAACTGAAGAGGCTCAGTTAAACCCAATAAGAGGGTAAAAAAATATGCAGGCATAATTCATTGCTAAATAATGTACAAATTAAAATAAGTGTAGCCAAACAGATTAAAACTGCATTATTTGCTGTAATTATTAGGTAACAGCTCTAATTTCCTAGCTATGCAGCGCTTACACACTTAATAAACCGTTCTGTTAGCAGTGTTACTGTAGCTTTGTCTGTATAGTGCTGCTTAGCATTCTTCATAATATGCTTTGAGCAAACATTTTTAGATTCTTCAAATTGAGAATTGCAGCTAGCAACAGTATTACCTAAAGCTTCCTGATAGGCTTTATCTGCGCACATAGTTAAAGTAAAATCTGTAGCGCCAGCAATTATTTCATTGATATTTACTGAGGATGTTTCGAGTTTAAAATAGATATCACTATACGTATTAACTTCTGTATTCTTCTTTGACGAAAAATGACTAGCTTTGGCAGTTAAATAATAGCCTATAAGTATGATTGATAATATCACTGTAAAAACCGTTTTCATAATTACCCTTAACACAATAAGTAGTATTGCATTGTTTATAAAATAGTTCGATTTTTTACATAAGTACGAGGGAGGGAGACTCTCTACATCCATGTAAGTAGCAAATAAATCCTTGTTATGTAATTACTAAAAACGCAATTACCAACTATTTTTAATTTTAGCATGCAAGATAAATAAATCAAGAATTTATAAACTATTTACTACACGTTATTTAGTAATGTTTATAGTCATTTCTAATATATAAACAGTATTAAACAACTCAGGGCTTAAATGGCGATTAGCGCTTAAATTTAGTCTCTAAAATAACCGATGATGTTGTGCGCTCTACTCCATCAAGATTTCCTATATCGTCAAGTAAATGGCTTAATTGCTCTAAATTTTGAGCCTGTACCACAGCAATTAAGTCAAACTCACCACTTATGGCATAGAGCTGCGAAATTGCATCAATTTGCTTAAGCTCAATATTTGTTTTAGTTGTTAATTTTTGCTTAACTTTAATAGACACATGAGCTGATACCATTTTACTGAGGTAGTCATCTCCATAATCTACGCTATACCCTTTAATTACACCCGTTTCTTCTAATTTAAGCATACGGCTTTGTACCGTTGAACGAGATAAATCAAGCATGCGAGCAAGGTCTGAAATACTGGCTCTTGCGTTTGTTTTTAATACAGATAGTAGCTTTTCATCTTGTGGAGTTATCATAATGGTTATTTATTTCGTCATTTTGACTTTTATTTTAATCATTTTTCACAAAATAGCACTGCAATTTTAACAGCTAACCTTCGATAATGACGCCCTACAAGAAATAATAACGTGTTTGCTGAAGAATAAAGGCTATATTCTTCTTTGATTTAGCAACTAATCTTTTATCTAAGCCCTTCAATTTAGGTGTACAAAATGCAAGTAACAAGAGACTTATTTAACGACGTAATGGTACCAAACTACAATCCTTCTGCTGTTATCCCAGTTCGCGGTGAAGGCTCACGCGTGTGGGATCAAAATAATAACGAGTTTATCGATTTTGCTGGTGGTATTGCCGTTAACTGTTTGGGTCACTGTCATCCTGCATTAGTTAAAGCATTAAAAGAGCAAGGCGAAAAAATTTGGCATTTATCGAATGTTATGACTAATGAGCCAGCACTTCGTTTAGCTCAAAAAATGGTTGAAGCCACATTTGCTGATAAAGTTTACTTTGCAAACTCAGGCGCAGAAGCAAACGAAGCGGCGCTTAAGCTAGCCCGTCGTTTTGCACTTGATGTTTACGGCGCTGAAAAAACGCAAATAATTGCATTTAATAAAGGTTTCCACGGCCGTACTTTTTTCACCGTAACCGTTGGCGGACAAGCCGCTTACTCAGATGGCTTTGGTCCAAAACCTGCTGACATAGTACATTGTGACTTTAATGACATTGCTGCATTTGAAGCGCTGATCAGCGATAAAACATGCGCAGTTATGATGGAACCATTGCAAGGTGAAGGCGGTATTATTTCACCAACAGATGGTTTTGCTAAAAAAGTACGTGAACTTTGTACTAAACACAATGCGCTACTTATTTTTGATGAAGTGCAAACAGGTGTTGGCCGCACAGGCGATTTATACGCTTACGAAGGCTTAGAGGTTGTACCTGACATTTTAACAACGGCAAAAGCATTAGGCGGTGGTTTTCCTATTGGCGCTATGATCACTCGCACACACATTGCTGAGCACTTAAAAATTGGTACGCATGGCTCTACTTACGGTGGTAACCCACTTGCATGTGCTGTTGCAGAAGCTGCATTTGATACAGTAAATACACCAGATGTACTAAACGGTGTTAAAGAGCGCGAGCAATTATTCCGTGACGGATTAAACGCAATTAACGAAAAATACAACGTGTTTAGTGAAGTGCGTGGTAAAGGCTTATTAATTGGCGCAGTATTAAATGACAAATTTGAAGGCCGTGCACGCGACTTTTTAGTAGCGAGTGCTAATAATGGTTTAATGAACCTTGTAGCTGGCATGAATGTAATTCGCTTTACACCGTCTTTAGTTATTCCGTTTGAAGATATTAAAGAAGGCTTAGCGCGCTTTGAAAAAGCGGTTAGCGATGTAGTAAACGGTTAATATAGTTTAAATTAGCACGCCTACTGGCGTGCTATTGGAGCAAGCAATAAATGCAAGTATTACGTCCTATTACTGCCAATGATTTTGAAGCGCTTAAACAAATAGCAATTGAGTCAGGCCATGGGTTTACCTCTTTGCCTGTGGACGATGCACAGCTTAAAGAAAAAATTGAACGTGCTGAAAAAAGCTTTGCCAAAAACATTAACCAGCCACTTGATGAAAGCTATTTATTTGTTTTAGAAGACAGTGAAACAGGTGACGTTATTGGTACAACCGCTATAGAAGCTGCGGTAGGTTTATCGGTGCCTTTATATCATTATCATTTAGGTAAAACAGTACACCACTCACCTACTTTAAATGTATATAACACCGTTGATATTTTAAGCATGTGTAACGACTACACAGGCTGCTCTGAAATATGCACATTATTTTTGCGCGAAAATAGTCGTAAAGGCCTAACGGGTCGATTTTTATCGCGTTCACGCTTTTTGTTTATGGCTCAGCATAGCGAGCGTTTCGCCGATACTGTTATCGCAGAAATGCGCGGTGTTAGCGACGAAGACGGCCATTCTCCTTTTTGGCAATGGCTGCAAGAACACTTTTTTAGTATCGAATTTCCAGAAGCGGATCACTTAGTGGGCTTAGGCGATAAGGTATTTATTAGCGAGTTAATGCCTAAATACCCTATTTATGTGAACTTGCTTAGCAAAAAAGCCCAAGCTGTTATTGGCCATGTGCATGAAAAAACAAAACCTGCGCTAAAATTATTAGAAAAAGAAGGTTTTGAGCACAGAGGCTACGTTGACTTATTTGACGCAGGCCCAACGGTTGAAGCAAAGCTTGGTAATATTCGCAGCATTCGCGACTCTCAAGTTTGCCCTATTACTATTGGTGAGCTTGATCACATATCACAAAATAGCTCAGATACGCTGGCTGTATGTAATCAAGGCGTAAGTGGCTTTAGAGCAACATTTACCAAAGACGCACATTACAATCATGCGAAACATACTCTCGTCATTAGCCAAGATGTGGCTAAGGCACTTAATTTAAGCCAAGGAGACGCAGCGCGATTTTTCCGCCTGTAAATAATTTATGAATACACACCTAATTAATAACCAATGGCATACAGGCCTTGGCCCAGTATTTGAGTCAATCAATCCAAGTAATGGCGATGTCGTATGGCAAGGTAATGGCGCAAACGCTGATCAAGTAGATTCGGCTATAAAAGCAGCCAGAGCTGCGCAATTACAATGGGCAGACAAACCACTTGAAGAGCGTATAGTCATTCTTGAAAGCTTCGCAGCACAATTAAAAGAACACAGCGAAGAATTTGCGACCATAATTGCACGCGAAACAGGAAAGCCATTATGGGAAACCCGCACCGAAGTAGGCGCAATGACAGGTAAAGTAGCTATATCTGTAAAAGCCTACCATGAGCGTACCGGTACAACCGAAAACCCAATGCCCGGTGCTAAAGCGTTTATTAGACACAAACCGCATGGCGTTGTGGCTATTTTTGGCCCGTATAACTTTCCTGGGCATTTACCAAACGGACATATTGTTCCTGCAATTCTAGCTGGCAACACTGTAGTATTTAAGCCATCAGAGCTTACTCCGCACGTGGCAGAATTTACCCTCTCACTTTGGCTAAAAGCGGGCTTACCAGCGGGTGTTATTAACCTTGTGCAAGGTGAAATTGAAACAGGTAAAGCACTTGCCTCTCATAAAGATATAGATGGCTTGTTTTTTACCGGTAGCTCAAACACAGGTCACTTACTACATAAACAGTTTGCTGGACACCCCGGTAAGATTTTAGCGCTTGAAATGGGCGGTAATAATCCACTGATTGTAAAAGATGTGAGTGATGTAAGCGCTGCTGTGCACGATATTATTCAATCAGGCTTTATTACCTCAGGTCAGCGCTGTACGTGTGCACGCCGCTTATTTATTGAAAAATCAGCCAACGGCGATGCTATTTTAGAAAAGCTAATAAGCGCAACTAAAAATATAGTTGTAGACGACAGCTTTGCTACAGAGCAGCCTTTTATGGGTGCGATGATAAGCGAAAAAGCAGCACAGGGTATGGTTGCCGCGCAAAGTGAATTAGTCTCAAAAGGCGCGCAAATCCTTGTTGAACTTAAGCAATTAAAATCAGGCACAGGCTTTGTAAGTCCAGGCATTATTGATGTAACAAACATTACCGACATGCCAGATGAAGAACATTTTGGACCGCTAATTAAAGTGTATCGCTTTGATGACTTTGACAGCGCAATCATTGAAGCCAATAACACAAGCTTTGGTTTATCTGCAGGTTTATTGGCTGATAACGAAGATGACTACACTCACTTTTTAAAGCGCATCCGTGCCGGTATTGTTAACTGGAACCGCCCTATTACGGGTGCCTCAAGTGCAGCTCCATTTGGCGGTATTGGCGCCAGTGGTAATCACAGAGCCAGTGCCTATTATGCCGCCGATTATTGCGCATACCCTGTAGCATCTGTTGAGTCAGACAAAGTGAGCTTACCGCAAACCCTAGCGCCGGGCTTAATAATTGAATAAGTAATAAAACCAAATTTTAGATTTAAGGACTTAACATGCATACTGATGTAAATACATTATTTAATAACCTTTGGAAAAATTACTTAAACGTCACTCCATCGGCAGACAAAATTCATGACCTTTTAGGGTCAACGCAAAAAGATGACATCATTAACGATCATATTGCGCTGCGTACATTTAATATTGAAAAAGTGGGTCTTGAAAAACTCGCAGCTCACTTTCTAGCTATTGGTTACAAAGAGTGTGGTGAGTACCACTTTGAAGCTAAAAAACTTTACGCAAAGCACTACGAGCATAGCGACCCTAATCAGCCAAAAGTGTTTATCTCTGAACTGTTAGTAGAAAAATGCTCGCCAGAGTTACAAGCCATCGTAACTGACATGGTAAGCCAAATTGATGAAAGCGCAGTAACTGCTGATAACTTTTTGTATTCAGGCACGCATTGGCAAGTAAGCACCGATACTTATAAACAACTGCTAGCTGAAAGCGAATATGCAGCGTGGATGTCGGCGTGGGGTTACCGTGCCAATCACTTTACCGTAAACATTAATATGCTTGCTAAGTTTGATAACATTCATGATGTTAACCAAGCCCTAAAAGACGCGGGCTTTTCGCTTAACACGTCAGGCGGCGAGGTTAAAGGCTCACCAGAGGTGTTACTAGAGCAATCGTCAACACTTGCTGATGAATACTCTGTTACCTTTAGTGACGGTGATATGAGCATTCCTAGCTGTTTTTATGAGTTTGCTATTCGTTACCCTAAAGCAGACGGCGAGCTTTATACAGGTTTTGTTGCAGCCTCAGCTGACAAAATATTTGAAAGCACCAACGCTCGATAGCAAAGCCTAAAGTACTTTATTTTAAAAGCCCGTTATGGGCTTTTTTTATGTCGCTAAGTTATGTTGATTAATTACAAAAATAACGGTTTATAATCGTTTTCTAACTTTTCAAACGATAAGTCACCAATAAAACGGCCAAAGCTCAACCACGTTGCCAAACCGCGTAAGTCTTTAAAGTGTGGTGGTACAAATTGTGGGCTCTCTATTACACCTAAATCATGAAGCTGCGATATTAATCTAAAATCATCTATCGATATTTTACCCACGAGTAATAAAGGCAATCTATCAATTCGGCCAAGCTGTATCGCCACGCGTATTAAGTTATAAACCAGTACAAAGCCTTTAATGTAGGCAATATCTTTTGTAAAAGGCAAACCTGTTGGCGTGCTCCCTCTAAACACACGCTGCGCGAGTGTGTAGCTGTCATCTTTTGATAAACCTTGCGCGACATAGTCACGGTAAATATCTACAAATTCAGCGCCATCTATTACCTTTGTAACCGCTTGAATACGATTTACTAATTTAGATAAACGTCTCGGAGTCGATTTTAAAGTAATAATTTCGGTTAATACCGCTAAGCCTTCTTGGGTAATAGTGGAGCTAGGCGTACCTTTACTTAAACACGTTAAATACGGCTGTGCTAAACCATTTTGAGTGGTACCTACGTGTATCCACCCTTCATGAACTTCCAATATATCAAGTTCACGCTGAGAAAATTTAACATCTTGATTAAGCTTAATATTATTAGCACCGGCGGCTGCATCACTGACAATACCATCGCTAAGCATTACCTCTACGTTTATACCTGCCATACTAGCGTTTACTTGCTCAGACAAAATACGTACAGCATCAACAGCATCAATATTTTTAGGGTCGTCAGGCAGTATGTCGGCTATTAGTAAATTTTGCAGCGGTTTATCTAGCATATTAGCTAGCTCAGAGAGTGAGGGCTCACCGGCATGGAATAAGTCTTTAGGGTGACCAAATAACTCCACCGATAAGTCATGAAATTCTGGCGTACCTCGATATTCAAGCATACTTAATACCGTTTTATACTCAGTGCACATTTTTCCCATATATTGAGCAATCGGATTTAACTGCCCCAGTTGGTTAATAATGTTACGGTGCAAAGTAGAAAACGCTTGGCGTAACTCGCTAGGTACAAAACCAAGGTCGCGCTGTTGATAGTATGCACGATCGATAAGTGGGTTTTTTTGACATTTCTGTCTAAAAAACTCTTCTTTAGTTTGTTTATCCCAATTAATAGCATCAAGTATCCTAATAGGCGTTTGCAATGCAATTAATTGATCCGATAACTCACGAGTTTTTAGTAGTAACGCCTTGTCTATCATGGTGTAAGCTCAACAATAAATGAGTTTTGAGCATAATTTAAAAAAGCTAAATTACAAAGCAATATCACACTTTTTTAGCTATTGTTTTTAAGATGATCGACCCTCATATCTGTATCGTATGAGTTATCAAATAAAAGGTATAAAACATGAAAAACGAACTCGACAATAAACAGATTTTAGCCGTGTATGAACGTATAATTCAAAAAGGTGAAATGACTGATGAAGGTAAGCATTATCAAGGCGTTACTGCTTATTCAGACGTAGATGGTTACACAGTATACTTACAAGGTAGCGGCGTAGAGCTGCGCTTTGGTTTTCATAATACTTACCACCTTGACTACGAACATGAAAAGCATAAAGACGACTTTTTGAAAAAATTATATAACATTGCAAACGAGAGCTAATGCACCCACGAAAACGCAGACACCGCCCTACCAGTAAGCTCAATACTACTTTTATAAACCAAGTAGTAGAAGAGCTTAGAGCTGATCCAAGCAAAGTCTCAATTATTCAAGAAAATTTAGAACAGTACCGTGCTCAAACTCATTTAAAGCGTGGTTTTTTACTGGCTATAGAGCGCTTTGATTGGGTTTTTGAAGCAAGCAAAGATATAGACTTTATTTGCCAGCAAATTTTAGCTGATGACTATATTGGCAATAGACTAAGACGTTACCCCCTACTTTTTAAAGGCGTTATTAATAATGCCTGACCTTTCAAAACCAAGCCCTTTAAAACGATAAAACCACAAAGTTTACTCTCTATATAAATTTATTAGAGCACTAAGCAATTGCAGGTTTAGTGCGCTTTTGTATTAAATTAATACTATTAGTGCTCTAACTATTACTGCACTAATGATTATTGATCATTTTATTCATTTATTGCTGTAAATAAATCATTACTATTATTTAATTTCAAAATAAAATTCACAAGCCTTTGTTTTAAATAAAATAAAACAAAGTAAAACCTTATCTTCTTTATCGCATTAGTTGCGCTTTTATTAATGATTAATCTACATTTTGGCATCTAGATATTTACTTCAGCCTTGAATTGTTAGAGCTATTACCTTAAGCTTATGTTTATTGAACGTTCAATTAATAAAAATTATGCCTAAAGTCGGAATGGAACCTGTCAGACGTCAGCAGCTAATTGACGCGACTATAGAGTCAGTTGCAACTAATGGACTACAAGGCACAACTATAAACAGCATTAGTAAAAATGCCGGTTTATCGTCAGGCATTATTAGTCATTATTTTGGTGGTAAGCAGGGGTTAATTGAAGCCACTGTTAGATACTTACTAACAAGCTTAAAACAAGGCTTGATAAGTAAAGTAAATAACCAAACGAATACCATTGAACGTTTAATGATTATTATCGAAGCCAACTTTGCGCTTGTACAACAGCGTAATGATACAACCCGAACGTGGTTAAGTTTTTGGGCGCAATCGATGCATGATGAAGAATTACACAGACTACAAAACGTAAACAGTAAACGCTTGCAAAGTAATTTAGCATTTTCTTTTAAGCAATTAATGCCTATTGAGCAAGCAAAGCAAGCTGCAGAACTTAGCGCCGCAATGATCGATGGCCTATGGTTAAGAGCAGTACTGAGTAAATCAGACAATAATCAGTTTAAACACAGTGAAAAGTTAGCAAAAAGCTACGTACTTTCACTTATCAAGCAATATGGAGCCTAGCGTGACTACACCTGTCTATCAAAATTTTATTAACGGCCATTTTCTTGCAAACCAGAACGGCAAAACATTTGATGTAACAAACCCAGCAACGGGCGAGGTTATTTACGCAGTAGAAATTGCCGACGAATTTATTCAAAACGCAGCCATTGCCAGTGCAAAGCAAGGTTTTTCTCAGTGGTCAGCAATGACACCCATTGAACGTAGTCGCATTTTATTAAAAGCAGTGGCTATTTTACGCGAGCGCAACGATGAGCTGGCACTTGTAGAAGTACTCGACACCGGTAAACCAATGCAAGAAGCAAATTGTGTTGATATTGAAACCGGCGCTGATGTAATTGAATACTTTGCAGGCCTTGCGCCAGCACAAGTAGGCCAACAACAAATGGTTGGTGATGACTTTTACTACACACGTAAAGAGCCATTAGGTATTTGTGCGGGTATTGGTGCATGGAACTACCCACTACAAATTGCATGTTGGAAGTCAGGCCCTGCTCTTGCTGCTGGGAATGCATTTATATTCAAACCATCAGAAGAAACGCCACTGGGCGCGCTTAAACTTGCAGAAGTATTTGTTGAAGCTGGCGTACCTGCAGGTGTGTTTAATGTTGTTCAAGGCGCGGGCGATGTAGGCCAGTGGCTAACGCAGCATAGCGAGATTGACAAAGTATCGTTCACGGGTGAAGTAGGCACAGGTAAAAAAGTAGTCGCAAGTGCTGCCGGTACTTTAAAAGATGTCACGATGGAACTTGGTGGTAAATCTCCACTATTAGTATTTGATGACGCCAACATTGAGCAAGCAGTTAGCGCGGCCATGTTAGGTAATTTTTATACGCAAGGCGAAATTTGTACTAACTGTACACGTATTTACGTTCATAAAAATGTATATCAGCAATTTATTGATGAGCTTAAAGCGCGCACTGAGAAAAACATTATTGCTGGCGACCCACAAGATTTAAATACAAACTTTGGCGCACTTATTTCTAAAAAGCATCAAGAACTAGTAATGAGCTACGTTAATAAAGGCATAGAAGAAGGTGCAACGCTTTTAACTGGTGGTACAACGCTTTCACCAGAATCTGCACCTAATGGCTATTTTGTCGCACCGACTGTATTTATTGATTGTAATGACGATATGACTATTGTTAAAGAAGAGATATTTGGCCCAGTAATGAGCGTGCTTGTTTTTGACGATGAAGACGATGTGATTGCACGCGCTAACGGTACACACCTAGGCTTAGCTGCTGGCGTATTTACGAGTGATATTAAACGTGCTCATCGCGTAATTCATAAGTTACAAGCCGGTATTTGTTGGATTAATGCATACGGTAACTCACCGGCTGAAATGCCAGTTGGCGGTTATAAGCAATCGGGTATTGGCCGTGAAAATGGTATACAAACGCTTGATCAATACACGCAAACTAAGTCTATTTATGTTGGTATGGCCGACATAGAAAGCCCATTTTAAGGCGCCCTACTATGAGTAATCATTACGACTATATTATTGTTGGCGCGGGTTCGGCGGGTTGTGTTTTAGCCAACCGTTTATCTGAAGATTCAAGTAACCGCGTGTTACTACTTGAAACTGGCGGTAGCGATAAAAGTATTTTTATAAAAATGCCAACCGCGTTATCTATTCCTATGAATAGTGACAAATACGCATGGCAGTTTCATACGCAGCCTGAGCCTCATTTAGATAACCGTGAGATGCATTGTCCTCGCGGTAAAGTATTAGGCGGCTCGTCATCTATTAATGGCATGGTGTATGTACGCGGTCACGCAAAAGATTTTGACGAATGGCAGCAACACGGTGCAAACGGCTGGGATTACCAATCGTGTTTACCGTATTTTCAAAAGGCAGAAAGCTTTTACCTTGGTGAAAATACTTACCGTGGTGGCAAAGGCCCGCTTGGCGTTAATAACGGCAACGAAATGAAAAACCCGCTTTACCGCACCTTTATCAAAGCAGGTGTACAAGCCGGTTACGCTTCTACAGATGATTATAACGCGTCGCAGCAAGAGGGTTTTGGCCCAATGCACATGACCGTAAAAGACGGCGTGCGCAGCTCTGCTTCGCGTGAGTATTTAGACCCTGTTAAATCGCGTAGTAATTTAACGATTATTACAGGTGCACTAGCACAACGCGTGATTTTAGATGGCAAGAAAGCTACTGGCATCGAATACAAAGTAAATGGCGACGTTAAAACTGCATATGCTGCAAAAGACGTTGTATTAAGTGCAGGCCCAATCGGCTCTCCACATATTTTACAACTCTCTGGTATTGGTGACACACAAGCGCTTGAAAAAGCAGGCGTTGAAGTACAACATCATCTACCTGGTGTTGGTCAAAACTTACAAGATCATCTTGAGTTTTACTTTCAATACAAGTGTAAGCAACCTATCACGCTTAACGGCAAGCTAGGCATTGTTTCAAAAGGTTTGATTGGCGCGCGCTGGTTATTAACGCGTTCGGGTTTAGGTGCAACGAATCATTTTGAATCGTGTGCGTTTATTCGCTCAAAACCAGGTGTTGAATGGCCAGATATTCAGTATCACTTTTTACCAGCGGCTATGCGTTACGACGGTCGAAGCGCATTTGCAGGTCATGGTTTTCAAGTACATGTTGGTCATAACAAACCAAAAAGCCGTGGTAGTGTGACTATTGCTTCTGCAAATCCTGAGCAACCACCAACAATTTTATTTAATTACCTTGAGCATCAAGACGATATTGAAGGCTTTAGAGCATGCGTTCGCTTAACACGCGACATAATCGAGCAAAGTGCCTTTGATGAATACCGCGATGAAGAAATTCAACCAGGTAAACATATTCAAACAGATGAAGAAATAGATGCCTTTGTACGCCAAGCCGTAGAAAGTGCCTACCACCCTTCTTGCTCATGCAAAATGGGTGAAGATGATATGGCCGTTGTTAACTCAAATACGCAAGTACATGGTATTGAAGGATTACGTGTTGTTGACTCATCTATATTCCCAACGGTTCCTAACGGAAACTTGAATGCGCCTACTATTATGGTTGCCGAAAAAGCAGCTGACATAATTTTAGGTAAAGACCCATTACAGAAATCGGATGTGAATGTTGCCATAACAAAAAACTGGCAAGAAACACAACGTAGTACGGAGATCTAACTTTAGCCACATGCTCAGGTTTAGTCTCGTCGGGCTAAACCAATGCGTGCCTTGCAGTGGCACACGATGTAAATAGGTTACGTTGTGTTAATGCGAGAATAAAACAATAAAATACGGAGTGCTTATGAATTATTTTTATTCATTACTGGAGGGTAACAATGACTATTTGGCTTAATGCAGGGATCATTTTTACCTTACTTGCCATTATCACTATTTTAATTAAATGGGGTAATGTTCGCGTAGTAGGTGTAACACCAGTTCGAACCTTTACGTTTATAGCAATACTATTTACTTCTGGCCTTGATGTGGGCCTTATCATGTTTCCTTTAACTGAGTTTGCAGGTTATGCAGACATAAAAGCAAGCCCAGAATACGCGTTTGCAAATCCACTGGCTATTGAGTTTGGCTACTGGGGATTTTTGATCTGGGGGTTTTACTTTCTTACGTGCTTTTATTTCTGTGTAATAGAACCTAAAGTGAAATTTTTCGAAATTCCTTGGGTTAAATTTATCAATAACGTTGTAATTATTGGTACATGTGCATTTACCGCTTATTTATTGCTTACAAACCTACCATGGTATTTACCCGAATTAGGTGATGGAACAAGTATAGTTTCTGAGTTTTATTTAATTGTGTTTGCAGCTATCTGTTTTGCTGTGTACTCAAGTACTGATATTAAATATGTACGTATTTTAAGTATTTCTACTACGTGGTTATTTTTAGTATTAATCGCCTTTATGTGGGCTGGCGCATTTGTGTTCGGTGATAGTCAAATGTCAGCATTTACAGATAACTTAGGCTCTATTGGTACTTACTTTGCTAATATTAATGAATTTGTTTTACCACTTAATGATTACCATGAATTTTACTTATTTTGGTGGTTCGCATGGAGCATAATGATTGGTCAATTTACATCACGCTTTGTTGGTGGACTTAAAACATACCAAGTATTGGCTGCAATGTTGATTTTCCCTTCTATTCCTATCGCAATTTGGTTTAGTGTACTTTATCACTACCACGAAGCGGGCATTCCAACTCAAGGTATTAAAAACTTTGCTATGGTATTTGTAGGTATTGTATTTGTAATTAACTCACTCGATTCGTTAGTGCGTTTATATACAGATAACCTAAACTTTACCGTAAAGCGTTTTGGAAAAATGAAATACATAGTCGGAAACATTGTTGCTTTATCACTACTTACACTATTGTTTAAATTGGAATTTTTACAAATTCAGTGGGTAGGTGCATTAGTTATTGGCTTGTTCTTTATCTGTGCTGCTTTTATTGGTTACAGTAAATTTAAAACAGTAACGAATATAGATAGCTCACCAAAAGCAAACGAAATTGATTACACAAAAATTGACACAGTACACTAGGGATAAATAATGAATAACAAACTAAAACAACTTGCAGTAGCACTACCATTTGCGCTTTTATCAACAACTGCAGCAGCTGATTGGTCAACAACAATCACTGCAGCGTCTGACTACACTTTTAATGGTGTAACACAAACAGATAGCGACCCAGCGATTCAAGGTAGCTTGGACTATGCCTTTGACAGCGGTGTTTACGCAGGTGTGTGGGCTTCAAATGTAGATTTTGGTGACGACACTGATTTTGAACTTGATGCCTATGTAGGTAAGTATGTGCAACTTAATGAGCAATTTAGCGTTGACTACGGTATTGCTTATTACACGTACCAAGGTAATAACAGCGATGGAAACTACGCTGAAGCTTACACAAAATTTGGTTACGCAAGTGAGTACGGACAAACTGAGCTTAACTTTTGGTACAGCTGGGATTACTTTGGAACAGGCGCCGGTCATGTAATTTCAATGGTTGCTCACACTTATGAACTAGCTCCAAACCACGCACTACGTGCAAGTTTTGATATTTCAAATTCACTTGATGGCGATAAGTTTCAGTGGGATGGCGCTAAGGGTGATAAATCATACCACCACTATCGCTTGGCATACCAAACAAGCTACGAAGGTTTTGGTATTGAAGTGGCTGCTGAAAACACAAGCTTAGATTACGATTATGCTGATGAGCGTATCGTACTTGCTGTTTCTCGCACATTTGATCTTTAATACAATTATTACTGATTAAACAAAAATGCCACTCTATTTAGAGTGGCATTTTTATTTATAAACTAACTAACTAACTAACTAACAATATCCCAAGCACTTGTACCCGATGCTGAAAGGTTACTGGTGTTATTGCGTAATACTTTATTACCTACATTAGCTGATGACTCAGGTCGGCTTACTAAATAACCCTGAACAGAACTCACACCCATTTTTTTAACAAGTTCAAACTGCCCTATTTCTTCAACGCCTTCAGCCACAATTTTAAGACCTAACTTTTTCCCTAGATCACTAATTGTATTTAATATGTCGTTATATTTTTGGCTCTTATTAGCTTGAGATATAAACGAGCGATCAATTTTAATAACATCTATTGGTAAATCAGCTAATGTACTTAACGAGCTAAAACCTGTACCAAAATCATCAATTGCAATGGTAATGCCCTCTTCTCTTAATCTACTTAAGTCTTTAATTATTTTAGGGCTGGCTTTAATAAATGTAGATTCGGTAATTTCAAGCATCAGAGACGTAGCTGGTAAGCCGGTTTTTTTAAGCTTCTTCATTACCCAATCATAAATATCACGATGCTTTAATTGAATGCCCGAAACATTAACTGATATTTTCACTTTGCGCATACCTGCATTGTGCCATGCGGCCATCTGTCTACACGATTCAAGCATAATCCAATCGCCAAGCTCTAATATTAAATTAGATTCCTCTGCTATTGGAATAAATTCTGAAGGGGGGATCATACCCTCAACTGGATGATCCCATCGGGTAAGCGCCTCAAAATAATCAATCATACAATCTTCAACATGCACAATCGGTTGAAAAGATAAGTAAAAATCTTTACACGCGACCGCTAAACGCAGCTCTTCAAGTAAGTAATGGTAACGGCGCATTTTGTTACCCATTTCTGGTGAGTAAACTTTAAATATCCCCTTACCATCGCTTTTAGCCCTATACATAGCCACGTCAGCTAATTGCAAAAGAGCCTGCGGCGTTGATGCACTTTCTGGATAAGCCGCAATACCAATGCTGGCACTAATTTTTACTATTTTGTTACCTAGCACAAAGTCTTTTTCAAGCTCACTAAGCACGTGTTTAGCAATTTCAACAACTCTGTCGCTATCATCAAGTAACTCTATAAAAATGGAAAATTCATCTCCTCCCAACCTCGATAAGTTTTGTTCTAATTGGTTAGCACTATTAATATTACTTAATTTATGGTGGCGTAGAACATTGGCAAGGCGAGTAGCAACTTGAACTAATATTTCATCACCAAAACTATGACCAAATGAGTCGTTTACTTGTTTAAAGCCATCAAGGTCGATAAACAGGAGTGCACATTTGAGATCTTCTTGGTTAGCATGATTAATTTGTCTGTCGATATGTTCAATATAAGCATGGCGGTCAATTAACAGCGTCAGTTTGTCTTGGCATATACTGGTTTGTGTTTGTTTTACATAATTAGCAACATGCGTATTTAAACTATTTATAGATTGACCTAAGCTGCTTACACCCAAAGGGTTCTCAGCTGGTTTTACTTGCAAGTTAAATGCAGTTAATAAGCTATTGGCTTGAAGGTTAAGCTCTGCTATCTGATTTTTATAGTGGCGCTTTCTGCGCTCCCTACGTAAATACAAACCAGAACCGAATACTAAAATACATAAGAGTAAAAAGTTAATAGGTGATGCAAGCGTCATTACAATTAGCTTATTTGAATCAGCTGCTACAAACTGGGTCTCAGTGGTTTTAATAAGTAAATAATCGGCAGTAGGCTGCTCAATAATATAATGGCCATTCAAAATGGGGTTATACCAAGGAGCCATTTCAAGAGTGGTATTAGTTATTTCGAAACTTCGTATATCAATACTGGTATTAAATAAATTTATACGGTTGATCTGATTCGTTAACTCTATGTTTATACAAAAACAAAATAGAATTATAATTAGAAAAATAAAACCGAGCGGTTTAAGTTTACTCATAAAAAAAATCCATCTATTTTGCTTCTCCCATTAAACCCATCACCAAAAAACGAATTATATCGCCTGCATTTAGTACTAAGCAAGCATTGATATAATCCTAAGCCATTAGAATAACAAAAAACTGTAACAATAACGGATTAACTCACTCAATTTAATATAGTATAGGTGGGATTAATAAAAATAAACAAAAAGGTTTCAATTGTTTAAAATTTAATACATACCGTCAATAAGCTCTATAATTTTTCTTCAGCGTCAATCTAGGCCACACCATTGCAGCCTTTAGTATCTGTCTTTGATAATCCTTTCTGACATTCCCGATGCTTTAATACAACATTTCCTAAAATTATTCTTCAACATCATGCCTTGTTAAAAAACCTAGGAATGTAACAATTATCGCAGATACAATTATTATTTTAATATTTAAAGCTGCCATGCATAGCTAACTTTTGTAAAAAATGTACGTTGATCTCGCTCAATATTTTTAAGAGAATCGTCTTGGTAGCCTCTATCTGAGTAACCCAAATAAAACAACGTTTGTGCATTAATTTTATATGAGTAAACAAGCTGACTACCATAGTCTTTGTTAATTTGGCTAACTTGATAAAAATAGGCGTTTTCGTCTCTATCAATGTCTTCAAATTGTAAAATTAATTTAAGAATTGAACGCATACTAAATTTATAATGAAGTCTAAAATCGACTAGGTTAGCAGTAAATACACGATCCCCTTGCGGATTATCTAATTGGCTGTAGTTATGTTTTACATCGAGTTGCCAATGGTCGTTAATGTCCCACACCATTTGGGTTTGAGTGTCAAACGCATCGCCTAGTTGCTCATTTGCATAATCAATGCGGCTAGCGTATTCAATATATAACGAAAGCTTTAAATCTTTAGTGGGTTTAAAACCGGTGTAAATAAAACCAATATTTTGATTATAAAAATTATCGTTATAGTTTTCATAACGGTGCACTAAACCAATTTCAAAAATAGATTGCTTTTGGCCTTTGAAGCTTAAAAAGCCTTCGTATTCTTCTTCAAGTAAGTCACCGTTTTGCGCCCACGTTTTATCCCAGTCAGCTTCGTATGACCATGAGGTAAGTAAATCAGACTCATCTCTGTACCATGTTTGTCCACCACCAAAGCCTACTTTTTCATAATCTACTTTAGCTTGATAACCTAAATCAGTGCGATAGTCCTGCCCAATATTTTCATACGATGCAAACAATTTGTAATCACGTTTATCGCGCGTAAGTTCTAGGGCATATGCTTCATCTGACTGAGTTTCAGATAGGTTATAATTTTGAATTAAAAATTCAGAGTTACGTGTATCAGCAGATGATACTTGATACAAAAGAGTGTCCGATTGATTAAACCAGTAGCTACCGTCCACTGATAATACAGTGTTGTGATAGTCATCACTTTCTCTGTGCGTGCTTGAAATGCCAATAGTGCCTTGCTGACCTAAGTCATATTGATAACGCCCAGCGGCCGCATTCGTTTTTTTGTTTAGGCTTGCAAAGCCTGAGCCCTGATTCGTAGGCAGTAAAATATTACTATTGTCGTCGTCAGCGAGCATCAAAGCATAACTATGATCACCCGTTTTACCCGTCAGCTTTGCACCTAAGGTAGGCTCTGCAATTGTACGCGTGTATAAAAGCTCAAATAAGCTGCTTTTAAAGTAAGAAGCACCATCTAAAAAGAAAGGTCGTTTTTCGGCGTAATAAATAGAAAATGTTGTATTTACATCAAGCTCTAAAGAGTCTGTTTCTACTTGCGAAAAATCTGGATTGATCGTCGCATTTAAAACAGCGTCCTTGGTTAAACCCCAACGCAAATCTAAGCCCACTTCGGTATCAATATCGCCATTATCCCAGTTGCCCGGTAATTCAGATTTATTATCGTTACGAAGTGCGGTCAATGTAGGTGTTAATTGAATATTTTTACTCGATTCAATATCGCTAAAACCCACTAACTTATCAAACTGACAAAGGCTACATTTTATATTTCTATCAAACCCCATATTTGATAGCTGATATAAAACATCACGTTGATAGTTTCTCATGACTGAAAAACCCCACGTTAGCTCTTTTTCATTTTCAGGAAAGCGCAGTGCCTTAAAAGGAATTCGCATTTCAACAACGTAACCTTTCTCGTTAATTTGCCCTGCGCTATCCCAAATAGCATTCCATGAGATATCTGAACTCCACCCATCGGTGTCGGTCATTCTTATATCGCCTTGTGCACCAAGGGGATTCACATGAAATTCATAACCACTGCGTTCATCATTAAATGTATCAATAACAAGAATAACTACGTCGTCTTCCCACAGCGTATCGCGGTCACGAAGTGATGCACGAATTTGCTCAGGGTTTGGATCCTCTGCAATAAAGACAACATATAAGTTTGTGCCATCTTCGTAAATAAAAGCATCAGTTTTTACAGGAGGTGTGCCTTTTTCGTTAGGCTCATCTTGGTAGTGAAGAGGTATACGTGTCGCGTTTTTCCAGTGCGCTTCATCCATAACACCATCAATAGTGATATTTGAATCAATACGAGATAAGGGTACTTGCTGTTTACTAGCCGCTACATCAAGGCTTGAGAGTAATAAAACGAAACTTAAAAATAGGAAGGTAAACTTTTTTATTATAGTTATAAAGTACTGCATAAACATCCATTTAGACTGTAATTACTCATAGGGAGTAACTTAAGCTGGGGATTGTAATTTATCCAGGTACATTTGTTAATACTTTGAAATGAAAAATTAACTATTTAATGATAAAGGAGTAACTAATGTTACCCATCAAGTTTCGAGTAGTTTAAGCTTATTGTCTATGCCATTCCATACATCAGCGTCCTCTGGTGCAGGTTTAACCTCTGTAATGCGCGGCCAGACCAATGCGAGTTCAGCATTTAATTCTGTGAACTCTTTTTGAGATTCTGGTAGCTCATCTTCTTGGTATATTGCATCAGCTGAACATTCAGGGACACATAAACCGCAATCGATACAATCAATCGGGCTAATAGCTAAAAAATTAGGGCCTTCAAAAAATGCATCTGCTGGGCACACTGACACGCAATCGGTGTACTTGCATTTTATACAATTTTCGGTGACTACAAACGCCATACTATTTTAATACCTAAGATTTTAAACAACAGTTGTTGATCATACCCATCCACCCCAAAAATACAATAAATAAGTGCCATATCACCCTATTTTAACGTAAAATATGCGCCTTATGTTTGCACACCCATTGTGCCCTGCATTCCCTTATTGTGAGCGGTAATAATACCCCGCTATGACACCTAAAAGAGATATAAATGATACGTTTAACCGAAATAAAGCTGCCACTTGATCATGACGAAGATGCAATTGGTCAAGCAATTGTAAATAAACTAAAAATCCAACCAGAACAATTGCACAGTTTTAATGTGTTCAAACGTGGTTATGACGCACGTAAAAAATCAGCTATTTTACTTATTTATACACTCGATATAGAAGTTGATAACGAAGCCAAGCTACTCTCAGCATTTGAAAAAGACCAACATGTAAAAGTAGCGCCAGACACAAACTATAAATTTGTAGCCCAAGCCAGCGAAAATATAACAGAGCGCCCTGTCGTTATTGGTTTTGGCCCTTGTGGTTTATTTGCAGGCTTATTACTTGCTCAAATGGGTTTTAATCCCATTATATTAGAGCGCGGTAAAGAAGTACGTGAACGTACAAAAGACACGTTTGGATTTTGGCGTAAACGTACACTTAATACAGAATCAAACGTACAGTTTGGTGAAGGTGGAGCAGGTACTTTCTCAGATGGTAAATTATACAGCCAAGTAAAAGATCCAAAACATTATGGTCGTAAAGTAATAACTGAGTTTGTAGAAGCTGGCGCACCAGATGAAATTTTATACGTAAGTAAGCCACATATTGGTACATTTAAACTTGTCACCATGATTGAAAAAATGCGTGCTCGTATAATCGAACTCGGTGGTGAAATTCGCTTTAGTACACGTGTTGACGACATTCATTTAGATGATGGGCAAGTAACAGGCTTAACGCTTTCAAATGACGAGCAGTTAAATACTCGCCATGTTGTATTAGCTGTAGGTCATAGTGCTCGTGACACGTTTGACATGATCCACAAAAAAGGCATTTATGTTGAAGCAAAACCTTTCTCAGTCGGTTTTAGGATCGAGCATAAACAATCAATGATCGATGAATGCCGTTTTGGTACAAATGCCGGTAACCCTATTTTAGGCTCTGCCGATTATAAACTTGTTCACCACTGTGACAATGGTCGTACCGTTTACAGCTTTTGTATGTGCCCAGGCGGTACTGTTGTAGCGGCAACGTCTGAAGAGGGCCGCGTTGTTACCAACGGTATGAGCCAATATTCACGAAGTGAGCGCAACGCTAACAGCGCTATTGTGGTAGGTATTTCTCCCGAGCAAGATTTCCCGGGTAATCCTCTTGCAGGTATAGACTTACAGCGCAAACTTGAAGAACAAGCGTATGAGCTTGGTGGTAGCAACTACGATGCACCAGCACAGTTAATTGGAGACTTTTTAAAAGGTAAATCATCAGAAAACTTAGGTGAAGTACAACCTTCTTACACACCCGGTATTAAGTTAACTGACTTGAGTAAAGTACTACCACAATTTGCTATTGATGCTCTTCGCGAAGCGATACCTGCGTTTAATAAACAAATTCGTGGTTTTTCTACTAACGACGGTTTATTAACCGGCGTTGAAACACGTACTTCGTCGCCTATCAGTATTAAGCGTGATAAAACATTCCAAAGTATTAACACTAAAGGGCTTTACCCAGCAGGCGAAGGCGCAGGCTACGCTGGCGGTATTTTATCAGCGGGTATTGATGGCATTAAAGCGGCTGAAGCGGTTGCGCTGTCTATGCTAGAAAACGCTTAAACCTCTTTTTTAAGCTGTTTATCGAAAAGCCTCACTTTGTGAGGCTTTTTTGTGCTAAATGTATAGAAAATAATAACAACTTAAGCACCTCAACAATGATGAAAACATTTACCTTTTCGCTGCTTAGTGTATTAGCAATTTTTAACGCTAAAGCACAAGAACTAAAAACCATCGGTGAAATTCACAGTGCATATAAAAATAATTCTATTAATGCACAGCAACTCACCCAAAATTATATAGACCGAATTAATAAACTTAATCCACAATATAATGCAGTTATTAGTCTAGAGCCTACAGCACTTGCTCAAGCTAAAACGCTAGATGAACTTGCCACTAAAGGAACTTGGGCTGGACCATTACATGGAATACCTGTACTTCTTAAAGATAATATAGAAACTAAAGGCACACTTCCCACAACGGCTGGCTCTTTAGCACTTAAAAATAACGTTACTGATAATGATGCTTTTGTTGTTAAACAACTACGTAATGCGGGCGCTATAATTTTAGGTAAAGCTAATTTAAGTGAGTGGGCAAATTTTCGTTCATCCTATTCATCTTCAGGCTGGAGTGCCGTAGGCGGACAAACACATAATGCGCACGATGTAACACGTAACCCATGTGGTTCTAGTGCAGGCTCTGCTGTTGCGGTAGCACTTAACTTTGCGCCTATAGCATTAGGGACTGAAACAGACGGTTCAATTACGTGCCCTGCCTCAGTAAATGGAGTTTATGCAATAAAACCGAGTATGGGCCAAGTATCACGCTCAGGCGTTGTGCCTCTTTCAAGTAGCCAAGATTCAGTAGGGCCGATGGCGCATTCACTTAAAGATTCGCTGTTGGTTTTATCTGTTTTGCAAGGTGAAGACTCCCTTGATGCGACAACTACAGGGTTTGAATTAAAAACAGGTAATCTAAAATCAAAATCATCACTTATTATTGGTGCACTGCCTAGCGACAAATTTACAGTTGAAACGCAGCGCCTTTATGCCAAGCAGTTACAAGCATTAAAACAGGCTGGGCATACTGTTATTAATGTAGATATTACTGATAACTTAGATACGCTATTTGCTGATGAATACTATATTTTACTTTACGACTTCAAAGCCGAAATTAATCACTACCTCGCAAACACTCCAACACAAGTGGCTGTTAAAAGCCTAAAAGCACTTATTAATTTTAATATTCAAAATAAAAATACAGAAATGCCCCACTTTGAGCAAGATATCCTAGTTCAATCGCAGGCTATTGATTTAACTAACAAACAAAAATACCAGGAGACTAAAGAACGCTATCGTACTTTAGCAACGACAGCCATTGTTAATGTATATAAAAACAACAAGCTTGATATTGTTATAGCGCCTACAGTATCGCCCGCCTGGAAAACAGACTTAGTTAATGGTGATAATTTTAATGGCAGTAGTAGTTCGTTATCTGCAATTGCAGGCACAACGCACATAACCCTACCGGTCGGAAAAGTAAGTGGTTTACCGGTTGGTTTATCCATAATAGCAAATAAAGAGGACGAGCAAGCGGCTTATTTATACGCAAATATTATTGATGAGGTGTTATCACCAGACACAAAAAAACCTGAGTAAACTCAGGTTTTTTTAACTAAACGGCGTTAACTATGACTTTTTAAGTGACAGTTTTTCGCCTTTTAAGCTTTTGCGAACGCTTGAAATACGTGAGCGATTTACTGCTCTCGCTTCACCTGTTGCTTGTCCTGATAACTTGTTAGAGCGTGTACGGCGTAAATGCGCTGGTTTTTTACCAATTTTATCAATGAGTACTTCACGGTTACTTACTTCGTAACCTTCTAGATATACACGTTTGATTTTTTGACCGATTAACGTTTCAATTTCAAACAAGGTGTTTTCTTCTTCGCGACTAACAAATGAGATTGCTTGACCTTGGCGACCAGCACGACCTGTACGGCCAATACGGTGAACGTAATCTTCTGCAAGCCATGGTAAATCAATATTAATTACACGAGGTAAACCATCAATATCAATACCACGAGCTGCCACTTCTGTAGCAACTAATACGCGCACTTTGCCTTCTTTAAATTCACGTAAAGCACGACGACGGTTACCTTGAGATTTATCACCGTGGCAAACGCCTGCCGGAATACCATCAAGATTAAGCTCTTTAACAAGCTCATCAGCGGTTTCTTTCATGTTTACGAATACAAGCACTTGTTGCCAGTTTTTCTTACCAATCAGCTCAGAAAGTAACTCTTGCTTACGACGTTCTTCAACTGGGTAAACAACATGCTCAACGGTGCTTGCTGTACTGTTAGTTTGATCAACACGTACTATTTCAGCTTGTTTCAATACTTTAGATGCAAATTGTTTAATTGCTGCAGGGAAAGTCGCTGAGAAAAGTAAAATCTGGCGCTCTTCTGCACAGCTTTTAATGACGTTTTGCATATCTTCGATAAAGCCCATATCAAGCATACGGTCAGCTTCATCAAGAACAAGGTGCTTAACACTTGCAAGGCTTAAGTTACCTAGGCGAATATGGTCAAATAAACGACCAGGTGTTGCAACAACAATATCAACACCTTCTTTTAAAGCGTTTGCTTGGCCAGCAGTGCTCACACCACCAAATAAACTAACGACTTTAAGTGATGTATGCTTTGCAAAATCTCTAAAGTTATTAGCTATTTGTTCTGCAAGTTCACGCGTTGGAGCAAGTACTAATGCATGAGGTGCATTAGTTGTGCTGAGTTCAGACTCAACCAATTTTTGGATGATAGGTAAAGCAAACGCGGCAGTTTTACCGGTACCAGTTTGTGCACTGGCTAAAACGTCTTTACCTTTACGAACAGCAGGAATTGCTGCGCGCTGAATGGGCGTAAGGGTGTGATAGTTAAGTTCGTCCAACGCCTGGATGATTTCAGGAGCGAAACTAAAAGATTTAAAATTCATGCTGTATAACCTACGGCCACATTATCAAGGGTCGCAAATTATACAGTAAAAACGAGCTAACAGTTAGTCATAACTTATCTTTTAACGTGTTTAATCTACTTTATAGCGTTTAAATATTAAAGAGGTGTTAATACCACCAAACGCAAAGTTATTACTCATCACGTAATCGGTATTAATCTCACGCCCTTGATGCCTTATGTAATCAAGCTGAGCACATTCGTCATCAACGTTATCTAAATTAATTGTTGGTGCAAACCAGTTATCAGCCATCATATTAATACTTGCCCATGCTTCTATTGCACCACAAGCACCTAATGTATGCCCCAAATAACTTTTTAACGAGCTAATAGGTTTGCTGCCCAATGCTTTAAACGTTGCGTGAGACTCGGCAATATCACCTTTATCTGTTGATGTACCATGCGCATTAACGTAACCAATTTTTTCTGATTCTAGATTGGCATCTTGCAGTGCCATTTCTATCGCTAGTTGCATTGTTTTTGATGTTGGTTGAGTAACGTGCTGCCCATCAGAATTACAACCAAAACCAACCACCTCAGCTAATATTGTTGCTCCGCGCGCTTTTGCATGTTCGTATTCTTCTAAAATAAGTGTACCCGCGCCTTCGCCTATCACTAAGCCATCGCGATTTTTATCAAAAGGTCTTGGTGTTTTTTTTGGTGTTTCATTTTTTGTAGATGTTGCATAAAGCGTATCAAATACGGCGGCTTCAGTAATACATAACTCTTCAGCTCCACCAGCCACCATTATTTTTTGTCGGCCAAACTTAATCGCTTCATAGGCGTAGCCTATTCCTTGAGATCCCGATGTACAAGCAGAGCTTGTTGTTATAACACGCCCTTTTAAACCAAAAAACACACCCACATTTACAGGGGCAGTATGCGCCATCATTTTAATGTAACTCGTTGCTGTTACACCTGACATCGACCCCGTTTCCATCATATTTGCAAAGGCGAGTAATGGCGCAGTAGAGCCAGTAGATGAGCCATATGCTATGCCCGTAGAGCCATCTGTTAGATTGTCGTGCTCGAGTAGTTTGGCTTGTTCAAGTGCGCACTCAGTAGCACGAGTTGACATAAGTGACACTCGCCCCATTGAACGGATTTGTTTACGTTTATAATGACTTGGTCGCTCAAAGTGTTTAACTGGCGCGGCTAAACGAGTATTGAGATCGTCGGCTATATCCCACTCTGGCATAGTAACAACAGCATTTTCGCCTTTAATTAAGGCTTGTTTGAATTCAGACCAATCATCGCCCAATGCAGTGACCACAGACATGCCTGTTACAACAACGCGTTTAATCAAACCATGCCACCATTAACCGAAATCACTTGGCGTGTTATGTAAGCTGCATCATCAGACATTAAAAAAGCGACTGTGCCTGCGACTTCTTTAACGCTCCCCATGCGCTTTAGGGGTATCATTTTCATCATTTCATCAATAGGTAATTCATCAGTCATCGCGGTTTCTATTAAACCAGGTGCCACACAATTAACTGTAATTTTGCGTTTTGCCAATTCTAATGCAAGTGCTTTAGTGGCCCCAATAATACCGGCTTTTGCTGCACTATAATTTACTTGCCCTCGGTTACCTGCAATACCCGATACAGACGACATTGTAATTATGCGCCCACCTTTACGGCTTTGTACCATAGGCATTACAGTTGGGTGTACTACATTATAAAACCCATCAAGGCCTGTACGTATTACACAATCCCAGTCTTCCCCTTGCATAGCAGGAAATGCCATATCGTTAGTAATACCTGCATTACACACCACGCCGTAATAAGCGCCATGCTGAGCTATATCTTCTATTATTTGTGTTTTGGCCTGCTCTCTGTCACATACATCAAATTGTAATAAACTGGTGGCTCTACCTAATGCATTAATTTCATCGCATGTTGCTTGAGCTTGCTCAACACCTGCTCTGCAATGTACTGTAATATCAAACCCTTGCTCAGCAAGTTTTAACGCAATAGCTTTACCAATGCCACGGCTTGAACCCGTAACTAAAATTCTTTTTGTCATTGATTTTCTCTTATAAATTCCAACGGGTTTTCAGGCTGAAATACATTAATTTTTGCTTGGCAAAGTAGAGTTTTACACGCGAGTATTTGGCATTCAAATACACTTAAACCTGACTCTTCTTGATATAGCTTTTTCACTTCAATAGTCAACTTACTGCCGTTTTTAAAACCCGGTTGATAAGTTTGATATTTTCGCGTGCCAATCAAAAAACCAATTTTTACAGGTTTATTTTCATCATTCGCCAACGCACCAGCATAAGCGGCAATAGACTGCGCCATATACTCAACACCAATATAGCTAGGTACGCCATTAATCGCAGGACTAAAAAAAGGGCTTTGCTCAGTTATAGTAACACCGCACTGAGCTTCATCTTCGCTGTATGTCAAAAGGCTATCTATTAAAATCATTGGCGCATCATGCGGGACTACTTGCTCTATAAGGTAATTAGTCAACGTTAACTCCCAATATTAAGCTGGCATTATTACCGCCAAACGCAAATGAATTAGATAAACAGTATTTAAGAGCGGGCTTAAACGCTTGTTTTATTATTTTTATATCAGCCAAATCACTGCCTTCTTTAATCACGTTATATGGCAGCATATGTTGGCCGCTGTCTTTTAATAATAACCAACATATACCGGCTTCAATAGCGCCTGCAGCACCAAGGGTATGCCCTGTTAAATGCTTACTAGAGCTAAGCGGGGTATTGTTGCCAAACACGCGATTAATTGCAAGTGCTTCCATTTCGTCATTTTTTACAGTAGCCGTACCGTGAGCGTTAATATAATCAATATCACCACAGGATAACTTTGCACTTTTTAGTGCTTTTTCCATTGAGGCTTGGGCGCCCACCCCATTAGGATCGGGGGCTGACATATGATGCGCATCTGAACTTTCGCCACTGCCTAGTAACATAACGCCGTTATTTGTTATTGGCATATTTTTAGTCATTACAAATAAAGCGGCCCCTTCACCAATATTAATGCCGTCTCTGGTGCTAGAAAAAGGCTGGCATAAACCCAAGCTTAATGAAGCGAGCGAATCAAAGCCATTAATTGTTAATTGGCACAAACTATCCGCACCACCACAAATTACCACATCGGCTAAATCAGCATTTAGCAAAGCTCGGGCGCTAATTAACGCTTTGCTACTCGACGTGCACGCAGTAGAAATACTGTAACAAGGCCCTAGAGCCCCTATTTTATGTGCAATGTAATGAGCGGGTGTAGCTAACTCTTGATCACTGTAACTAAAGTCATCAGGCCAGAGTTTTGTACTTTCATAGCTTTTACGCGCTCTTTCACCATCATGAATACCTGATGTACTAGTACCCATTACAATTGCGATACGCGACTTATCAATATGCGAAAGTTTATCTAAGGTTGGCTTAATCTGCTCTAAAGCTAGATCAATAAATGTATTGATACGTTTATTATTTGATAAAGCAATAGACTGAACTTGCCCAACATAAAGCGGAGTTTGCTCAGCACTTAAACTTTTATTTAAAGTTAATAAAGGAGTTGCAGGGTTATATTTATTTAAGCTTGTTGTGGTTGCATCTTGGCCTATGCCCATCGCGCTCACAATGCCTAAATCATTCAGCCAATATGTCACTGTTCTACCTTTTTAAATGTTATTTGATACTGATGTAAAATATTGTTCAACGTTGTCGACTCACCACTATAGTCAATGGTGATAAATGTACCCTCATCGTTAAATACTTCCCGATTAGAGCCAACCTGCTCTATTAAAGCACCCTCTAACTGCTTTTGTAAAAATGCTACTGGCCAATGTACTAATGCAATATCAGCCAAGATATAATGAGGGTCTATCCCTTCTACCGCCAGCATATTTCGTGTTTTTACCGGGCCATTTAAAGGTTTTTCAAGCTCCATAATTGGAAAGCCTTGTACTGTCATTAACAATAACTTAATTGCACCTTTGTCATTTATAGCTAATTGGGCAAATACAGTATGTGTTTTTTGCTGATTTGTAATATACAAAACATGCTGCCAAGACTTATCAAACATTTGTGCTGGCACGCTATTAATATTTAATTGAATATTAGGTGATAGATACACTCTATTTTTAGATGCTGTAAAACTCGTACAGGCGCTCAATACAGCAAATATGAATACACTACACACCGCATACTTAATTAATTTTGACATAACTGAGCCAAGACATTTAAACGGCGTTCACTTTGTGCAACAAATGGGTTATTTGTATCCCATGCGTAGCCCGCTAAAATAGCACTAATCATTTCTCGTACCTGAGTATTTTGCTCAGAGTAAAATATTACATCCTGAAAACGCGTATCGTACCATCCTGTTACAAATGTTCTAAAACAATCAACTCCAGCTTGTAATGGCTGTGCGTAGTGAGTGTCAAAATCGACGACTTCGTTTTTTAAATAGCAATCAACAAGTGGAGCAACTAAATTTGCAGATTTAAGTGCAATTGTTACACCTGATGAAAATACCGGATCTAAAAATTCCCCCGCATTACCTAATAAAGCAAAGTGCTTACCATATAACTTACTCACATTTGCCGAGTAGCCTTTAATATTTTTTGCTGGAGTTAATAACTCTCGTTGTGCTAACAGTGTTTTTAAATAAGGATCTTGCTCTATAAATTGATTTAGTAAATCGCTAGATTCGTCGTTATTAAAACGCTCTGACTGCGCCACCACCCCAATACTCGCAGTACCATCACTAAAGGGAATAAGCCAATACCACACATCAGAATATTGAGGGTGCACGGTAATTAAAATTTTATTACGATCGAAGCTTGAATCACTAATATTGTCTTTAAAATGACTAAAATAAGCGCTGCGAACAGGAAAGCTAGAGGGAAGTTCTAAATCTAACAATTTTGGTAATACACGCCCAAAGCCACTTGCGTCCAATACAAATCGGGCATTAACGCGGTAAGCTTGTTGCTGCTCGTTGTGTACCACTAATGATGCACCATTTGGCTCATCACAGTAGTAAACCACGGTGTGCTTATATCTGATCTCTACGCCTTGTCCTTGTGCTTTGTCTGCTAATAATTTGTCAAAGTCAGCTCTTTTCACTTGATACGTAGTGCCTGGGCCTTTAGTAAATTTTTCTGTAAAGTTTATAGTCGTATTTTGCCCTGCCCGATGAAAAGCAGCGCCATCTTTAAACTGAAAACCTAAAGTCGCTGCATTGTCATGCAGTATATCGATTAAGCCCGCCTCTTCTAAGAACGCCATACATTGCGGCAGTAAGCTTTCACCAATTGAAAAACGTGGAAACGCCTGCTGTTCAAGTACCAGCACCCGCCATCCCTTTTGTACTAAAAGGCTACTAGCCAATGCACCCGCAGGCCCAGCGCCAATAACAACAACATCGTACTGCTCAAGGTTATTCAAATTATTGTTCCTTTTGAGGCTTTACAACACTCAGTGGTGATAAAAAGTAAATAGCTAAAATCCCTACCATTACACTCAGCCCAAAGCTAAAGATAGCGGGTGTATCAGATGCACTCAGCATGCCAAATACCCACATTGATGACGCTGCAGATAAACTAATCGCCAGTACATTTTTGGGCTCTAACTTATTTATTTGATAAAAAACGAGGTAATCAATTGCTAAAGCAATAACAAGTAACGCACCGAGTAAATTAAATAACGACAAACTACCTTGAATCGCGTTACATATCCAAAGCATGCCCAACACCACAACAGATAAAATGGTTACTTGCAGAAGCGCTATCCTAATCGTAAATCGCCAACTAAAAAGCAGCCAACTAATAAAACCCGCAAGCACTAGGCTTAATAGTAGATACTCTCGGTAGTCACTTAATAAAGCACTAATTTGTTTAGGTTTATTATAAAGGTAAATTCCATTGTTTTTTTCAACCTCATTAATTAGTTGATCAGCTGAAATACCCGAAATAGACACCCACGTTATCGATTGTTCTTGCTCAACAACCATTTGAGAAAGCAGTAATGGTTTAAATGTACTCGTGGCGAGTGTTTTATAAGTTAATAACGGTGCTTTTGTACTTGCTAACGCTTGCCCCGTAACGCGCTCTGCAATATCCAAAGTCCCTTCGTTTTTAGCCTGTTCAAACAAGACTTGGTTGTGCCTCTGTTTTTGTAAACTAGGCAACCAATGGCTAATGCTATTATGTTTAAAATTAGGGTTTAGTTGCGTTAAGCGGTTTAAAAATTGTTCTTGTTTTTGTAAAAGCGCTTCGTCGCTATCTGCAAACATAAAAACAATTTGGCTATCCCATTGCCCAAGTAATAACAAATGCTTTTTTTCGTTTAGCATTAAATGCTCGGAGCTCGCGTTTAATAGCTTTACATCATCATTAAAGCTAATAGGTTTTATTAAAAATAACGCACTTATAAGGGCTAATAACGTAATTAGTATTGGCTTTTTTAAACTATTGCAGTGTAAAAAAACCTGAATGAGCTTTTGACTCATCAATAAACTCGAAGGCGATAACGTGAGTGTAGATTGCCACAATGGCAAAACTAAAACTGTAAATAGCCAAGCACTCACCAAACCCGCAATAACAAACACACCGACTTGAGATAATAACGTTAGTGGCGCACCTAGTAAGCAGAGATAACCCAGCGTAGTAGTAATAAGAGATAGTAAAAGCGCAGATTGTGTCCCTCTGCTGTAGCCTTTTTCATGCTCTTTTTTGGCTAAGTCTGTCATACCATGAAATGCATAATCAATGGCAATACCAATCAAGGTAACTGCAAAAACAAGCGTTAATAAATGAATAGTATTAAACAGCAACACCATAGCGATAGCGCCGCCAATAAGTGCACTTAGTACGGTAAAGCTTGCCAATAAAATACTGTTTAAACGCCTAAATACCCAAAATACCATAACAATAAGGGCTAATAAGCTAATGCCACCAAACAGGCTCATCTCGTATTTAGCTTGTTTAGCATTTTCAGCCGTATGAAATAGCACACCAGAGTAAGTAATGCTTAAATCAGGGTAGGTTTTATTAAGGATATTGATCTGTTTAATTATTGTATCTGCTAAATCAATTGATTTATTAACCCCTAAATATTCAGGCGCTAAATTTGCCAAAATAACACGGTATTCAATGCCTTTTAAACGTCGAGTTAAACGACCTTGTTCAAGCGTAAACAATTGGCTTTGTCTTAAGTTATCTTCTATAAATGCCGCTAAGCTCAAACTTGTATCTTTGCTTAAGGTAGCACTTACAAATGGGTTGCCTAACTGATTTAATTGCTCAAGGTAATAATGTTCAAACGTTGTTTTTTCGCTTAATATTTGCTTGTAAGTATCACTTAATAACGCATGTTTGAAAGGTGAGAATGTTTGCGCTAAATCGTTAACGGACGGAAAGTTAAATGTGCTTTTAATTGCATTAACGTCAAGCCATTTTTGGAAATCATCAAATGCTTTATTTTTATTATTTCCTGCAAATGAGAACATAATACGGTTAGCATTTTGCTGAAAAAAGACATCTTCCGCATGTGCAATTTGGGAGTGCGACTTTGGCAATAAGCTAAACATATCGGCGCTAAACGTTGGTTTAGACAACCAAAAAGCAGCAGCAAAAAGTAAAATTAAACTGCTAAACCACCCAACAATAACGGTAATTCGTTTTGTCATTGCACTATTCCCTTAATTAACCACTGCATTATTTAAAAACATAATTTTATTTGGGATAAGTAAACTCAATTTTTGTTTTATTTCCTGAGTGCTCATTTAGTACAATACTGCTCACTTGCTTAGCAGCTTCACATAAAATAAAATCACTAAATAATTGCTGTAACATCGTTTCTTTTGGTGTTAACTGTGTGCAGCTACCTTGCATTTTAGCAATATCAAAACGAGTTTCCAGCGCACTCATATTTACGCTGAGTAAGTCACTCAGTAATCCTACAAATTGCTCGCTACCGGGTTGTGGTATTAACTCACCATTAGCATTTTGTGCAAGCACTTTGCCGTTTTCTATTATGAGCATGCTCTCAACAGGCATTTTCACTTGCCAAATGAGCTTTTCATCAATCAACGAAAAAACACCCGACGAAATAAAAGGTTTAGCAAATCCATTAAATTGCTTATATTGCTTAAACTCACCTTTAATTGGTGCTGAATTTACTACAGAGCAAAACAGTAAAAAGCTAATGGCTACACTCAATGTAAAACATTTTAATAAATTCATTTAAATCGCCTATAAAATCAAAATTTAATTCAAAACCGCTTTTAATTTATTAAATAAAATAGCGGGCGATTCAAATTGCATTTCTTTAGAGCTAACCTCAATTGCAACTTGTGTGGTTGAGGCTTTAGTAAGGCGCTTGTTAGTTAGCGAGTCAGTGATTACGTAATCAATCCGTAGTCTATTCTCGTATTCTTTTAAATAAGCCGCTACTTTAATTTTTTGAGTAAATACCGCTGAAGCAACATACTTTATTTGCATATCAACTATAGGCCACGCGTAGCCCGATTCATGCATTTGTGGGTAATCATAATCAAATAAACGCAGTAACTCGCAGCGCGCTACTTCTAAGTAACGTGGGTAGTTACCATGCCATACAACATTCATTGGGTCACAGTCATGAAATGGAATTTCGATTTCTACCACATGCGTTAATAATGCACCTTTACTATTCATACAACGCCCAACGTTTAGTTTGAATATACCCTATTGTTTGCCTTAGCACGGCTTCCATTGGTCTATCTTCAGTAAGGTTTTCAAAGTAATCAGTTATATCGATATACATGTTTTGCATATCTTGCGTTAAAGTTGAAAACTCAAGATCGCCTTGCTTAATACGTAATCTAACACCTTGAATACTGGCTAATAACGTACTTGCTAACACTTGTTCTGTTAGTTGTAAAATACGTAAACAATCGCGAGACGCAATAGTCCCCATACTCACTTTATCTTGATTATGGCACTCTGTAGAGCGAGAAAAAACACTGGCCGGCATGGTTAGCTTTAATGCTTCAGCAGTGTAAGCACTACAGCCAATTTGAACCGCTTTAAAACCATGATTAATATAACGGCGCTCTGGTGCACTATCAGACAAGTTTGAAGGTAGCCCATTGTTGTACTTAGTATCAACCAAAGACGCGATTTGTCTGTCGGCTAAATCAGCAAGATTTGCAACGGCTGTTTTCATGCTATCCATTGCCATTGCAATGTGGCCTCCGTAAAAATGCCCGCCGTGCAATACATGCTCACCTTGGCCGTCAATTATTGGGTTATCGTTTGCTGAGTTAAGCTCGTTTTCTATCATGTGCCTAAAAAACGGCAGACTGTCTTGCAGCACACCAATAACATGGGGTGCACAACGGATTGAATACCTATCTTGAAGTCTGTCTGCATTACGAGGGTGATCGTGATGGTTTAAATCTTCTCTTATCCAACGTGCAATTTGTTGCTGCCCAGGATGTGGCTTAACTGAAAATAATATCTCATCAAAATGATGGCTATTTCCTTTAAGCGCTAAGCTTGATAATGCAGTAATACGGCTTGCCAGTTTAGCTAAGTAATTAGCCCTATCAAACGCTAAACACGCTAATGCAGTCATTACCGCTGTGCCATTCATAACGGCAAGACCTTCTTTTGGCCTTAGTGTTAGTGGTTCTAAGCCAACTTCTTTCATAACTTCTGCACTGTTACGTACTTGGTCTTTGTAAAACACATCACGCTCGCCTACCATCGCACCTGCAACGTAAGATAACGGTGTTAAATCGCCACTGGCACCTACTGACCCTTCTTGTGGGATCACAGGCACTATATCGTTATTTAAGTAATCTTTAAGTAGGTGCAGCATTTCCCAGCTAATACCAGAGTAGCCCTGTGAAAGTGATGTTAAACGGGTCGCTAAAATTGCACGCCCTTGCACTTTATTAAATACATCCCCGAGTCCACAGCCATGAAAACGAGTTAAATGCAGAGGTAGTTCATCAACTAAATCAAGGGGTACAGCCACCGTTACAGAATCACCGTAACCAGTTGTAACGCCGTAAATTACGCCATCTTCTTTTAAAAGTGTGTCTAAAAAACGCAAAGCGCTATTAATTTTACCGCTAAAAGTTTCACAGCTATTTAATTGCACTTGTGTTTCATTAAAGGCAACTCGAACAATATCTTCAATTGATAATCGCTGATTGCCAAAAAGCTGTATATTTTGTTCAGTCACACTTGCTCTCCATTGATTGATCGCGCACTACCTGCTGATCACTTTTCCAAAAATCGTAAAAATTAAACCACTGATAAGGATATAAAGCTGCGTAATAACTCAAACGCTGTGCATAGTCAGTAATAATAAGTGTTAGCGCCTGCTGTCGCTCTCGTCGAGGCATTTTTAATGATTGGCTGTAATGCTCAAATATCACTTGATACTTTTTGCTTTTTTTATCTTTTAAACAAAACAAAAAGTAAACAGGGCAATCAAGCAGCGCGGCTAATATAAAAGGCCCCTGTGAAAATGGGGCTTTTTTGCCTAAAAATGGTACCTGTACCGACCGAGAAGCCGTTGTTGTGCTTGTTCTGTCGCCAACAATAACGATTATTTCTCCTTGTTCTACTTTTTCTTTCAGTAAAATAGCTAAGTCAGGTCCCATATCAGTCACTTGTATTAAATTAACCGACACATTTGGGTTAATCTTTTTAAGCATTTTATTAAATTCAACAGCATGATGGGTAAACACCAGTACATTTATTTTTTTGCTACTGCGGTGTTGGCTAAGTGCTCTGCACACCTCTAAATTACCCAAGTGAGAACCTATAAAAATAGCCCCTTGGTTTTGCTCATCTAGCTCAGCAAATAAATGCTCATTAGTGTATTTAATATCACGTTGGGTTATTCGCCCAAGCCAAGCATCAATTTTATCTAATGCGCTATCTGCAAAACTACAAAAGTGCGTTAATTGCATTTTAAACGTAACAGGTTGCTTCCTGCCTTGGTAAACATTAACTTGCTTTAAAAACGCTTTAGAAGCTACACGCGCTACTTTTCCTGTTAAAAAAAGATAAAAAACGACAGGAAACAAAACAATCCACAGCCCTTTTCTACCCAGTAATTTATGAGCAAATAACAATATTTGAATACCTAAAAAATTACCGCGCTCTTGCATTTTAGACCAGTGCTTAGCTGCCATAACGCCTCTTTAATTTATGCCAAATTAACACCGGAGAGCGAATCAACATTCCAAAAAATAAGCGAGTGTGCAACCACGAAATACGCACGTTATCGTGTAATGGCTGAAAATGAGAAAGCCCATTTTCGGGGTAAATTACTTGGCTAGGTAAAAATACAAAAGACACGTTGCGCCAATATAAACGCACTAAAATTTCGGGGTCAAAATCCATACGTTTGCCAAGCGATACCTCATCAATTAGCTTTGTACTTTGCTCAAGCGGATACACTCTAAAGCCACACATCGAATCTACAATTGTAAAACTTAACGTCTCAATCCATACCCATACATGCGTTAAGTAACGTGCTAAATAACGGTGCTTAGGCACTGAATCGTCATATATTGGGCAGCAGCTTATAAGCGCTTTAGGCTGAGTGTTTGAAAGTGCTATTAGTTTTTTAATGTCAGATAAGTCATGTTGCCCATCTGCATCAACCTGTATAGCGTGCGAAAAACCTAGCTTATGTGCATGCTTTAAACCTGTTTGTACCGCGCCGCCTTTGCCTTGGTTATCGTCGTGGGTAACTACACTCAACTGCGCGTATTTTGCATTGAGGTTACTAAACACATTTTTAGCTTCGGCATTGCTTGCGTCATCAACCATAATAATAGGAAGATTAAATGGCGATAATTGGCTCAGTACATCATCAATAACCGTAATATGATTATAATTAGGGATAACAATACAAAAGTTATTCATTTATCAGGCTATCAAAAACAACACGGCCAGATGCATGCTGCCCTTTATTTGAATTATATGAAAAGGTGTATTTATTCTCTGCTTTTTGCTCAAGCAATAATTCGATTGTTATACCTGGGGTAATCACTACCTGGAACTTTAATACTTCAACATTTTTAACAGGTTGCTCAACATTATAATATTTACAAATTGCAGCCACAGCCCACTCTAATTGCACAACACCTGCGAGTATTGAGCCATCTGTAAAGTGTCCTTTGAAATAATCTAAATCATGAGGAACTAGTAAGCTTAATTTATACTTTTGCTCTGCTTTTTCACAAGACAGTAAATCAGGCTGTGTTTTAATCAACTTTTGCAAAAAGACTCTCCAATGCTTTTAAATTTAACTTTGCCTGTGAGTTGTATGGTAATTGATCTAAAAAACGCCACTTTTTAGGAATACAAATTCGCTCAAAGCGCGCTAATGCATGCGCCTTTAATAAGTTATTTGTGGCTAACTTACCGTCACTATTAAAAAACACCTGCCCTTTAGGTGTAAGTACAACTATGGCGCCTACAATTAATCGCTCACCAGGCAAGGCGATTACTTTAGCTTCACTTACCCACTCACTAGTACACAAATGTTGTTCTAGCTCATCTAAACTTAATCGTTTTTCTTCTAACTTTATAATTCGATCGAATCGGCCTAGTAATCTAAATTGACCATTTTTAAGCACTTCGCCTCTATCATCTAAAGGATAATTTTTATCGCGAACAAGCGGCGAGTTTAAAATTAAACGCTGATCGTCCAAAGCCCGTACCTTAATACCCGAGAATGGCTGCCAAAGGCTAACCTTTTCAAGTGAAGTAACTTGTCGATATGCAATACCACCAGTTTCGGTACTACCAAAAACTTGTGTGACTGGTTTATTTAATTGCGTAAACAACGATACAGCATCTTCGTTTAATAGCGGTCCACCTGATGAAAAAATCCATTGTAAATGAGACTTATCATCCACTAAAACATTATCAATACATAACCGCTTTAACTGCGCAGGGCTTGAAACAAAGACTACTTTTTTAAATAACTTGAGCTTTTTAGCTACATGTTCTGGGTAGTGCAGTAGTTCTGTATTAACAACCTTTCCTGCGCGCAATGGCCACAGTAATCTAAACAATAAGCCGTATATATGCTGGTGCGAAACACTCGCTATAAAAATAGGATTATCAATCAGTGCGTAGCTATTAATTAATGTACTTAATTCTTTATTTATTACCTGCCACGTTTTTACAATTGGCTTGGCTTTACCCGACGAGCCCGACGTGTAAAAAACAATTGTGCCTTCTTGAGGCCATTTAATTGTTTCAATAGATACAAAGTGAGATTGATTGGCTAGGGTGCCTATATCTAAAAAATCAGCCTCTAAATCGGCTACTAATTCAGACTCACCAATAAAAAAAGGTGTTTGTTTAAGCAAGGAGTTTAACGTTGCAGGTTGCCCATTAGGCGGCAAAATCACTGTGTTTCCGTGTAGTGCCAAAGCAAATAAGTACACGGCAAATTTGTAAGTGTCTGTGGTGTATAAAACAACTGATGATTTAGCGTTTAACGTTGATAGTTTAGCTAAAACTTCGTTTATATCACTAACAAACTGACGCTCCGAAATATCACTATCAGTATGATTAAAGCACGTTCTTATCGCATTACTTTGAAAAGCATTAAACACCGGCGTTCCTTTTTACTTTTTGTCTGACTAGCCATTCTATGGCAAACAATATGCCCATAGCTAAGTAAGCAATAAAACCATTATAAAAAGCCCAGGCTTCTAGGCTACTAAAAATACTGGTGTATAGAGCAATACCACCATTTAATACAAAAAACACACACCACACTAGCGTTACTTTTTTTGTATAAATTACACCGTTTTCATCAAGTGACGGCTCAGTGATACGCGCAAAAGTTTCAATAATAGAAGGCCCTTTATACAAAGAATACGCAAACACAATTAACATAACTAAATTAATGATTACGGGGTACAAGCGCAGCCCTAAGTCGCTATCCATTACCTTGGAAATCACAATAGTAATGGCTGCTAAAAATGTAGCGGGCTTTAACCACGGCATTTTATCAAATAAGGCTCTACTTAACCAAAGTCTAAGCCCGAGTATAAATAGCAGTAATACTGTAATTAACTGACTATTAAAACGCGTAAGGCCTACATACACAATAAGAGGGTAGCAAGCCAAACAAATCATAATTAACGTTGTTAAAACTGCTTTTAACATAGTATTAGTTAACTAACTTTTCTATTTCGGTAACTATGTCTTGCACTGTGCGCACGAGCTTAAAGGCATCTGGCTCAATTTTTTTACCTGTGATTTCTCTTAATTTCACAACTAAGTCAACTGCATCAATGCTGTCTAAATCAAGATCTTGGTACAGGTTAGCCTCTAAGCTAATATCTTCTGGGTCTATTTCAAATTCGTTCTCTAAAATGCCGTGTAATACATCATAAATTTCAGCAGCGGTTTTCATCTTTCTTCCTACTTTTATATATTAAGAACGTGCTTGTTCAATAAATTTTGCTAAAGAATTAACTGAGGCAAAGTGCGCTTTAGTTTGCTCTGAGTTTGCATCTATTTTCACATCAAATTGTTTTTTTATCGCAAGGCCAAGCTCTAATGCATCTATGCTGTCTAGCCCTAGGCCATCTACAAATAAAGCGTCATCATCTTGAATGTCAGCAGTGGTCATGTCTTCAAGATCAAGGCTTGAGATAATCAGTTGTTTTATTTGTTCTTTTAATTCGCTCATATATTTTTTAGCTCTTGTGTAAAGTAATGTTGTAAATCTTTAGTCAATTGGCGTGATTGCATCGCAGGCATATCGTTGTCGTACGCTGCACAATTAAACTGCTGGCTTGCGAGCCTCATTGTAAAATGCGCTTGATATGGCGCGACCTTATACCAAGGTGTACCTTTGGTTAAAGTGTTTGGTTTCATTTTAATTAAAAAAGTAGTAATGGGCGCATGACATCTAATTGCAATATTTGCAGCGCCCCGCTTAAACTTTAATGTTTTGTGAGGCTCTGTCCGTGTACCTTCAGGAAATACAATTAAGTTATTACCCTTTTGCAAACTGCGCTCACACTCTCGTAATAGCTCCTGTGGATCGTCATTACTTATGTAGCCGGTGCTTTTAATAACGCCGCGCATAAAAGGATTTTTAAATAAATGCGCCTTTACTACGCAATCAGCATTTTTTACTACCGAAATTAAAACAACAACATCAATCAAAGAAGGATGGTTTGCCAATAGTAGCTGCCCTTTTAAGCCTTCAATTTTTGCTTTATCTTCAACATGAAATCGAATAACGCCCGTTAAATGCATTAAACCAACAAATAACTTAAAGCTGTAATGTACTGTTTTTCGAGCCTTGATTTTTTGCTTAACTGAGTCACTTTGAAATACGCGCTGAGCAGGAAAAATAATAAAAGCTAATACTAAACCACCAATCCCAAAAACTGAGAAGCAAAATGCAGTAGCAATAATCCGCCAAACCAATCCACATAACCTTTGTGCATTTTTAAGCATGGTATGTAAGCTGCCAATCGTGCTCAAGCGTATTATGAACAAGTAATGTATTGCTGCGCTCATGCAAAGCTTTAGCGCATTGAATACTCATTGGTAAGTCGCTTTCCCCCACGCCCGAGTTAAATACTTTGTTTAAACTAAAATGCGGTTCGCCTTTTTGCGGCGCTCTAATTATTAAGCCAATTGAGTGTGCTATTTGCTGTTCATCGGCATACTGAGCGTAAATATCGGGGAGAGTCTCATCCGTATGAACTATTAACATGTGTTGCTGATCGTTATCAGCAAGTCTTACAAAGCCATCTATTAGTGCATAAATAAAGCTTTCGGCTCCTGCAGCAATAGCATTTGTAGCACTTGTATTACCCTGTATTATCCCAAAAAGTCCCGATGCGGCATTATGCACACTTAACCCAAAACCAGTGGGCGACAGTGGCTGATCATTAACTACATCAACAAGTAAGTTGGACGTTTTGTGAAAATCCCCGTGGCGAGAAGAAAAAACACTCGGTAAATTAACGTAGTTACCTTGAGTACTTACTTGATGAGCACTAAAGAGTGCCATTTTGATAAAGGAAGTCATTCGGCGTCGCTGCATAGCAGGTACCCAACTAAGATTTAATACAGAGGAATCAAACCAATTACTCTCTTTTATTTGTCGCTGTTCGGGCTTTATCCATATAGCGAGTTCTTCAACAACAAATTTCACAGCTCTGCATATTTTATAAGATATAAGGGAGGGAATTTTACCGATTTTAGCAATAGAAGTAAATAATCATTAACAAAAGGCACTGAACTAACGAGTTGTTCAGTGCCTGCTCATATTATTATGAAAGTAGAGCTATATCATTCTGCTTTAAACACTTAGCTGTACCGCCAACAACATCGTTATTATTTAACTCATTAATTAACACTTCGCCTTGAGCTTGCTGCTCATCACTAAGCGGTAAGTACGGTAATCTAAATACGGGGTTTACTGCACCTGTCATCATCATGGCGGTATTAATAGCAATCGGATTTGGCTCGCAGAACAACCAGTTCATTAATGGTTGTAATGAGGTATTTAACTCATCATTTTTAGTATCCATTAACTGACGGAACAAACCAGGAATAAGGTTAGATGTAACCGAAATAACACCGTGCGCTTTATGTGTGTGGCGCGCATCATGGCTTTCGTCATCGTTACCCGACCAACATGCAATACCTTGCTGCTCATAATGGGCTATGCGTTCATTGCCGCCACACTCTTTAACACCAATAAAATGCTCGTGCTGTGCCAGTGGCTCAATAATATCAGGTGTTAGGTCTTGACCTGTGCGCCCTGCTACGTTGTAAATAAAGGCAGGTCCAATATCTAACACACGCTTAAAGTGCTCTTTAACACCCGCAATTGACGTACGCCCGTAGTACGGGTTAATTTGCAGTGCTGCATCCATACCGCTGGCAAAGCCATACTTAGTTGCTTTAATAGCTTCACGGGTGTTGTTACTACCGGTATTACCAACAATAACCAGTTTGTCGCCATACTTGTTTGCACTGTGCGCTATAAGCATTAAATGCTCTTCCCAGTTCATTAACTGGCCTTCGCCTGTTGTGCCACCGACTACAATGCCATCAACGCCCGCTGCAATTTGTATTTCTACGAGTTCATCGTACTTTGCGAGATCTATTTCACCGTTTGCTAAGTATGGCGTTTTAATAGCTGTAATAAGGCTTGCTTGTTTAATTTTCTCTAGGGTGCGCATAAAAAATCATTATTTATAAAACTTGCGCTATTTGTAACATAATTGCGGGTACTTTTGGAGGTGTAAGCCTACATTTAATTATAAAATCTCTTGTATTATTAAGTTTGGTAATACAAAATGAATAGCTGTATATATAAACAGTATTTTATTTTTAACGATACCAGAGGCTTTATGCGTTTATCTGACTACTTAGCAACTCATTTTTATAACACCGATGAACTGTGCCAAGCATTAAATATAGATGCAGATACACTTTTAGCTTGGCAAGAGCGAAGTGTTTTCCCAAAACCAAGTTACTGTATTAAAAGCCAACTTAGCTGCAGCTCATATTCAGGCTTGTATGAATGCGAAGAGTATGACGACTATTACCCGCGCGGCTGTGTTAATTGGGGGCTGGGTCTTTTAAAACAAAAAATAGAATCATCAAGCCACGCTTTTAATTATTTTGCACAGCAATATACTGCAAGCCTAACTAAGCTCGCTCAGCAAGGATTTGCGTTTAGCGAAGAGCTATTTGGCTGTGAAATAGACGAGCACTTACAGCAAATTTGGCAACAGTTTTTATGCAGTAAGTACGGTGTACTTACTCAGAATGGTTTAATAGACGAAATAGTCTCGGTAGATATTGGCAGACTATTAGTTGACGACATTACAGAACTGCGCAGTAAAGCGAGTTTAAACCAAGAAGAAAGAGCACAACTACACCCCGCCATGAAGCTTTTAAACAAAGCGTTAGGGCATGGCGCCGATCATGAAAAACAACACACTTTGCGCACCCGTTACATAGATGCGCTTATTTTAAAATATGATTTATCTATTAAGTAACGCTAAATTTACTTTGATAAAAACGTGGCGCTAAAAGCACCTAAGTCTTCGTAACTAACCGTGGTTAACTGATCTGTATTAAGCTCAACAACACCACAATAAGAGCCTGTTATAAACACTTGCCCAGTTTTTAAATTAATTCCCTTTGCTGATAAGTAATTAACCGCCCAATAAAGTGGAAGCTGCGCAAGTTCTGCAGGATGCACACCCGCCAAGTTTAGCTCCAGCTCAGTTTGCTTAACGTTAATATTTACAGTAGTTGCGTTATACGCTTTGGCCTTATCTATTTGTGGGCCTAAATATACACCTTGGTTAGATAGACCATCGGCCAGCTTTTCAATGTGAGTACTTGGAGTGACTTCATCAAACCTTTTTTGAATAAGCTCAAGTGCTAAATGGGCGCTGGCAAATGCAGTATCTACATCTTCATTTGTATAAGTATTATTACTTGGTAAATCGCTTTGTAAAATAAATGCAATTTCTGGTTCTATCAGCGCTTTGTTATTTGTTGTATACAGTGGGCAATTTTCAGCTTGTTTTATAGGTGCATGTAAAAGAGGCGCTAATATAATTGAGCCATCATCTAAAGGCAGCATACACTTCCAGCCATATACAGTTTGATCATTTAAATAAATCATCAGTTTTTGGACTTCTATCGCATCATCAGTCGAGTCTAGTACTAACTCTTTAGGAAAGTTTGAACGCGCTGGGTTTTCTTCTCTTTGTGCTAATAAGTGAGTAGCAATTAGTTTTAGCTGTATTGAGTTGTTCACATAAATCTCTTTAAAATACGTTACTGGTTAAGCAGTAAATAGGAAGGATTACATTATTAATGTATTAGCTTAAGCATTAGAACATCATGTTAAATGCCTATAATTAAAATTGTATTTAAAACAAAGCGTGGTAATTATTTAAGTATCAATAGATTTGAGCGATCGTAAAAACAGCCCTAAGCCGCCAAACGCTAAAATTATAATAACAATCAAATCAAACGACGTCATAGTTCGCATACTAAATCGAACACTCGATATAACGCCAAATATGAGTGCGGTTAACGAGCCAAGAGATAGCACCCAGCCTAAAATATTTTTAGAATTATAAAAAATCAGACCCACACCAAAAATAAATGGGATCATAACCATGCCGCCTGTAACGCCAAAGCCACCTAAAGCATTAACACTATAAATGCTTGAACTTAGTCCAAAATTAGAGGTTACCGAAATTGCGTTTAGCAGCATATAAAAGCCACCGCACATCATAATTAAACCAATAAAAAAATGCCCAATACCACCAGAGCTTCCACCAGCGCCTTTCATTATTAATTATTCCTTTTGTATTTTTAGCTTAATTGTTTTAAATGGTAATTGCTCGACTATTAACATTGACCGCAGCCTACATAATCAATCTGTGCACCCGCGAAAACACTTATCGCGTAATTACATGCCAAATAACATAAAACCAAGATAAAAAACCGTGCAAAATAGCCCATAACACAGACTCATTAGCACTCCATGAAATAGCAATTGCTAAGGCCGTACCGAAGGATACTCCGTATTTTACTATCTCATTTCTTGAGTTTCTCATTAATTACATTCCTAATTTTTAACTTATTAACTTATTAACTTATTAACTTATTAACTTATTAACTGCTTGATTTACTTACTACAACCGAAAGCTCTTTACCATCAATGTTGATACTTGCTTCTTTGCCTAGTTCAACAACTAAAGAGGGAGCCATGTGCTTTCCACCTAGCTTCAGGTCAGTTGCTAGACTAACAGTAGAATCATCAATTGGCGTTACTGTAAGAGCAAAACTATACGAATTATCAACTGAAACTGATGCCTCTTCATTTGAATTGACTTCTAAAACAGGTGAGCCAATTAGGTTTTTATTATCATAAAATTTGGCATTAACTACAAAACTATCATTTGCTTGTGCAAATGAACCAAAGCCTAACAACGCTATAATTGCGATTAATTTTTTCATTATTATTTCCATATAAATTGCTACAGCTTAAAGCTATTAAGGTTTTATTGGCTATGATTTTTCAGCTAGCAATTCACCAGCTAATGATTAAAAAAACTTATGTTTTAGCTCTGATGACATAACCAACGCCCAGTGAACTAACATAGAACAACACTCCAAATACACTAATATCAATGAGTAGCTTTAGAATGTCAAAAGTATCTGTAAACACAAGATACTCAAAAGCAAATAAGTGAAATATAACTTTTGATCCGAAATACGCAGTTAATAAAGGAATTACAAAAATAAGAATAGATTGATTAGATTTATTAATTTCCATACCCATGTCTCCATTATTAGTTTAATTAACTCAGCTGTAAAATAGGTGAGTACTGAAGGACGAAAATTGCCAGCGGCTAACCTCCCTTCTCGCCTTAATTACTTATACGGTGCTACCTTGAATTCTCTGCTTTGTAATTCATGGTAGTTATTTATCTTTGCAACTGCATTTTTGACTTGATCAAAAGTTGCACTTTTACAGAAGTATAGAACATATCCTCCCGTAATATCTTTATTAGAACTGAATTCATATTCAAGACCGAACTTTTCACACAATACGTCTTCAATATAATCCTTGTGATCGTAATCAATTAATTCAATTGATGCTCCCCATTCAACGTGTTCTTTAACTTCAATTTTTGACAAGATATATCTGAATTCATCAAACATGTCACGTATACCTTACGTCTCATAATAGAAAGTGGTTAGTTAAAATATGCAGAAGTAAGGAGCCTATTAACAACTACCAGGCTTATAGTTAAATTACTACCTAAGATTTACCCTACTCTAATTCCCATCGTCATAGGTGGGTAAACATGTCTGATAACAAAATTTTTTCCATCATTAAAAGTTAGTGTAAATTGATTTACTACGTCTTCGCCTAAATGATCACTTTCAACAATGTCGCATATTCGGCTCGGCAGTTTTGAAATATTAAAAGGGTACAATAATTCAATTCTTTCTACAGGTTCTATACTCAATCCTAAACTTGGGTAATAACCAATAGCGTCAACTTCACACGGTTTAATTAAATAAGTTTTGCCATCTTCAAATTCTAAGGTTATTTCATAGCAAATCAAAAAACCTTCATTACTCTTATCTTGCCATGCCTGGTGAACTTTTTCGTGAATATGACTTGATGAAACAGCTATAAGAACTTTTCCTTTCAAACTATTCAAGTCGAACATATATGCTTAATGCCTTAAATTACATCTTTCTATATTTACACCAGAGAACTTCAATGTAAACAACAAATTAAATGTGTTCTTTATTTGGGTGGGTTGTTATACCAAAACGACTTTTAATAAAGATTTAAACCTCTTTTGATTTCGTCGCCTACACATTAACAAAAAAGAGTCCTAATAGGTTTCATTAATATATTGGGGAAGTTTAGCATTTAGGTAAGTTGGAGTGTAAGAATAAAAGGTGATGTAAGTTAACAGCACCTGTTTGGGTATTTACTTTACAATATGTAATTTAGCTAAGTATTTTAATACATACAATAATAGGCACTATAAAAAGAATTTAACCTATTGATTTATATACATCAATACTACTATTGGTCAAAAGCCCAGTAACTTGCGTACCAAACGCTTTAAAGTGTGGCTCGTTTTTATGCGCTTCAAAGTGCTCATCAGACGCCCATTGTTCGCTAACTACATAGTCTGTATGTTCATCATCACTTTTTACCGATAATTCATAACGTAAGCACCCTACTTCTTGGCGCGATGACTTTTGTAAGTTTTCAAGTGCTGTAAGCATGACATCTGCATCAATATTCTTGCACGAAAGTGCAGCTATAACCGTTAACATGTGTATTCCTTTTTAAAAGTTAAGGTGTAGATAATCTACACCTTAGAATATTTAGTTTAACTTTGCGTTTGAGGTAAGTTTACTGATCCCACTGCGGCGCAAATTCTGGTGTTGCTTGGCGGTCGCCGCAATCTAGACCATCAATACGGGCTATGTCTTCATCATCTAATTTAACGTGATCGTTAAAGTTATCTTCTAAGTTTTTACGCTTAGTTGATGATGGAATTGTCGTCATACCATTAGCGTTTACCCACGCTAGAACAACTTGTGCCGGACTTGCATCGTGCTTTTTAGCAATGTCGATAATGGTTTGATCTTTAAGTACTTTACCTACTACAAATGGCATATACGCCGTTACGTGTATATCGTGCTGAGCACAGAATGCACGCAATTTAGTATTAGTTAAGTACGGGTGAACCTCAACCTGATTGGTAAATATTTCACGCGAGTCGAGCGTTTGCTGAGCCAAGTTTAAATTTGCAATGGTGAAGTTTGATACACCAATGTGTTTAGTTAAACCAAGCTGCTTAGCTTTTAGTAATTCAGTAAGGTATTCACTCATTGGCTCGTCGTTAGCAGGCGATGGCCAATGAATTAACAGTAAGTCGACCGAATCAACTTGTAGCTTTTCAAGTGACTTTTTAACGCTTGGGATAAAGTCACTTTTATTTAATTTGTTATTCCACACTTTGGTAGTTAAGAATATTTCACTGCGCGGAATATTACTATCTTTTATGGCTTGGCCTACTTGCTCTTCGTTGCCATAAATTTGTGCGGTATCAATATGGCGAAACCCAACTTCGAGCGCCATTTTTACTGAGTTATAGGCAGTGTCGCCCTCTAAACGGAATGTTCCCATCCCTAAATCTGGCATTTCAATTACACGTTGTGTCATGGCTCTATCCTTATAAAATAATCGGTTAAAAACAAGCTCTTTTAAAGCTTTACGAAATACACCTTTTACTTCTTATTACAACTGTCACTTAAAAATTAATGACCTCATAACAGGTATGAGGTCATTAATTTTAGTTTCAACCTTAGCAGAGGATAGTTTACGCTTGCTGAATTTCACGTTTATCAAGCATAGCGCTGTAACGTGTAACACCAAGTGCTAAAACAGAGATAACGGCGCCTACCCATGCTGTATCTTGTAGGGTCATATTTTCTACTACGCTACCACCAATAATTGATCCAAGTGCAATACCAATATTAAATGCGGCTATGTTTAAGCCTGATGCAACATCTACTGCATTGGGCGTGTGCTTTTGTGCTTGCTTTACTACATAAAGTTGCAAGCCTGGCACATTACCAAAAGCAAATGCGCCCCAGACTAAAATAGTAAGTACAGCGGCAATTTTTGATTCCATCGTAAAGGTAAATATCAGTAAAATAACACTCAAAGCGCTGAATATAATACTCAGTGCGCTAATTGGGCCGCGTTTGTCGGCCAACTTTCCACCCCAAATATTACCTATTGCTACCGATACACCGTAAACAAGCATTATCAAGGCAATAGCCGAAGGCGCAAAACCTGTTTGTTGCTCTAAAATAGGTGCTAAATAAGTAAACGCTGTAAACGTGCCGCCATAGCCCAATATCGTCATTAAATATACGAGTAATAAACGCGGTTTTACGATTACTTGTAGTTGCTCTTTAAACGTCGCAGGTATTGATTGTTTTAAGTTTTTTGGCACTAAAATAGAGCTGCCGATTAATGCAATTAAACCTAATACCGACACAACTAAAAACGTTGCACGCCAACCAAAGTGTTGGCCAATCCATGTACCTAATGGCACACCAGTTACTAGTGCTACAGTAAGCCCGGTAAACATAATGGCAATTGCACTGGCTTCTTTGTCTTTGCTTACTAAGCTTGTGGCAATCATCGATCCGATTGAGAAAAACACACCATGGGCAAGCCCCGTTAAAATGCGCGCAAGTATTAATGTTTCGTAGCTTGGCGCTTGCCAAGCAAGTAAGTTACCCAAAACAAACAAGCCCATTAAGCTTATTAATACCACTTTACGATTCCAACGACCCGTTAAAGCTGTTAGCACCGGTGCACCAATAGCAACGCCAACCGCATATAAACTTACAAGCAAACCCGCTGAAGGTAGGCTTACGCCTAAATCGTTTGCAATGGTGGGTACTAATCCCACTATTACAAACTCAGTTGTTCCTATTGCAAATGCGCTTAAGGTAAGCGCCCACAAAGCCAATGGCATAGTTATATCCTCATTAATATTTGAAGAATGTAGTTTGGCTAAAATATCGTTTGCAAAAAATAGTATTAGTGACAAAATACTTTTGTTAATAATGCAAAGATGGTGTTGGTATACTTATGGCTGTTCATTCAAAAACTGAAGATTTAGAAACGTTTATAACGGTAGTAGATTGCGGAAGCTTTTCGGGAGCGGCTAATTTGCTCGATCAACAGGTGGCTAAAGTGTCGCGAGCGGTATCACGCCTAGAAAATACATTGCAATGTACGTTGCTAAACAGAACAACACGCCGATTAGAGCTTACCGAAGAAGGCCATACTTTTATAAAATATGCGCGCGAAGGGTTAAATACGCTTTATACCGGTGAAGAAGCCATAAAGCTTTTAAAACAAGCGCCAAGTGGCAAGCTGAGAATAGATGCGGCAAGCCCTTTTGTATTGCACCAACTTACGCCTTTAATTGGTGAATTTGCTAAGCAATACCCACACATAACGCTTGATATAACCTCGCACGACAGCATTATTGATTTACTTGAACATAAAACCGATTTAGCCATACGCATTGGTGATTTAAAAGACTCAAACTTACATGCTCGTAGACTTGGCAGCAGCCAGTTGCGTATTGTAGCCAGCCCAGAATATATAAATAATAACAAAGCAATTGCGCAAATTGATGACTTACAAAATCATAAGTTAATTGGTTTTAGTGACTCCCCTAAATTAAACACCTGGCCGCTAGTAAAACCCGCTTTATTTACGTTTTCTCTTAGCGCAAGCAGCGGTGAAACAGTGCGCCAGCTGTGCATTGCAAACCAAGGCATTGCGCTACTTTCTCACTTTATGATTGGCAATGACCTAAAAACAGGTAAATTAGTTGAAGTGTTACCCACTGCAATTAGCTCACCTAATAACCGAGAAATTATACAAGCCGTGTATTATAAAAACAGTGCGATATCGTCTCGCATTACGGCGTTTTTAGATTTTATAAAGCCTAGGCTTAGTTTATAAATTCTGGGTATTAATATGCTTATTAAATATTTCAAATGATTTTTTGACGCTTTTTAATAATAAAAAAGTATAAATAACAAAAGCAGTAATTAAAGGTATTAATTAAAATGGATTCTTTAACGCAGGTAGCATTAGGCAGTGCTGTAGGTTATGCGGTATTAGGCAATAAAGTAGGTCGAAAAGCTGTTTTATGGGGTGCCATTTTAGGCACTCTCCCTGATTTAGATGTATTTTTGCCTTATGGCGGCTCTGTAGAAGCATTTACTTACCACCGTGGCTTTAGCCATTCGTTATTAATACATTTATTAATTAGCCCGCTCATTGTATGGCTAATATTAAAAGTACACGCGGGAATGCAAACTTATAAAGTGCGCTGGTTTTGGCTAGTATTTTTAAGCTTATCTACACATGCCCTATTAGACAGCCTAACTGTATACGGTACACAACTACTCTGGCCTTTTACTGAGTACCCCTTTGCGGTTTCTAGTGTGTTTATTATTGACCCCGCTTACACGCTTCCTTTATTAATTGGCGTAATATGTACACTAATACCCAAAATAAAAGCAACAACGGCTTATCGTATAAATGCAGCCGCCTTAGTTTTAAGTAGCCTGTATTTATTCTGCGCTTTAATTTTAAAAGTAAATATTGATGACAAAGTAAATACTGCACTCAACAACAGGCAAATACCAGTAAATGCCTATGTTAGTACGCCTGCACCGCTAACCACTTTGCTATGGCGTATTGTTGTAATGTCTGACGGACAATACTACGAAGGTTATGCATCAGTATTTGACGCGCCCAGCGATGTTACATTAACGGCTTATCAAACAACGCCTTCACTGTTAAATAATATTAGCGATGAATGGGCTATAAAACGCTTGCAGTGGTTTACTAAAGGGTTTTATTCGGTGCGCCAACAGCAAAGCAATATTGTTCTTTCTGATTTACGTATGGGTATGGAGTGCAACTATGTGTTTAATTTTGTAGTGGGTCAAAAAAATGATTCAGAAGTGAGCATTGGTAACTTTGAAAAAATAAGTCAAAGACCAAACTTAAACAATCTTCATAAAATATGGAACAGAATTTGGCAACCAAATGTGTCTTTAGCATTACCTGCTGCAAAAAATGGCTGCAATAGTGAATAACGGCATATTATAAGATTCGTACCAGCATGAGGAAGTTAAATGAAGTTCAAGCAGCAATTAAACTAAATAGCTTACTAAAGTGATTGCTGCTTTTTTTGCTGATACATTGCAACATCAGCATCTTGAATCATATCCTCAACCGATTTACCTGTATCGTGCTTAAAGTGTGTTACTCCTACACTGTAATCAATTTTGTATGGCTTATTTAAGGTATTATTAGCATGCGCAATTGCTTGCGCAAACCTTTGTAAAACAAACTCTGCTTTTGTTTCGTCTGAGTCGCTTAACATCGCTACAAATTCATCTCCGCCAAGTCGACCTATTACTTCACAATCACGAAATGAACTAAGCATGATTTGTGCAAATTTATTTAATACAAAATCACCTTCGTGGTGTCCATAAATATCATTAATTTGTTTAAACTTATTGAGATCAAACAATATAAACGACATTGATACTTTGTTTCGCCTACATACATTTAGCGTATGTTCGGCAAGGTTTAAAAAGCCACGTCGATTAGAGATTCTTGTTAACTCATCAATTGTCGCTAGTTGAATTGATTGAATTTCTCGCTCGACTAACGTGCCTAAATCTCTTAGCAATTGTTTTTCTTCATCATTTAGTTGTCTAGGTTTACTATCAGCAAGGCACAAAGTGCCTATAATGACTCCTTCCCTTAATTTTAAAGGAAAACCTGCATAAAAGCGTACCTTAGGATCGCCTATAACAAAGGGGTTATCAAAAAACCTTTCGTCTTTGGCTGTATCTGGGATTATTAATAATTCGTCTTGATTTATGGTGTGGCCACAAAATGAGGTTTCGCGAGGAAGTTCAGGCGCATCAAGCCCCTGCCTTGATTTAAACCACTGGCGGTCTTCGTCAATCAAAGTAACCAATGAAATAGAAACATTAAACATACGCTTGGCAATACGAGTAACACGATCAAATCGCTCTTCATGCGACGTATCTAGAATTTTTAATGCTCTAAGCGCGTGTAATCGCTCAGCTTCGTTATTTGGAATCTCAGGTTTAATCATTAAAGCTCTATTAATTTTAAATGTTTTATAAATTACGAAACTGGAGCGAATATTTTCGACTATATAATCCAATAAACTTATCTAAACTATAAACAGTCTGTCTATTCAAATTAGAACATTACCTAAAAATAGCAATAAATATTTATAAATATCAGTAAGTCGTGCCTAAATAAAGGTAAGATTCAATCCGCAAAAAATTATGATTTAAACAGGTGGGATTAGTAGTTGATACAACATAGCTACTCTTTAATGAAAAAGTAGTAGTGGCTATTTAGTTTTATTTAAATAACCACTGGATTTGGCATACTTACAAAAATAAACACTTTAATTTTGGTGCTCATATTGTCCACGGTAAACTTCAAATACTTTTAAAACAGTATGTTGCTCTTTAGTTAGGTTATCAAACCAATCATCAAACAGCTCATCATCTTCTTGCTCGCTTAGTGCCATATACCTTGCTAGTAACTCTACAATATCATTGTGGTTGCAGGTTAAAGGATTTACTTGTTGCGCCAAGGTACTGTGGTCGCGCTCTCTTAGGGTTTCCATCACCCCTTGATCAATTTGTTCTTGTTGTTGTGTTGCGTCACTCATACATAACCTCTGTAATAACTTTATAACCGTATTTGTTAACGTTTTAACTCTTAAATATAGTTATAACAGCCTAAACGCCAATAGCCAGCATTTTTGATTCAAGTGCTTATTTTTTGATTTGTTTGCGCAAATAGCCAGCAATTACGGCCTTTTTGAGGAACATTTAAATAATTTGCATTGGGAAAATAAATACGTTAAATTCGAATGATACATTATCACATATCATTTATTGAGGCGTATTATGAAACCAAATATTCATCCTGATTACCACGTGGTTGCTTTTCACGATACCGCTGCCGATTCTTACTTTATTATTGGCTCAACCATAAAAACGAGCCGCACAATAGAAATAGACGGTAATACATATCCATACGTACCTATTGATGTATCAAGTGACTCGCACCCATTTTATACAGGCAAGCAAAAAACAACCGCTACAGATGGCCGCGTTGCGCAGTTTAATCGTCGTTTTAAAAGTTTATCGACTGTTAAAAAGGAAAAGGTATGAAAGTATTAAGCTCTCTTAAAAGTGCTAAGCAACGTCCGGGGTGTCAAATTGTAAAACGCAAAGGTCGCGTATTTGTAATTTGTAAAAACAACCCACGCTTTAAAGCAGTACAAGGAATGAAAAAGAAATAAGTTAAACGGGGATGCTCAACATATAATTAGGTAGCTTGCTTAAGCTACCTAATTTAGGGGGACTATTTTACCACTACTGAAAACTCTGGCACTGCCTGAATTACTTTTTTTACCGTACAGGTATTAACGGCTGCAATAAGCGCCTTTTTATATTTATCAGGGAAGCCTTCTGGTAAGTTAATCTCAATTGAAAATAGCTTTTTACCGTTGTCATCTACATTTTCGTTATTTTGAGTAAGCGTCATACCTTGCGTTGAAATATCACGCTGCTCGCAAAACTTACGCGCATAAAAACCTGCACATAAAACCATACTTACTAAAAAATAATCAAACGGTTCTGGATGCTCAGCAGTGCCACCAGCGTTTACACTTTGATCGCTTATTACTTCTAGGTCGCCAAATTTAGCGCTTTGCTTTTGGCCTTCTAACATTGAAACTGAAATTTCCATTGTGTTTCCTTATATTTATTGCTGCAGATACCTTTAACGAAATTAGCTTAAAAGTAGCTACTAAAGATACATATAGTTTAGGTTTATGAACCGAACAGTAATTCAAAGAACCCTGGAGGCTCGTGTAACTCATGATATTTTTTACGTAAATTATCTATATTTTTCAGTGGTTCTTTTGCCGCACTTAGCCCCAGCTCGTTTGCTGCTTTTTTTGCAAGTTCAGCTTGAGCAATCACTTTATCAAGGCCCTGCAATGACTGTTCTGGTTTTTTGTAAAACTTACCTGTTTTACTCACTTTAACCAGCTTTATAAATTCATCAATCGCAGTATTAAATTCACTAAGTTGAGTTGCCTGCACCGCTTGTTTATATGCAAGGCCTGTATTTTTCATATTTACTTCAAGATCGACAGATTCCTCAGCTATAACCAATGAGCTAAATAGTAACGCCATAATTAAAAAGAAACTCTTCATACAAGACCCTATAAATAAAAGAGTGATAATTGTATCAATTAAAATAGAAAAAGTAACTTGCTACTCAAAGTCTTGCGAACTAAGTGTAAAGCCCCTTTACACTATTCAATAGTAGTGAAATACAGAACTTAATCTTTGAATATATAAAGATAAATTACCTGACAACACTTAGGTGACAAACAGACTTCACAAGTTAACAGAAAAGAATTCTATTTCATAAATCACAATAATGAAAATGCAATTAAAACCGACAGGTATATATACTATTGAATATAAACAACTAAAAAACAAAACAATAAAATAACGTTGCTAATTACACAAAACAAAAGTTAATAGAAACACTTTAAACCATTGTTTTAATTATATTTTAACAAGCAGCCCACCCTCTTTTTTTGTGGGTTCAACGAAAATTAATTGCCTAAAACCCTGCAAGTGTTAAATCTGGGTACGCAATGTAAATTTTGTATATAAATAATTGCTAAAATGAACTTTATATTGCGCTTAAGTACTAAAAAAATAAATAATTTATCTAGGGGATAACATGAAATCTTATAACCAACTCTCACGCGGCATAAAAACAGCTCTTTGTTTAAGTGCAATTGGTTTGTCACATACTGCTATTGCAGCAGATGCTAAGGATACCAAAATAGAACGAGTTGAAGTAACTGGTTCAAAAATCAGCCGAGTAGGTGCAATTGCTCCAGCACCTGTAACTGTAATTACAGGCGAGCAATTACTTAATACCGGTGCAGTAAATATTGGTGAAGCTCTAAATAAACTGCCTGCATTAGGTAATACCTACTCTTTAGCAAACTCGGGCCGCTTTATCGGTACTGCAGGTTTAAATATTCTTGATTTGCGTAACATGGGTACTGACCGTACGCTTGTACTTGTAAATGGTAAACGCCATGTATCTAGCTCAGCGGGCTCTCAATCTGTAGATACTAATACTATTCCAAGTGTATGGGTTGAACGTGTAGAAATTGTAACCGGTGGTGCTTCTGCTGTTTATGGTGCTGATGCTGTAACAGGTGTTGTTAACTTTATTTTAAAAGATAATATTGAAGGTTTAGACTTTACTGTAACTAAAGGCGTTTCAGATTTAAGTGATTACAACAATGAAAAGGCAACCTTTTCATATGGTAAGAACTTTGATGATGGCCGTGGTAATGCTGCATTTGCAGTTGAATACTCAGCTCAAGACTCTTTAAATGCGTTAGATCACCCTTGGACTGACGGTTCATACTCAAGTCTACGTAACCAAGCCCAAAACGATTCTAATAAAGACGACCCAAATTTCCCAGATAAAATTTATACATCAAATGCTGGTTACTACGCAATTAATAACGCAGGTGTATTTAACTTAGGTAGTGGTTATGTAAATACATTTAATGCTGATGGCTCTCAACGTGATATTTATACCGGTGATAATGTTGACGGTCTTCTATGTGCAGATTGTGATTCGTTTAACCTAGCCCAGTTTGACGAGATACAACCAAAATTTGAGCGTTACAACGTAAACTTTAAAGTTAACTATGATGTAACTGAAGATATTAATGCATATTTTGAAGCTAAATATGTTAACAGCGAAGGCGAAAGCATTGGGCAACCTGCGTTTTTCTTTGGCGACCCTCGTAATACAATACAAATAGACAACGCATTCTTGGATTCTAGCGTTAAGACGCTTATGGAAGAAGCTGGTGTTGAATCAATAAATGTACTTCGCATGATGACTGATTTAGGTCGCCGCATTGAAAACAATACGCGCGAAACTACTCGATTTGTAGCTGGCCTTAAAGGTACGGTATTTAATGATTGGGATTTAGATGCATCCATTGTACGTGGTAAAACAGAATTAGAGCGCGTTAATGGCGCTAATATGATTCTTGAAAATTACTCTAACGCACTTGATGCGGTAGATGATGGCAATGGTAACATTGTGTGTAGAAGTGAAGCAGCACAAGCTGAAGGCTGTGTTCCTGTAAATATTATGGGCTTTGGTGCGCCAAGTGATGAAGCAATTGACTACATTAATACAGTTTCTACAGGTACATCTGAAATCACTCAAACTGTAGTATCTGCTTCTTTGGCCAATGGTGGATTATTTGAATTACCTGCAGGTTATGTAGGTGTGGCTTTTGGTGTTGAGTACCGTAAAGAAGAAAGTGAAACAAAAGAACCAAATAATGCTGAAGGCACATTCTTTAATGCACTTGGTGAAGACAAAGGCGACTTTGATGTAAGTGAAATTTTTACAGAAGTATCAATTCCACTACTTTCTGATATGCCATTTGTTCAAGACTTAGTCTTAGATGCTGCTGTACGTTACGCTGATTACAGCACAATTGGCGATGCAACTAGCTGGAAATTAGGGCTTGATTGGACTCTAAACGATGAACTTCGTTTTCGTTTAACACAATCAGAAGCGCTAAGAGCGCCAAATATTGGTGAGATTTTTGGTGCACCGAGCCAAACTTTCTACAGTGTCGACGATCCTTGTCAAGCTGATAACTTAAATGATTTACAAAACAGTAGTACACGCCGTGCCAACTGTGCTGCATTAGGTGTGCCAGAAGGTTTTGATTCTGACTATGATTCACAAACACTTGAAGGTTTACAAAGTGGTAACCGTGATGTAAAAGGTGAAGAGTCTACAAGTACGACTATTGGTCTAGTGTACCAACCAGAGTTTATTGAAAACGCAACACTAACTATCGATTACTGGAAGATTGAGCTTGAAGATGCAATCTCAACTATCAGTGCACAAGATATCCTAGATCGTTGTGTTGATAGCGGCTCAGGTATTTCGAATCAATATTGTAGCCTTATTACACGTGATGCAAACAGTGAGATTTCGTTAATTCAAAACTCAGTACTTAATGTGTCAGGTCAAGAAGCATCTGGTGTTGACTTTGAGTTAGGTTACGACTTTGATGCACTTGAAGGTAGCTTTAAAACCCGCTTTATTGGTACATATTTGATTGAGCGTAAAGAGTTTCCATTCCAAGATGAGCCAAGCGACTACATTGAATATGCAGGCGTTACAGGTGAAGCGCAATGGCAAGCTAACTTAAATATCGAGTACAGCTACGAGAACTTATACACATCTTTAAGCACTCGTTATATCGAAGAAGTAAGCTTATACACAGATCAAGATTTAAGCGATAACCCTAACCCAAATAGTTTAACTACTTTTGGTACATACATAATTACTGATATGACAGTTGGTTATAACTTTGACAATGGTGTTGGCTTAAAAGTGGGCGTTGATAACCTATTCAATCGTGAACTACCTTATGGCACGCGCGGTGATGGAAGCGGAAGCGCTAGCTACGACAATATTGGACGTTTTGGCTACATTACTTTTTCATATAGCATGTAAGTTTAATTGTTAATATAAAGGCCCTTAATTGGGCCTTTTTACTTTTTAAAGATGAAATTTACTCATTTTAGATTTATTAGTAACAAAAGATACGTATTTAAAATCACTTTATAAAAACAAAAAATCACACAAATAAAACATTAAAGATTAATAAGTGTTCTTTTAAAGTTTTTTAACTAAATAGCACTTACCTAAAAAGTAATGATAACCCCCCTAAAAAGTTCATTATTAACACGCCAATGAAAACAAAAAACACTAAATGATAATGAGAAGTATATATAAAAAATAACAACCCTTCTTAATTACAAATTTGTAGCAAATAATCAAAAAACATTAGTGTTAAAAATGCAATAAAATGTACTTTATAAAAATTGATACAGGATTAACTTATTAAAATCCATCTAGATACCTCTCTTCTATTACTAGTTTTACCGTGCAATAATCGCCGCCCTCATAAAAAAGTTATAGGGATTTATCCAAACACACACTGTATTTGGATAAAACTACATTGTATTTAATTACTATAAAATGTTCTCTGGGAATCAAATGAAACGTCATAACTTACTTTCTACTAGCATTAAATGTGCATTAATTACTGCTGCTGCAACAGCAAGTAATTCTGTGCTTGCACAAGATGAGCAAGCAACAAAAATTGAACGTGTTGAAGTAACGGGTTCACGTATTTTACGTGAAGGTGCTATTGCGCCTGCACCTGTTACAGTTATCAGTGGCGAGCAGCTAATGAACACTGGCGCAGTAAACATTGGTGAAGCGCTAAATAACTTACCTGCACTTGGCAATACATATTCTATGGCTAACTCAGGCCGTTTTATTGGTACTGCGGGTTTAAATATTCTTGATTTACGTAACATGGGTACAGATCGTACTTTGGTACTTGTAAATGGTAAGCGTCATGTATCAAGCTCTGCAGGTTCTCAATCTGTAGATACCAACACTATTCCAAGCGTATGGGTTGAACGTGTAGAGATAATTACGGGTGGTGCATCGGCTGTATACGGTGCTGATGCGGTAACAGGTGTTGTAAACTTTATATTAAAAGACAACATTGAAGGCATGGACTTTAGTGTTACACGTGGTTTTGCCGATTTAAGCAGCTACAACAACGAAAAAGCAACTTTTTCATATGGCTCTAACTTTGATAACGATCGTGGTAATGCAGCTTTTGCTATTGAGTACTCGGCCCAAGATTCATTAAACGCACTTGACCACCCATGGACTAGCACTTCGTTTAGTAGTTTACGTAATCAAGCCCAAACAGAAGCAAACAAAGATAGCGCAGCTTTCCCTGATAAAATCTTAACACCTAATGCTGGTTATTACGCTATTAATAACGCCGGTGTTTATGCGCTTGAAGATGGGTTTACTAATAGTTTTAACCTTGATAGCAGCGCCCGTGATTTATACATAGGTAATAACGTAGATGGCTTGTCGTGTGCTAACTGTGACTCTTTTAACTTAGGCCAATTTGAAGAAATTCAACCTGAGTTTGAGCGTTACAACGTAAACTTTAAAGTTAACTACGATGTTACCGACGACTTAAACGTTTACTTTGATGCTAAATATGTAAACAGCCAAGGCGAAAGCATAGGTCAACCTGCGTTTTTCTTCTTTGACGATGAAAACAGCATCAAAATCGACAACCCTTACCTAGACCCAGCCATTAAAACACGTATGGAAGAGGAAGGTGTTGATTCGATCATGGTTAACCGCATGATGACCGATCTAGGCCGCCGCATTGAAAACAATACCCGTGAAACAACGCGCTTTGTTACTGGCTTAAAAGGCACAGTATTTGATGATTGGGAATTAGATACCTCAATAGTATACGGCCAAACTGATCTAGAGCGCGAAAATGGCGCTAACATGATTGTAGCAAATTACTTTAATGCACTTGATGCCGTTGAAGATACAAATGGTAACGTAGTATGTCGTAGCGCTGCAGCACAAGCTGACGGCTGTGTTCCTGTAAATATTATGGGTTTTGGCGCACCATCTCAACAAGCCATTGATTACATTAATACGGTATCTGTTGGCACATCAACTATTAAGCAAACGGTTGTTTCTGGTTCACTTGCTAATGGCGCTATTTTTGAATTACCAGCGGGCTATGTTGGTGTTGCATTTGGTGCTGAGTACCGTAAAGAAGAAAGCGAAACAAAAGAGCCAGATAACGCAGAAGGTACTTTCTTTAACGCGCTGGGCGAAGATAAAGGTTCGTTTAATGTTCGCGAAGTATTTTTTGAAGCGACAATGCCAATTTTAACTGATTTACCGCTTATTCAAGATTTAGTGTTTGATACTGCAGTACGTCATGCTGATTACAGTACGATTGGCGAAGCAACTAGCTGGAAACTTGGCCTTGATTGGACTGTAAATGATGAGCTACGTGTACGTGTAACTCAGTCTGCAGCACTTCGTGCACCTAACATTAGTGAAGTATTTGGTGCCCCGAGTCAAACTTTCTACAATGTAGACGACCCGTGTCGCGCTGAAAACTTAGGTGACTTATCAAACGCTGCAACACGTACTGCAAACTGTGCCGCATTAGGCGTAGCGAGTGACTTTAATTCAGATTACGATTCAGCCTCTTTAGATGGTTTAAGCAGTGGTAACCGCGATGTAAAAGGCGAAGAGTCAACAAGTACAACTGTAGGCATTGTTTACCAACCAGAGTTTTTAGAAAACGCGCTACTTACTATTGATTACTGGGAAATTGAACTTGAAGATGCAATTGACACAATTAACGCGCAAGACATTCTTGATCGCTGTGTGGATAGCGCAACAGGTATAAACAATCAGTACTGTAACTTAATTACACGTAATGCTAATGGTGAAATTACTTTAATTCAAAACTCTGTATTAAATGTTGCTGGCCAAAAAGCATCAGGAATAGATTTTGAACTAGGTTACGATTTTGACGCGCTTGAAGGTAGCTTTAAAACACGCTTAATTGGTACTTACTTAATTGAACGTAAAGATTACCCGTTCCAAGACGACCCTAGTAATTACATTGAATACGCAGGTACTACAGGTGAAGCTAAGTGGCAAACTAACTTATCTGTAAGTTATGTTATGGATAACTTTTTCTCAACAGTTGAAACACGCTTTTTAAGTGAAGTAGATTTATATACAAATGTTGAGCTTGAAAATAACCCGAACCCAAGTAATCAAATGTCTTACGGTAAATACTTTATTACCGATATGACAGTCGGTTATAACTTCGATAGCGGTTTAGGCGTTAAAGTAGGTGTTGATAACGTATTTAACCGTAAACTTCCGTACGGTTCACGTGGTACAAGCGCGGGTAGCGCAAGTTACGATAACATTGGCCGTTTTGGCTACATTAACTTAAGCTACAGCTTATAATTAGTAACAACGTTATTAATTAAATTAAAGGCTCGCAGTGCGAGCCTTTTTATATAAATCCGCTTAATTAAGTGATCAATTTTGAGGATTGGTATTATTGCGCCTTATTTAATATTACTCAGCCACACGCTTTGATATGGTTCTAGCTCTATTGTTAATTGGCTTTCTTCAATCGTTTTATCTGCCACTAAATCAAACCACTTTTGGGTGTTAATTAAGTTTAAGTCTGCCAATGTGAGCGTTTGTGGTTTATCGCTAATGTTATAAACACAAAATATGCTTTGGCGACGGTCTATACTTTGTCTCCAAAAACCAAACAACCCACCCGCTAAATGCAAAGTAAATTGCGTTGCGTTAGGATGAAAAGCACCCTGCTTTTTACGTACTGCCAATAAGCTTTTTATGCCGTTAAACACTTTATGATGATGACTATACTTTTCACTAATTGCAGCTAATAGCTTTGACTCTTGCCAACGATGGCGATTTATAGCACGGTTATGCTGTGAATTTTCAAATCGGTCGTAATCGTTAGTTGTACCCAACAAACTATGAATATAAAGCCCTGGGATACCTTCAAGTGCAAACATAATTGCATGAGCACACATAAATCGCTCAAGGCCAAACTTATCGGGGCCATTGTGCGTCCCTTGCATTGCATCAAATAAAGCAATATTTAGCTCGTATGGTGTATGTGTGCCATCGTTACTGGTACGCATAGATACACGACCACCAAACTGCATAGTGGTACTTACTAATGACGCCACTTCGCTAGGTTGTAATAAACCTTCAATTGGCCTGAGCCCTATTCCATCGTGCGAGGCTATAAAGTTAAAGTATGCCGTACCATTTTGCGCAGGCGGCATACTCATCATCCAATGTTTAAGCGCTGCACTATCACCACTTAATAATGTATGTAGCAATAACGGTGGCAGTGCAAAGTTATAAATACTGTGCGCTTCATTGGCGTTACCAAAGTACGATAGGTTTTCTTGGTTTGGAATATTAGTTTCGGTAATAATAACTACGCTAGGCTCTGCGTGCTCAATAAGTGTTCGCATTAGCCTTACGGCTTCATGTGTTTGCGGTAAGTTAATGCAGCTTGTATTAAGCTGTTTCCACAAAAATGCAACCGCATCGAGTCTAAACAAACGTACACCATTGTCTAAATAATGACGAATTATTCCCACAAACTCTTTAAGTACATCGGGATTACCAAAATCAAAATCGACCTGATCGTGACTAAACGTACACCACACGTGCTTTTCGCCGCTTGGCGTTGTTACAGTATTTAATAACGATGAGGTTCTCGGGCGCACAACTTGGCTTAAATCATCCGTTAAGCTCGCCGTTTTAAAGTAGTCTTTACCCGGGTGTAAATCGTTTAAGAAGTTCTCAAACCATACGCTTCTGCTTGAGCAATGGTTAATAACTAAATCTGCCATTAGCTTTACGTCTTTAGCGATGTTTTGAATATCACCCCAATCACCTAACGACTCATTCACTTGCACGTAGTTCATTACGGCAAAGCCTTCGTCTGAGCTGTACGGGTAAAATGGCAATATATGCAGTGCATTAAGCTGCATATCACATTGCTCTTTTATAAACCTGTGTAGCGTTTTAAGCGGCGCTTCTATTGGGCTTGATACTGCAAATTCACTATCATCGTGTTTAATAATTGAGTCGCCATAGGCAATCAATACTATATCTTGTTCATCCCATCGATTTGTATGGGGTGTAGGGTCGCGCAGTGCATTGCTACCTAATATAATTTTAATAAGTTGCTGAGCAAGCTCAGTAACCGATAAAGGCAGCTCAACACCCTCATAAATAATATGAAGATGTTGCTCTACTCGTTGTAAAAATAATTCGCTAACTGAAATCACATGCGCCCCTAATATTTATTGTTTAGACTTATAGGCTAGTTAACCTGCGCGCAGGTTAACTATATTCTTCGTTATCTAGCTCTACGGCTTCTTTTAAGCGCTCAAGTACGTCTGGCATTGCTGATACAACACGGTTCCAACTTGGCACAAATGGCGCTTCCATTGGGTTTTCTAAAAAGTGTTGCCCTGCTTCCATAATATTTTGCGCAAACATTTCTACTGCTTTTTCTTCTTGGTGTACATCAAGCGTTAGCCCGTTCATTAACGCATCGTTGTGATAGGTTTCAATAAAATCTAGACCGATACGGTAGTAAGTCGCTTTTAATGAACGAATTGTTTCGCTGGTAAAGGTAACGCCTTGTGTAGCCAGCTTTCTAAATAATGCCTTGGTAATATCAATCGACATTTTAGACAAACCTGCGCTTTGGTCATCAAGTGAAAGCTCTTGGTGCTTATGATCATAGTTATCGGCAATATCTACTTGGCACAAGCGGTTATGGGAGTAGTTACGATACATCTCACTCAGTACGCCAATTTCAAGGCCCCAGTCACTTGGAATGCGAATATCATTTAATACATCGCGTCTAAACGAAAACTCCCCTGCTAATGGGTATCTAAACGAATCCATGTATTCAAGGTAGTCTGTATTACCTAAAATTGTTTTAAACGAGCGAAGTAATGGCGTTACTAATAAGCGTGATACACGGCCATTAATTTTTCCATTAGCAGTACGCGGGTAAAATCCTTTACAAAATTCATAGTTAAAACGCGGATGCGCAACAGGGTAAATTAAACGCGCAAGTAAGCTTCTGTCGTAGGTTAAAATATCGCAATCATGCAGCGCGATAGACTCTACTTCTGCTGTTGCTAATTTATAGCCCATGCAATACCAAACATTACGGCCTTTACCAAGCTCGCGAGGTGCAACCCCTAGCTCTTGTAATTCTTTATCGAGTGCTTGTAAGCGTGGGCCATCGTTCCATAATACTTTGTGGTTTTGGTTTAGCTCTTTAAAAAAGCCAAGTGCATGGCGGTACTGTGCTTCGTCGGCTCTATCTAAGCCTATAGTGATTTGTGATAAATAAGGTACTTCACGCAACTCACTAACTATATTTTGCAGCGCAGGGCCTTCAAGCTCACTAAATAACGAAGGAAGTATTAATCCCATTGGGCGCTGCTTACTAAAAGTAAGTAGCTCTTTTTCTAGATCTTCAATTGGTCTGTCGGCAATGTTATGTAATGTAGTAATAATGCCATTTTGATAAAAATCAGCCATGAGACTTTTGCTCCTCAGAAATACTTAAAATACTGCTAATGCACGGCAACGATGTTATTTCTTCAATCCAGCCCAGCGGTGCTGGCGATTGAGAGTATCGTGCTTTGTTGTGCGACAATTTAACCGGCTTTTTACTCGCCGGGTTGGCGATAATAATGGCGATATTTGCATGCTCTAACATTTGCTTATCGTTATCGCTATCACCAAGTGCAATGACCGTGAGAGGCTTTCTGAAATGATGGGTAAATTGTTTAACTAACCACTGCTGTGCAGCGCTTTTATCGGTATTTTTAGCAATATGAATGAAGCGCCCACCAATTTTTATATCGTAACCGAGTGCCTCTACATCATTTACAAAGGCGGTGAGTAATTCGTCGTTGCCATACCAATAAAGAGGGTCTGAATAATCGCGTGTTTGTGCACGTCTTGCTTGTGCATCGTCTAGCCCGGTAAGCTCTGATATTTGCTCACTCGATAAGTCGCTAAACAATTTGTAATGCGCTTTGTAATCGGCATTTAAGGTATTTAAATCCTGTAATAAACTCGATAATGGCTTTGCCATAGCATAACACCAGTAAGCGCCTACTTTTTTACAACCGATAGGCTTAAGTTCAAAGTAGTCTTCTGGAATAAATACTGCTGCGCCGTTCTCTACAATAAAAGGCTGTTGAATATTTAAATCATTTTTAAGCTCAATGACTTCGCAAAAAGTTTTACTGGTATTAAACACCACCGGAATATGCGCATTTTGCAGCTGCTGTAATAACTCACTGATATTATTTGTATTATAATCAGCGTGATCGAGTAATGTGCCATCCAAATCTGTAAAAATAATTGGCTGGAGGGTGTCATCACTTGTTAGATGCATACCGCTAATATCGCGGTTGCTATCAAGCTCAATTAAAGCGTTTGCTTTAGCGCTCAGTGTGTTTAAGTTCTCACGCGTAATACGCTCAAAATGAGAAATAAAATACACCAATTGCTCGTTAGTCATGGTGCCTGAGCCTTCACCTTTTTTGGCTATTAGCTTTTGTTCTTGCTCTTGTCGCCATGTAAAAACATCACTAAAACTCGGTGCTTTTAGCATAACGGTATAATCAATTAGGTTAAAAACGGCTTTATATTCGTTTGCTAAACAGCTGTTTATACAGCGGCGCCAAACACCTTCTTTATCAAATTGTTGCTCTAACTCGTTAAGCGGTTCACTCAATGAAAACAGCGGTTGTGGCTCACTACCTACGCACCACCCTTCTAAAATAATAATATCAACGGGCTTTTTGTTTGTTAGCCAATCACTTGCTGGCACGCAGTCGTCTTCATGTTTATTAAAACGCGGAAGCGGTATGTTTATCTCACCTGCAAGTAAGTTAGTTATTGTGCTATTCATTAACGCTACGTCGTGAGTACCCGGTACTCCGCGAGTAGTAAAAAGAGGATGTACATCTTTGGCAAGCTCAGTACGTGCTTGTTTTGCTAAATAAAAGTCATCAATCGACAATGCAACACTATTAAACGGAGTGTTTTTAGAAAACCAGGTAACTAAAAAATCAGCGAGTGTTGTTTTTCCTGAGCCTTGGCATCCATTTATGGCAACAAAAATAGGAGTATTTGTTTTTTTAGATTCGAGGATGTCATGCGCGAGTGGAACAAAATATTGCTCACTCAAATATTGATACTTTAAAGGCAGTTGGTGTTTTGCTAAAAACGGGGTTATATCCACAATATTGGCCTCTGACATAGTTACTCCTTTGCATACAATGCGTCTGGGAGTTAAATGCAGGTACTAGACCATTATTATTTTTATATATTTATTAATAGGTTAAAAAAATAGCGCATTCAAAATGCGCTATTATGGTGCAATCTATTTACCTAATGTACAAAATTAAACTTTTTCAGGTTCTGCTTTTGGTAATACTAAGTTAAGTACTATTCCTAAAATAGCGCAGAGGCTTACGCCCTCTAAACTAAATTGGCTGCCACCAATATGCATACCACCAATACCGCACACCAAAATAAGTGCAACAATACTTAAGTTGCGTGGTGCTGTTAAATCATCGCCCGACTTAACTAATGTATTTAAACCCACTACAGCAATAGAGCCAAAAAGTAGAATCATAATGCCGCCCATTACAGGTACAGGAATAGTTTGCAAACCAGATCCCATTTTAGCTACAAACGCTAAAATAATGGCAATAACGGCTGTCCACATCATTACTTTAGGATTGAAGTTTTTGGTAAGCATAACTGCCCCCGTTACTTCTGAGTAAGTAGTGTTAGGCGGGCCACCAAATAACGATGCTGCAGAAGTAGCAAGTCCATCACCAAATAAAGTGCGGTGAAGCCCAGGCTTTTTCAAAAAGTCTTTATTGGTTACTTGGCTAATAGCCATCATGTCGCCAATATGTTCAATTGCAGGTGCTATTGCTACAGGTACCATAAACAAAATAGCCTGCCATTTAAACTCAGGCCAAGTAAAGTTTGGTACAGCAAACCACTGTGCGTTAGTCACTGCGTCAAATTGCACAACGCCCATACCAAGCGATAAACAATAACCCGCTACAACCCCTGCTAATATAGGTATAAGCTTAAATACGCCTTTTCCCCATACTGCAAAAATAAGCGTAACCACTAACGAGAACAACGAAATATAAATAGCGCTGGTGTAATCAATAATTTGAATACTGCCGTCGCCACTTTTACCCATCGCCATATTTACAGCAACAGGCGCTAGCGCAAGGCCAATAACCATAATTACTGGGCCTACAACCACAGGTGGTAAAATTTTATGAAGCGTTGCAACGCCTTTAAATTTTACTAATAAGCTTAAAAGCATATAAGCAAAACCTGCAACCATTAAGCCGCCCATAGTGGCCGGTACGCCCCACATTTGCACAGCGGCAATAATGGGAGCAATAAAGGCAAACGATGAAGCTAAAAATATAGGCACTTGGCCTTTAGTCACTACCTGAAACAGCAAAGTACCAATGCCTGCGGTAAAAAGCGCAACATTAGGATCCAAGCCCGTTAAAAGCGGTACTAATACCAGCGCACCAAATGCTACAAACAGCATTTGCGCGCCCGTTAAAATAGTTTTTATTGAAAAGGTGTCATTATTTTGCACTTAAGACTCCTAAACAGTACCGAATATTTTGTCGCCTGCATCGCCTAAACCAGGGATAATATAGCCCTTTTCGTTTAAGTGACTATCTACTGAGGCTGTAAAAATTTCTACATCTGGATGAGCGGCAAGTGTTCTCTCAACACCTTCTGGTGCTGCAACAAGTACAATTACTTTGATTTCCTTACAGCCTGCTTTTTTAAGCATATCGATTGTGGCAATCATTGAGCCACCCGTTGCAAGCATAGGGTCAATAACTAAGCTTAGGCGTTCATCAATATTACCTACTAGCTTTTCAAAATATGGTACTGGCTCTAGTGTTTCTTCGTTACGTTCAAGACCAACAACACTTACTTTAGCGGCTGGTAATAACTGCATAACACCGTCCATCATGCCAAGACCAGCACGCAAAATAGGCACTACGGTAATTTTTTTACCTTTAATGTGCTCTACTTTTAATTTATTGCCATCCCAGCCTGTAATTTCGTTATCTTCTAACTGTAGGTTTTTAGTTGCTTCGTAAGTTAATAAGGTTCCAACTTCAGAACATAATTCACGAAAGCTTTTAGTACTAATACCATGCGCTCGCATTAGGCCTAGTTTATGTTGAACAAGAGGGTGAGAAATAACGTGAATTGCCATGATATAAACCTACTGATACAAGAATTTGCAGTATTTTATATTAAAAAAGGTCATTTGACCTGTAGTTTTAAAGAGATTTTCATACATCGTGCCGAAATGTATTGTTTTGCTTGATATTTATGCAAGAGATTAGCAAAACCTGTTTATTAAATGTTACCCGCTAACCAGCTGTTTACTTGCTGTTGCATATAACTATTTATTTTTTGATGCTCGGGGCTCCACCCAGCTAAAAATCGATAAAAGTCAGCCCATGCAGCAGGCCATAAAGCGAGCCAATCGTCAGCTATTTTACTTGCTGGTGCCCAAGGGTGATAAGCTGTAATAGCAGCCTTTAAATTGTCAAAATAATACACAAGGTACTCATCAGCGCACTCGTGTAATTGTGCATCACTCAAGCAACTGGTCATAAAATACATTACATCAATTATCCCGCAACCTGCACCTATATACTGAAAATCATAACCGAGTATTTGATCGCGCTCATTTGCTGCAAAGTTAGCAAGTTTTGCATCGCCATGAATCAGCGTTTTGTACGCACAACTTTGTAGTTGCTCATCTATTTTATGTGCAACATTTTTAATATCGGACTTTTTATCAAGGTTATCTTTTAGTTTATTAAACTCATCTGGGCGCGTGCTTAAATGCCAGTAATTGCCTTGCTGCCACAACCCATCAGCGGGTTTACTTAAGTTAAACGCATGAAAGTGTGCAAGCCACCTTAATATAGCTTTAACATGTTGTGGCCCTGCTTGAGTAAACCCATGTTTGGTAAAGTTTTTAAACACCAGCGCGTATTCATCATCTTTATTAATTGCACCTATACATTCAATACTTTGCGCATGTTTTGGTAAATGCTGGCTATACAGCTTATAAAAAGTGTATTCAACGCTATAAGAATGCTGCTTTCTTTTTACTGCAAATTCGCTTTGTTTAATTTTAGGATGGTGTATATAACTGGGTATTTTAATAGCTTTAATAACACAGGCTTTATCATCAAGCTGGCACTGCACAATACTGCCACATCCACTCCAAAGTGATGTAAGCGTATCGCCAATTTCAATGCGCTTAAAGTGAGGTTGTAATAAAGGAATGTAAAATGCCATAACTATATTAAGTCATTAAGTTTTTTGTAGTTTAACACTAGTGGGCGTTTTTAATAAAACTAAGGCATAAAAAAGCCCCGCTTTGTTTTATACAAGTTTGTATGTAAATAGTGGCCAAAATCACTATGCCACTACACTTTTAATCTAAATTACACGTATGAAAATGCCTGCATGATGCAGTTATGATTTATTAATGAATAGTTTTACTAAATAGTTGAAACTTTATGCCAGGAGCTTTTCGCAGTTACTGATATTCGCTCGCCGCTTTCGCTTTAAGTTTTCACAGTAGCTTATTTGTGAGCTGGGCCTGCCTACTGCCCCATGGAATACGCGCGTAAATTGTGTTGTGAGTTTTAACCAGTTTTCTGGGGATATGTTAAGCCTTTCAAGCAAAGGAAGGTTCATATTATCAATATGCCCGCGCTTGTCTTCTCGTATACAACGTCCTGTTAATTCAACAAGTTCAAGGTACGATTTAAGCTCAAACGGTAGCCCTTTTGGCATAATCTGACGTGGCATACCTGCAAAACGTAATAACTGTTGAGGCTGTTTACCTTCTGCGGCGCATGTTAAGCGCTTTTGTACACTGGTACGGTCTGATTCTTCTGGTGTGTTAGCCATTTTAGCTCTAATGGGATTTAAATCGACATAGGCCATACAAGCTGCAAGTGCTGCTTCATCTAGTAATGCTTGCGATTTGAATCTGCCCTCCCAGAACCTCCCTGTGCAGTTATCTTCTTTGTTCGCTCTGCGGGCAATGTCTTCATTTAGTAATCGCATAAACCAGCTGATACTTGCTAGGCGTTCGCGGTATTGTTTAACCGTTTGATTGAAAAAGATGAGTTCAACTTTACTTAGCTTTTCACCTTGTACATATTTTTGCGTTAGCAATGTGCCTTTACAGAGTTTATGCCAGCGAATAATAAGCGCTTTATCATTTAGCCTATTCGCTTTCTTATCATCAACATACAATACTAAATGCGTATGATTACTCATAACGGCATAAGCACATACATCAATACAAAATATTTTTGCTAATACGAGCAACCTATCTTCAACCCAGCCTCGTCGATGCTCATAAGATTGACCAGTAAAACGGTCTTCACCACACAAAAAAGCACGACGCACGCAACGTGAAATACAGTGGTAGTATTTTGTATCAACCAAACTTACTTGACGCTTTCTTGCGATTGCCATAAGACACCCTGCTTATTTTTTACACTAAATAAAAGCTAGTCTTTAACTTCTAAAAGTGCAAAATTTAGGATGGGTGTCTCGTTTATTTTCTTTACTCGATTTACCACCGTTAACTAATTGAACATCGCGAAGTATCATAAGGTTACCTAACGCCAAGGTAATGGGCAACTTTGTGGCGAAGCCACGCTTAAAGTTGTCCAGCCGCAGGCGATCATTGACCGTTTTGTTATGTTCATTTCATGGCACTTAGCTTGGTTAAGAGAATAGCCACAATGATACCTGGCAAAATAAGTGCGCCGATATTCCACCAGCCCATGATAAGTAGCAATGGCTGGTTGACCACAGTAAGCGTGATATATGTGTAAGCCCCCCATTTGCAGTTTTGCCAGATACCAAATGCTGCGGCTCCAGTTATAAGCGCCGCAATTACGAGCGTGACTTGATAGACAACACCAAAACTTGCGGCAATTTCACTTGGTGCCATTGCCAAAGAAGATACACAGCCAAATGCCAGAAATAGACTGACGACAGTTAATAGCTTTCCTCTTTTGGACGATTCCATTTCCACGGCTAATTCTTCAGACATGCGATTCCTTTTTGAACATAACGCCCGCATAAATAGCGGATAATAGTTGGCTAAAATTAGCGAAGAATGAGCGTCAGCCAACTGTTAGACGTCCATTTTAATGCGTTTGTTATGCATCCTACCCAAAGTAACGCTCAAACAAACGTGGACACATAAATTGATCACAACTTTCTTCAAACAACCAATCTGAGGAAAATTGAATATGGCAAAATACATAATCAATAAAATAAGCCATCTCTATTAGATATTTCCTAGAATCTCTGTTATTCAATCCTTTAGAGATCCTCACTTGAACTAGGTCAGCCTTAAAATCTTTATTGACTCTAAAGTAAACGCGAACACCTTGTTCAGAATAATATTCGGTTCCAAACGCATTGCCTTCAATTTCCCATTCACTTTGATGAATTTGCTTTTTAGTTGCGACTCCCCGAAGGAAATTTCTAGCGACTTTCAAGTTTTTGGGCAAGCACTCACCAGACCGAAATCGTATTAATTTTACACAACAGTCCAGCAAGTAGCGTTTCACCAAAATCTCTTTGCTTTTGTTCTGATTAATTAATCTTAGCTTATTAGTTAAATTCATATTTTGGGCATCATCTGGATGCATAACGCCCTAATAATGGGCAAAAAATTGTTGGCTAAAATGTTGAGGAACGAAAACAGCCAACTGTTTTTTGTCCTTATTAATTAGCTTGTTATGTGACTTAACTCGCATACTTAATTACTTTTTTATGCTCTATATCGCGGTCGTCAATTGCCACAATATAATGCATAGTTTTTACTGGCCATTTAAACACAAGGCTTTTGATCGCAGAAGGCTCAACATTGTGTTTAACTAAATGCTCTTCAAGGGAATCTGCCCAATATCCAATTGATTTAGTGATTCGTTCACTCAGTAATTGAGATGGCTCAAATTCACGAGTAAGCCAATTAACTGAAATATCATATCCATTTCTTCGAATATTTCTTAACTCATCAATTACAAAGTCATCATCGACATAATTTTCATAACTCGAAAAACTATGTCCAAAGTTGTGAATCGCCGAAATTATATTTTTATACTTCATAGCCTGAGAGTCACATAACGCCCTGCTAAGGGGCAGTTACGAGTGTTGTTGGCGAAGCCAGCGAGTAACTGTCCCGCAGCGTTTTTTGCTGCGAACTTGAGCAGCTTGTTATAACTCATGGTTAAGATTTACCCTAGCCTTACGAGAAAAGTAAAAATCTAAATATGCGAAAAAACCAATGATTAGGAACCAAATTACAAATGGTGGAATAAGTGTAACCTCACTTAACATCGCAATTGGGTAAACAACTATCAAAGCTAGTGAACCAATGCCTCCATCGTATGACGTATATGTTTCCCAAGTCAGTGACAAAAGCCCACCTAAGAATATTAATGTTGCAACTACCAGCGGTAAATGTAATTTATGAATTCTCATGAGATTATTTTGAGTTATAACAATTTAATAGTGCGCTCATCGCGCATATTTCTGCCAACGATACGCTCATGTATTTTATAAATCATTTTTACCAAATAACTTAACACATTGCTATATATAATTTTTATTAGCATTCAAACTCTCAATAAAAGACAAAATGCGCTCGCCGCTCATTTCCTTGAATATGTGTGCATCACAACTATACTGTATATAAAAACAGCGCCATTATTGGTAATAGTATGAAAACACGTTCCCCATTTTTAAATTATATAGCCGATTATATGTTGGTACGTCAGTATTCATTACGCACCGTAGATACCTACCTAAGATGGATTGCATCTTATATCCATTTTCATAATAAACGCCATCCCGCCTCAATGGGGGACAATGAAGTCGAACGCTACTTAGAACATTTAGTGTTAAAGCAAAACGTTGCACCACGTACGCAAGCCACCGCACTCAATTCATTGTCATTTTTATACAAGCACATAATAAAAAAAGAACTCTCATTAAATTTAAATTTTGCCCGTAGTAAAAAACAAGCAAAGCTCCCTGTAGTGATGACCCCAGAGGAAGTTAAAATGTTGATGGCTCATTTAAATAAGCGCTATTATTTAATTGCAGCCCTTATGTATGGAAGTGGCTTAAGAGTAATGGAAGCGGTGCAATTAAGAGTAAAAGATATTGATTTTGATTATAAATGCATTCAAGTATGGAATGGAAAAGGTAATAAACACCGCATTGTTACGCTGGCCACAGAGCTAATTCCTATGCTGAGAAATCAAATTTTGAACGTTGATGACTATTTAAAACTGGATTTAAATAATACGGAATATTCTGGCGTATGGATGCCATATGCTTTAACAAAAAAATATCCAAGTGCCGCAAAATCGCTTGCGTGGCAATATTTATTTCCTTCTCATATATTAAGTTCAGATCCTCAAAGTGGTGAAATAAGGCGACATCATTTTCATCACTCTTGTATTAGAAAAGAGATTAAAAAAGCCGTCCAAAAATCAGGGTTAACAAAAATAATAACACCTCATACATTGAGACACTCTTTTGCTACTCATCTACTGCAAAGTGGCGCCGATATAAGAACTGTTCAAGCTCAGCTTGGCCATTCTGATGTTAAAACTACACAAATTTATACCCATGTACTACAGCAAGGTGCTAACGGGGTTGTTAGCCCTTTTTCAAGATTATAAGCGTCTCTTTTTAATCCTCTACAGATACATATTCACTTTCAAACCAATACCGTCATCTATTTCTACTTTAAATAACACATAAAAAAGCCCCGCTTGTTTTTACACAAGCGGGGCCCAACACTAATTCTTTACTCAACAATAAAAGCGCCGATACTGCGGGCGCTTTGCATCATTGAATTTAATTACTTTAACTTACTGATTAACTACGCTTTTAAGCGGGTTAATTGGCTGTGCGTTATCGTCTAGTATGTTCATGTCAAAATCGAACTCATCTACACGAATCGCTTTTTCACGTTTGATGTTGTAATCAATTAACTGAACGTGCTCAGCTTGCGTAATTACGTTTGCAGCTAATGCGTTATCAAGTGTAATGTTAAAACGTGCACCTGGCTTAATTACTTTAGCACGTAATGCTTTTTTAACTTTAGCCAGCTCGCCAAGTGATGCCATTTTAGCTTTGTAAGCTTGCTCATTAATATGATGGCCATCGCCCACTACTGGTTTAACTAAATGCGTGATTTGCGCTTTAAATGCGGTATCTAGCTGAGCTTGCTTAGCTAGTTCGCGGATTAAATCGTCGCTAATTTTTGGCATTTTAGTTGAGTAGTTCATTGTAATGAAACGAATAAACTTACGTGTACCGCTTGCAGGGAAGTTATCTAAAAACTTATGCAATGCTTCTTCAGCACTTTGTAGTGCAAAACGAGTCGCGTAATGGAAATACGGCGCTGCTTGCTCACGGTCACTACTTGATACTTTTTGCTCGTAGTATTTAATTGATGCCATAGCTGCATATAAGAAGCTCATTACATCACCTAAACGTGCCGATAGCATTTCTGCTTGTTTTAACTTACCACCAAGTACAAGTAACGAAAAGTCTGCGTACACTGCAAGTTTTGCAGATAATTTATGTACTGCTCTTTCGTAGTCACGTACTTCTGGTAATTCAGAATTAGCACTTGCTGTAAATGGTAAAACACCAAGGCGGAAAGCACGTAAGCTGTTTGCTGTGCTGTAGCCAATTGTTTTACGTAAAATGCCGTTAAATTCTTTATCTGCGCCTTTGTCTTCACTGTGAATTGACTCAACCATAGATTGTAAATATGGGTGACAACGCATAACACCTTGACCAAAGATCATTAGGTTACGTGTAAGAATGTTCGCGCCTTCTACCGTAATGGCAATCGGCTGAGCAACATAACCACTTGCTAATGTATTTTGTGGACCGTTTTGAATCGCTTTACCTGCTTGAATGTCCATTGCTGAATCAAGCACGTCGCGACCAAGCTCTGTCATATGGTACTTAGCGATTGCGGTTACTACTGATGGTTTTAAGCCCATGCCTAAGCCTTCAGTTGTAAGTACGCGCATTGCTTCTTGTAGGTATGTTTTACCTGCAATGTCAGCTAGTTTTTCTTGAATACCTTCAAACTGGCCAATGGCTAAACCAAACTGTTCACGCACTGCTGCGTATTCAGATGCTGATTTAAATGCAACTTGTGCTGTACTAACACCTAGCGCAGGTAATGAAATACCACGGCCAGCACCTAAACAGCTAACCAGCATTTGCCAACCACGGCCGATATTTTTCTGTCCACCAATAACAAAGTCCATTGGTACAAATACTTTGTTACCACGTGTAGTACCATTGTAAAAACGAATACCCATTGGGTCGTGACGATTACCAAGCTCTACACCTGGGTGCTCTTTTGGAATAAGTGCACAGGTAATACCTAAGCTTTCTTTGCCACCTAATAAACCATCAGGGTCCATTACTTTAAAGGCTAAACCAAGTACAGTAGCAATAGGTGCAAGCGTTATGTAGCGTTTGTCCCATGTTATCTCAAGGCCAAGTACTTCTTCACCGTTGTACATGCCTTTAGTTACTGTACCAATGTCTGGAATGCCACCTGCATCAGAACCCGCTTCTGGGCTTGTTAATGCAAAACATGGAATGTCTGTACCATTTGCTAGGCGTGGTAAGTAATGTGCTTGTTGTTCTTGCGTACCAAAGTGAAGTAATAACTCACCTGGGCCTAACGAGTTAGGAACCATGACGGTTACCGCAACTGCTGAGCTTTTAGTCGCAATTGTGCCAACAATAGTAGAGTTTGCATAAGGGCTAAACTCTAAACCACCAAACGACTTAGGAATGATAAGCGAGAAAAAACGCTCTTTTTTCAAAAATTCTAAGATGTCATTTGGTAAATGAATGCCGTTTTGAATCACTGAATCGTCAATCATGCCCAGTAGTTCTTTTACTGGACCGTCTAAAAATGCTTGCTCGTCTGCGCTTAATTTAGCAGCAGGTACGTCGCGAAGTGCACTGAAATCAGGCTTACCTTGGTAGATAGAACCTTCAAGCCATACATCACCCGCGTCTAGCGCTTCTTGTTCTGTGATAGAAATACTTGGTAATACTTTTTTTAGTTTTGTACGTAAACTCATGATTGAACTCATCCGACCAGCTAAATAATACCTACATTACGTCATAAAAAATCGTTTAGATCAATTACTCTATTCAATTAATTAACAGTTTTTTCAATTTATTTTCTTTACCTGAACGTAAACTGTTGAAACACAAAGGCTTACAGTTGTACGCTGAAAAAAAGTATTTTAACTAAAATGATGAATAAAACAGCAAAAGCTCTAGGGTCTGTTGATCTTTGCGGATTAAAATTTGTTCAAACTAGGGGCTATTTAATCGCGGCGCGAGGTTTGTAACCTAGTGGGCTAAGTAAAAACCGAGCAACAAAGAGTAAATAGCCCCTAGGAAGAACCCCTTGGGCAGCGCCTGTTTGGCATTAATGCTACGTTATCGCCCATTTATGGGGAATAACCACACTACATAGGCTCTGCCTTGCCTAAATACCAAACAGACTGCTGCAAATTCAACCTTGAAAGATCAACAGACCCTAGCGCTGTATCTATTTTTTGATGGGCATAAAAAAACGCAGCACAAATAGGCTGCGTTTTTATTCAATTTGTAGAGGCTACATTATCAGTTAACCCAGCTAAAACTACTTAAATTTAAATCAAATTGTATAAGCGCTTCACTTAGCAACTTTAACAACTTGCTTGCCGGTAAAACCACCAGCAAGTTGTTTATTAAGCGCTTGCGATACTGACTCAGCACTAAAATCTACGGGCGTTATTTCTGGGTGTTTAATGTCGCCACTAACAGCTCCTTCAAGTAACAGGTTACCCATAAAACTCAAACGTTGTTGTGCACATAAACTATTAGCAAGCCATGCACCACCAATCGATACAACGCTAATATTGGGCGCTCGGTGATACATTAAGTCTTGATCAAAACAAGGTAGCGGATTTAAGCAGGCAATACGTCCGCAAAAACGCATTAACTCAATATTACGCTGAGTACACTCTCCACCTATCGTATCAATAACCGCGTCAAAACCTTGCGGGCCAAGTTCTCTGCGGATTTTTTCGCATAGCTTTTTATCGCTATAGTCAAAAACCACATCAGCGCCTAGCTGCTTAACCAATTTATGGTTACGCTTTGATGCCGTGGTAAATACATCTGCACCGCGCTGTTTTGCATATTGAATAGCAAACTGCCCTACCGCTCCGGCTCCGCCTTCAATAAAAATAGTATCGCCTTCACTAATGCCTATTTTATCTAAGCTGATAAGTGCTGCCATACCAGCACATGGAAGTGTTGCTGCAATGGCCGAATTTAAACCGCTTGGCACAACCGACACTGCAAAGTTAGGTACTTTGGTGTATTCGCTCAAAGCACCTTGCTCACCAATGTTGGCATGCCACATAACGCGCTCGCCAACATTTGGAAACACACCTTTATTAGCTTTAACCACAACACCTACGGCATCTAAGCCTAAAATGTGTGGATACTGCCATTTACAAAAGCCTGTTTTAGCAAATTGACCATCAACTGGATTTAAACCAACGTACTCTACTTTTACAAGCAGCTCGTTATCTGCACAAATAGGAACAGGCAGCTCAGCATCCGCTAAGTCAATTGCTTCATTTGGTTCTGGCAGTACAATAGCGCGCATTGTTTGCGGGATAATGTATTCATGTAAATTTTCAGTATTTGGCATCAATATAACTCTACTTATTAGTGTCGTTTAACGCATAACTCCATTGGCCATTAAATGACTGGTAAGCATTTACTTTGGCAAGCAGTGAAGTGATTGTTGTTTCAACAGCATTTTCTTGTGCTATTAAAACATCCTGGCGCGCATCTAACAACTCAAGATAAGGAATTTGACCTTCTTCGTACATTGCTTGTGCTTGTAAAAATGCTTTATTAGCAAAGTCATAGCGTTCGTCGGCAAAGCGTTTTTGCTGTGCTTGATTAACCAACAATTGCAATGAAAGTTCACTTTCACTTAGTGCAGTTAATACCACTTGTTGATAATCGCTGTAAGCGGCTTCACTTAAGAACTGCTGCGCGTCGCGTTGTGCTAATAATGCTGGGTAGCTTAATAACGACCATTGTAACTGCGGCGCTATTTGCCACTGTTGATCGGTATTTTTTAAGCCTGTGCTATCTATACTCACAACCCCTGCAAATGCAGATAAGCTAATATCGGGTAATAGTGCTTTACTTGCTGCAACACTTAAACTATTTGCTTGGCTAAAATCAAACAATGCACGGCTAATGTCTGGGCGTAAGGCAATGGCATTATTAGCGTTTTTTAGTGCGACGCTAAAGTCACGTTCCAGCACGCTTTGCTCGTTTTCAATAGCAATATTTTGCGTTAACTTACCGCTTAGTACTGCAAGTGCAGATAAATCGCTGTATTTTGCATACTCAATAGCGGGCATTAATGCTTGTTGCTGCCTAAGCTGCGCCATTGTACGGTTTAAATCAAGCTCGTTTGCTACACCTTCGTCAACGCGAGCTTGTAGTACGTCAATACTTTGCTCAAGGGCTTCTATTTGAAGCGTAACAATGTGTTGTTTTTCAACATTTCCTTGATAACTTACAAAGCCTTTAACAACTGACGAAACAACTTCAATTTGCAGTAAACGTACTTGCTCTGCTTGGCTCATGGCCGATGCATTTGCAGCATCAACCAACGCCGTTATGCGACCAAATAAATCCAGTTGCCAATCAAGTGCAACGTTTGCACTTGATTGGCGGTCAAACACACTTGGTGCATCGCTTCGAGCTGCGCCAACATTTACGCCACCTTGCGGTAGGTATTGGGCTTTTTGCTCTCCTAAACGCGCTAATGCACTTTTAAGTGTTAGCTGGCTTGTTTGCAAATTATAGTTATTTGCAAGTGCGCCAGTAACAAGCTCATTTAGCTGATCAGAATTAAGCTTTTTCCACCAGTTTCTTTCATCAGCAACGCTAACGTTACTAGCAATATTAGCTTTGGCAACAAATTCGTTAACAGCTTTTTGCTCACTCATGGTGTCAATTTTACTCGCACACCCTGCTAAAAACGCAGCGACTAATACGGCACTGGCAGTCAGACTTGTTTTAAGTCTTTTTTGCATTAATTTAGTCATGAGTATTCTCCTGCGCTTTCTCTTTTTTGTTAGTCACTAACATATAAAATACCGGCGTGAATAATAGACCAAACACGGTTACACCTATCATCCCTGAGAATACTGCGTTACCCATTGCATGTCGCATTTCGGCGCCTGCACCGGTGGCAAGTACTAACGGTACAACACCTGCTGTAAATGCAATCGACGTCATTAATATTGGGCGCAAGCGCATACGACATGCCTCAAGTATTGCCTCCAAGTGCGATAAGCCTGAGTCGTGTCTATCTTTTGCAAACTCAACCATCAATATCGCATTTTTAGAGGCCAAGGCCACCAGTACTATTAATGCTATTTGGGTGAATATGTTGTTGTCTGAGCCAACAAACCACACACCTAACAAGGCTGAGAAAATAGTCATTGGTACAATTAATATAATTGCCAGTGGTAAACGTAAGCTTTCGTACTGCGCTGCAAGTACCATAAATACAAGTAATACAACTAACGGGAATACATAAACCATGGTGTTACCGGCAAGTACTTGTTGGTACGTTACTTCAGTCCACTCATATTCAATACCTGTTGGTAATGTGTCTGCGAGTACTTTTTCAATAGCAATTTGTGCTTGATCAGAACTATAACCTGGCGCTGGGCTGCCATTTAGTTCTGCACTTGGGTAACCGTTGTAATGCATAACACGGTCAGGACCAATTGTTGGTGTTACTGTTAATACAGATCCCAGTGGCACCATATTACCTGAGCGGTTACGTACTTTTAAATTAAGTATTTGATCAGGGTCTAAGCGATAGTCAGCATCAGCCTGTGCATTTACTTGGTACGTACGGCCAAACATATTAAAGTCATTTACGTACACAGAGCCTAAGTAAATTTGCAGTGCGTTAAATACTTCATCAAGTGGAATACCTTGAATAAGCGCTTGCTCACGGTCAATATCAATATCCATTTGTGGAACTTGGATACGGAAACTTGAGTACAGGCCCATTAATGCAGGGTCTTGTTGCGCCTTACCGATTACGGCTTGCAGACTATTAAATAGTGCTTCAAATCCTTTATTAGCTCGGTCTTCAATTTGCAGTTTAAAACCGCCGGTAGTGCCTAAACCTTGAATTGGCGGCGGCGGGAATACCGCTACAAACGCTTCATCAATGGCAGCAAAACGTTTATTCAATTCTGCCGCAATCGCCATCGCTGATTGGCTTGGATCGGTGCGTTTGTCAAAGCTTTCAAGTGGTGTAAATACAATACCGCTGTTAGGGCTATTAGTAAAACCGTTCACTGATAAACCAGGAAAAGCAACTGTGTGGGCAACTCCTGGGACTTCTAATGCAATTTGCTGCATTTGAGAAAGCACATCTTCAGTACGGTCAAGGCTTGAAGCGTCAGGTAACTGCGCAATAGCCACTAAATACTGTTTATCTTGCTGTGGAATAAAGCCACCTGGTACGGAATCAAATAATTTAATTGTGCCGCCAACCAGTGCAATGTAAGCCACCATAACAACAACAGTCATACGAATTAGTTTTTGTACCAGTTTTTCGTAACCTTTAGCACCACGATTAAATACGCGGTTAAATGGTTTAAACAACCAACGACCAAACAGTTTATTGAGTAAACGCGTGAACGCATCTGGTTTTGCATCATGCGATTTTAATAACAATGCAGCAAGCGCAGGCGATAACGTTAATGAGTTAAACGCTGAGATAATCGTCGAAATTGTGATTGTAAGGGCAAATTGCTTATAAAATTGACCTGATAAACCGGTAATAAACGCAGTAGGAATAAATACAGCACTTAGTACTAGCGCAATTGCAATAATAGGCCCTGTTACTTCGCTCATTGCAACGCGGGTTGCTTCAAGTGGCGATAAGCCTTTTTCGATATTTCGCTCTACGTTTTCAACAACTACAATCGCATCATCTACAACAATACCTATGGCCAATACTAAGCCAAACAACGATAAGGTGTTAATTGACACGCCCAACCATTGCATTACTGCAAACGTACCAATGAGTGAAATAGGCACAGCAATTAGCGGAATGATAGATGCGCGCCACGTTTGTAAAAATACAATAACAACAATAACTACCAGTACAATTGCTTCAAGCAAAGTGGCAATTACCGCGTCAATTGAGCCGCGAACAAATACTGTAGGGTCGTACACAATGTCGTATTCAACACCGGTAGGGAAATCTTTAGATAAGCGCGCCATTGTTTCGCGTACTTGATCAGAAAGCTCAATAGCGTTTGAACCAGGGCGCTGAAATATTGGCATTGCAAGAGCTGGTTGGTTATCAAGCTCTGCACGTAGTGAGTAAGTATCTTGACCTAAATCAACACGGGCTATATCAGATAAACGTGTTAACTGACCTTCGTCGCCTACTTTAATAATAACTTGTTCAAATTCTTCAATACTGTTTAAACGACCTTTAACGTTTAACAATATTTGAAATTGACTGTCGTTTGAAATTGGTTGTGCACCTAAGCTACCGGCAGCAACTTGCTGGTTTTGCGAGCGAAGTGCTGTTACTACATCTGTTGCTGTTAATTCGCGTGCAGCAAGTGCATCTGGGTTTAGCCATACTCGCATTGAGTATTTGCCAGCACCAAACATGCGAATATCACCTACACCCGGTAAACGCGCAATTTCATCTTTAATGTTTAAATCGGCATAGTTAGATAAGTACGCTGTGTCGTGCGTTTTTTCAGGTGAATATAAATGCACTACCATGGTTAAATCTGGCGATGATTTTTCGGCTACAACACCTAAACGTTGTACTTCTTCTGGCAAACGCGGAAGTGCACTGTTTACACGGTTTTGTACTTGTACTTGAGCACGATCTAAATCGGTACCTAACGCAAAGGTCACCGTTAATGTCATACGGCCATCGCTTGTACCTTGCGAAAACATATACAACATGTTTTCAGTACCGTTAATTTCTTGCTCCAGCGGTGTTGCCACTGTTTGCGCAATAACGGTTGGGTTAGCACCCGGGTAGTTAGCGGTAACAACAACAGTTGGAGGAACTACTTCTGGATATTCACTTACTGGTAATTGGAATAGTGATATACCACCAGCAATTAAAATAACCAATGACAGCATGGCCGCAAATATTGGGCGCTGTATAAAGAAATGCGAAAATTTCATTAATAAACCTTATTGCTTAGCCACAAATTGTGCGTTGTCGTTTGACAATGTAAATGCTACACCGCTGGTATCAATTGTTACGGTTTGCGGAGAGATTGGCATACCAGGGCCTACGCGAGCAGGGCCATTTACGGCAATAACATCACCTTCATTAAGGCCTGATGTAACCGCACGTAATGCACCGTAACGCTCACCTGTAGTGATAAGCTTGTATTCAAGTACGTTGTTTTCGCCAACCGTTAATACAAAACGATTTTTTAAGTCGGTACCAATTGCACGTTCTGGGATAATAATCGCGTCGCTAATAGAATTTGCAGCCAGCTTTATACGTGCAAACGAGCCTGCGCGTAATTGGTTGCTGTTTTCATTAAATACCGCACGTACGCGTAATGTACCTGTCGATGAATTAATTTGGTTATCAATAAAGTTAATGTAGCCTTTGTATGCAAAATCGCTTTGACCGACCTTTTGCATTACAACAGTTTGATGGCTCGCAGCAGTAACATCATTGAAAGAGCTATTCCAGGTACGTTCATCAACATCAAAATAAGCGTACATAGCTTGGTTTGAAACAATTGACGTTAATACGCTTTGACCCGCAAGTATATTGTTACCTTTAGTAATATTTGCGCGAGAAATAATGCCATCAATTGGTGATACAACTGACGTAAATTCTAAATCAAGCTCTGCTGAGGTAAGTTGTGCTTGAAGTGCAGAAAGCTGTGCTTCGCGTTGACGTAGTGTTGAAGTACGCGCTTGTGCTTGCTCAGTAGAAATTGCCTTACGGTCTAATAAGCGTACCGCACGTTTGTCTTCACTTTTAGCTTGCTCTAAGGCAGCTTCTGCGCTGTTGATTTGCGCTTTTAAACTAGCAACCACAGCAGCAAATGGACGAGCATCTAATTGAAATAAAACATCGCCTTCTTTAACCACATCGCCTTCTTTAAATTCAATGCTATCGATGATTCCCGATACACGCGGCATTAAGGCAACTTCCTGTGGAGACTCTAAACGCGTTGTATATGTGTGCCAGCTTTGTACCGGCTTAACAAGCACCTGTGCTACATCAATTGGTTGAAGTTGCTGTGCAGGTGCTGATTGAGCTGTGCTCTCATCAGCACAACCCGCAAGTGTTAAAGATGCCGCAGTAAGTGCAGCAGCAATTAGATGTTTGTTCATGAAGACGCTCCATTGTTGATTAGCCTCGCATAATACGGATTAAACCCGTGTGTAAAAACCATAGATTTTTAAATTCATTAATGCCAAAATGGCATCAATAGATTAATTAAGGTGTAATAATGGATACAACAAGTCGACTTTTAATGTTACTTGAAGTGGTTGAGCAAGGCTCTTTTGCAAAAGCTGCAGAAATACGCAACATAGATCGCTCTGTTATATCCAAGCAAATTAGTCGTTTAGAAGATGAGTTAGGCGTTAGGTTACTTAACCGAACCACGCGTTCATTTTCGCTCACAGCGGCAGGCGCCGAAATGATCAAAAAAGCAGCAGAGCTTAGAGAGCTGCTTGGCGAAACTGTGCGCATGGCCGAAAACTACCATTTAGAACCGCGCGGCGTGTTAAAAATCACTTCATCAACACTTATTGGTCGTCGTTATTTACAACCTGTACTTAATGATTTTCAAAAACGCTTTCCTCAAGTAGAAGTTGAACTGCGTTTAGACGATAGATTAGTAGATATAGTCTCTGAAGGATTTGATTTGGCTTTTCGTGTAGGTGAGCCTAAAGATTCGTCACTTATTGCACGTAAAATAGCGCGTAACCGGTTATTAATTTTAGCTGCGCCACAGTTTATTGAAACTTATGGTATGCCAAAAACAATGGAAGAGTTAGCGCAATTACCAGCAGCAAGCTATGCCAGTAATTCTATTCGAGTAGAAGCTATAGATTACTACGATAGTAAAGGTGAACGCTGCGAGCAAAAAATAAAAAGTGTGTTTCGTGCAAACGATGCAGAGTCATTGTTAATGAAAACATTATCGGGCACAACTTACTTTGTCGCCCCTGCATTTATTATTGGTGATGAAATAATACAAGGTAAGCTAGTGCCTTTATTAACAGATGTGAAACTCATGGAGTTTAGTGCGATGTATGCCGTATATCCGCATCGAGATTTACCAGTAAGGACCCGGTTGTTTTTTGATGCTGTGCGCGAGCATTTAGGAAAAGACAAACCGATTTGGGAAAATGGGATCCCCAATTTTGAGCAAATGTACTAAGTGACCCTACTTAAGCAACTACCGCCTCACGGTCGTGTTCTTGTTTAAACTTACAATACACTTTATTGCGGCCAAACTGTTTTGCTTTGTATAACTGCTTATCCGCTTGGTTTACAAAGCTTTCCAATGAATTAGTACTTTTAAATTTTGCGACACCAATACTTGTTGTCACATTAATAGCAAGGCCGTCAATGTCAAATGTTGTATTTTCAAAACGTGCCCTTATTTGTTCAGCGGTATTAAGTGCGGCCTCTTCATTTGCAAAAGCGCTAAATAAAGCAAACTCCTCACCGCCTACTCTAAATACATACCCTCTAGGAAGCTCAACTCTTAGTAAAGTGGCCACTTCGATAAGTACTTGGTCACCGACACCATGACCATGCTCATCATTTATCTGCTTAAAAAAGTCTAAATCGAGTAAAAACAAATATAGCTGTGATTTATCTTGTAGTTCAACTTCAAAGTAGTGGTTCATTGAAAGGCGATTACCTGCACCCGTCAGCGGATCAAGTAATGCTAAATTTTTAAGGCGCTTTGAAAAATGTGAGCGGCTCCCTTCAAAAACATGAGAAATCGCCCAAATACTAAAATAAGCACAGATTAAATTAAGAGATAGGTTAAAATTTTCAAAAGGGTCAAGAGTAGACTTACTCCCTAAAATAAACACTTGGATAACTAATAAATTTGCAGAGAAAATTACACCGTATTGTTTACCTAATAACAGATAGTACAAAATAGGTAATGCAAACGACCATACAAACACAGCATTACGAGGCGATGCTAAAGATGTACCCAAAATAACAATTAGCGTTATGAGCACACACATTATCAAGGATTGCCAAAACTGTAGTGGACGGCGTATAAGTGAAATGTAAGTAAATATACAATAAATAGAAAAACAGATTTCGATATAGCCAAGCAATGGAAAGTTATTTACGGTTAAATTAAAACCCGCAAATCCTACCGATAAAGAACCAAAACAAAGACACATTCCTCGCAGAACGTCTTTTCTTAATGATTTAGTGCTATTAAGGGCGGCGATATCCATTCTAATCACTTAATAAAAATAAAAGTAAGTTTAACGTGAAAATACAATTTAACAAGCTTTGTTGATATAAAACCATGTAGATACAACCAGTTATTTACCTTTTAGGGATAATGTAGTGTATTTTAGGAACACGTTTAGTGCTTTTACTTTTCTAGGTAGCTTTAAAAGCTAGCCACCTAGCATTGATAAATTAGTCGTAATACCTGTATTGCCTTGGTGTAAAAGGTGAGTTGGCTTTTTGGTTTTAATATAACGAGATAGCAATGCCATTAATTTACTGTTTGAACTGTCGTTCATATATTCTCTTAGCGAAATACCCTCTTCAGAAAACAAACACAAGTGCAGGTTCCCTTTTGCTGTAACCCTTAATCGGTTACAGGTACTACAAAAGTCGTTGCTGTAAGGCATGATCAAACCAATTCTGCCTTGATAATCAGGATGAGCAAACTCTTGAGCAGGACCTGCTGATGCACTACGCGCAACTTGCTGCCAACCCGTTTGCAATAGCTGAGTTTTTAAAACTTGCCCAGATACATGGTTAGCATCAAAAAAGGCTTTGTTGTCGTTTGTTTGCATCAACTCAATAAAACGAATAGTAACGGGACGGTGTTTAACCCAATTTAAAAATGTATCAAACTCTTTCGCGTTATATTGCTTCATCAGCACACTGTTTATTTTTACCGAATCAATACCCGTTTCAAGCGCAGTATCAATACCTTTCATTACTGAGGTAAATTTGTCATGCCCAGTAATGGTGTTAAACATGCGCGGATCTAAGCTATCAATACTTACATTAATGGCGTTTAAGCCCGCATCTACCCAGTCGTGGATATTCTTATGAAGAGAAAAACCATTGGTAGTCATTGCAATTTTTTTTATGCCCGCGACATCTTTTGCCGCGCGAACAACATCTATAAAGTCTTTTCTAAGAGTTGGTTCTCCGCCAGTGATCCTTACTTTTTCAATACCATGGTGCGCAAACGCTTTAAGCGTATTGCTAATTTCATCAATTGTGAGAAAACCACGGTCTGGCCCCCCCTGATAACCATCTGGTAAACAATAAACACACTTAAAATTACATACATCAGTAATAGACAAACGTAAGTAACTAAACTCTCGCCCTGTTGGGTCGATTAGCATAAATAAACCTTAACTAATATCAACAAGTAATAATAACCTAATACCAATTTGCAATAATACTTAATCATTTAATTAAGCGAATTGGTATAAACAACGCTACTTATTGATACATAAATAATAATTACATAAATATATTTAATAACTAAAAAGGGCTGCATAAAGCACATCCCTTTAGTTATTTTTGTTTTACGCTTCTAAGCCTTTTTTAAGTTCGCTTGGCTTCATTGGTAGATCACGTAAACGTACGCCTACTGCATTAAATACAGCATTACCAATCGCAGGAGCTACCCCTATAACGCCAGGTTCGCCTAAACCAACTGGAAATTCATCGCTTTGTAAAAATTCAATGTCAATATCTGGCACGTCTTGCATCCTTAGCGGTAAATAAGTATTAAAGTTAGTCGCTGATACCTGTCCATCTTTATACGTATTTGATTCATGCAATGCAAGGCTGCTGCCCCATAGTAACGACCCTTCAATTTGCGCTAGTGCGCCATCTGGGTGAACTATTAAGCCCGCATCTACAACAACATAAAGCTTTTTAAGCGTTATTTTACCACTATCACGGTTAACATGAACATGCGCTGCGGTTGCAAGCCATGCTGGCATAGTACGTTCTTGCCCTGAGCTTACAGAAAAGCCAATGCCTTCATCTTTAGCTAATTTAACAGAAGCTACTTTGTCTGACACTGTTTTAAGCACATTACGTAAGCGCACTGCTCCACCTACACTCTCAGGTGCTTTTCCTGCTTGCTTGCCTTTACCATCTAACATTTCAATTCTAAATTGAACTGGATCTTTGCCTTGCTTATGGGCAATTTCATCAATAAACGACTCAAGACTCCATGCAATCCAACCTGGTCCTACTGAACGTAACCAACCTGGAGTAAAGGTGCTTTGTGCAACTTCGTTATTAATAGCGCGTGCACGATGACTGCTCATGCTGTACCAATGATCAGCGCCCGATGCCGAAAATGCATCAAATTTACCTTTGCCATCAACACCCGGTGATAAAAACCCTGGTGCCATAGCTTTAGTAGGCCAACCTGCAGCAAATGCATGCTCTAAACCAGTAAAAGTACCGTTTTTATCAAATGACGCTGTCATTTTTGCAGCAGATGCAGAACGAGACTGATCGAATAAACTGTCGTCTGCTCGTGTAAATACCAGTTTTACTGGTTTACCTACTGCTTTTGCGGTTAGAGCTGCAGGTACGGTCCAGTCACCAAATAATCGACGGCCAAAACCACCACCTAAATAATAAGGACGAATAATTACTTTGTTTTGTTCTATTTCAAGTGCTTTAGCAAGCGCAGGTAACGTAAGTGACTGCCATTGGTTACCAGTATGAATAATCCAATTACCGTCTTTAAACTCTGCAACCGCATTTAATGGCTCTAGCTGATAATGACTCGCTGTCGCTGTGGTATACATTGATTCTAACGACTCACTGGCATCTGCTTGTGTTTTCTTTATATCACCTTCATCAACAAATAAAGTACCCGAGTCGCGCTGCTCGCATAATCGCTTACCTTCTTTTTGAATATCATCTTCAGATATATTTGCTGACTCACCCTTTTTATAACTCACCTTTAAAGCATCTACTGCTTTAATGGCGCTTGGGTAACTGTCAGCTAATACAACAACCCAGCCTTGCACTGTGTTACTAGGATCATTTAAAATTTCATAGCCTTTGTAACCTTTAATAGCTTTTGCTGCACTATCGTCAACGTTTGTTACTTTACTGCCATAGCGGGTTGGCGGTATTACTGGTCGCGCGTACAGCATGCCTTCAACTTCTACATCTATACCATATACCGCAGTGCCATTTGTTTTGGCTGGTATATCAAGCGCTTTAAAGTCTTGTTTAAGCCCTGTTAAATGACGCTTATTAGCAGGTTTTAGTGGGAGGTTTGCAACTTCATCACTGGTAAATGTACGATTAAACTCGCCTTTTTTGACTATGTCAGCGTAACTAACCGATTTTTCGCCTGAAATAATATAGCCCTTTTCAGCACGACATTTATCTGCAGGCACACCGAGCATTTTCGCGCCTGCGTCTATTAATGCAATTCGACCTGCAGCACCGGCTTGAGATAATGGCTTAAAGCTTTGAAATACAGACCACGAACCACCCGTTACCATAAAGCCCCATTTTTCATGAGTATCTACGTAGGTAATTGATACTTTATCCCAATCACATTCAAGCTCATCAGCCACAATACGCGCAAGAGCAGTACCAATATGCTGGCCCATTTCAGCTTTAGCAATACTTACTTCTACGGCGCCGTCGGTGCTCATAGTCCACCAAATTGTTGGTGAAAAAGCCTGTTGCGCAATTGACTCTTTTGCACTTACCGAACCCGAAAATAACGCAGGGGCAAACGCCATGACTAAACCTGCGCTAGCAGTGCCAATCATAAACGAGCGACGATTTAAATTAACGGTTTCGCTATTTTTTTGAAATAATTTTTTCATTATCGGCTCCAGTTAAGCGTCTTGTGCATTTGGATCAAATATATTTACTACACTTTGTGACTCATCTGCAGCGCGTTGAATAGCAGTTTTAATACGTTTATAAGCCATACAGCGACAGTAGTTACCATTCATATGGCTTACTATTTCTTCATCTGAAGGTCTTGGGTTAGCTGCCAGTAATGTGGCCGCTTGCATTATTTGCCCCGACTGACAGTAACCGCACTGTGGTACTTGCTCTTCAACCCATGCTTTTTGCAGTGGGTGTTCGTTATTAAGCCCTTCAATTGTGGTAATGTTTTTTCCTGCAATTGCGCCAATTGGTAAAACACATGAGCGGGTTGCTTGCCCATCTAAATGCACTGTACACGCACCACACATTGCAATACCGCAACCAAACTTCGTACCTTTTAATCCAATTTCATCACGAATAACCCATAACAATGGTGTATCTTCACTTGCGTGTGATTCGACCACCTTGCCATTAATTGTAAACGTCACCATAGCTTGCCCCTTAATTACGATTTCTATAGTCACTTTTAAACTATACGAACAGCTTCAAAAGTGACTATAGCTATTAAAAATATAACTACGACCCTACTCGTTATATTTTTTCATTAAAATTTTTATATTCTGTTTTACTTAAAAACTCACTTAATTGCTCTTGCGTATCTATATCTAAACTCGCACTGCTTAAACTAATTGTGTTAACAACTTCACTGCTGGATCGCAATAATTGCTGTGCACCTCTATCCGAAGTTAAGCTTGCAAGCTGAGGTAAATCAACCGCTGGGAATATAGCGGGTACACCTAAACGCTCGCCATAGTTTGCGCACCAGCGCGATGGATTACGTGTAAAACCAGTAACTAGCTCACTTAAGTGCGCTACTTTTAGCTCAACCTGATCCGCAAGCATAAATAAAATCCCATCAAGGGACTTATTTTTAAACACAGTTTGAGACGCTATCGCGATTGAATTACCTAAACCTTGGCTCCATTGCTTGTTCTCAATTAGCTCTATGTTTTTATAACCGGCTAGTACTTGTGCTACTTCTTTATGCCATGCCCCGGTAACTACATACACGGGCGTGTCATCAAGTGCTTGAAGTGTATTTACTGCATGCTCAATCATTGTTTTGCCAAACCCGATATCAGCCGTTAATTTACAGCCGTTAAAGCGAGATGATTGCCCTGCGGCTAAAACAACTTTTGCAATTAGCACTCCTCTTGCCCCCAATGGCTTAGCGATTGGGCGTTTTTGTCACACAGCACTGCGTGTATTTCGCTGATCAGCGATAGTGCAATACTCTCTGGCGAGTCGCCGCCTAAATTTAAACCGACAGGCCCAAAAACAGGAGACTTTATTTGTGAAACACGCGTATTCGCGTGCTCTAAAACTTGTTCACGCCTGTGCTTAGGACCCAATAACCCTATATATTTAAAAGAAACATCTTTAAATTGAGCTAACGTACTCGCGTCAAGCTCAACGCTGTGAGCCATTAAAATAGCCGCATCGACTTTATTAGTTATGCAATATTCTTTTAACTCACTCGGTGTGATACGCAAAATAGCATCTGCATTTTTAAAATATTGCCTTTTTGCATTGGCTGCACGCGTGTCCCATACAGTTACACTCCAACCAAGTTGTTTGGCAAATGTATAAACCGGAACCGCATCGGCCCCACCACCCACTATTAGTAAATGAGGCGGCGGATAAATAGATGTTTGTAAGCACGTAGCGCCTTTTAATTCTATTAACTGCGCTTTGCGGTTCATTGATAAACCATGTAACTCATCATTTTGCGTAAATACACCACTACCGGCTGGCAAAATGGGGCTTACCTGTTGAAGGTATCGCCCTGGTTTATTCTCATTAAGTGCTTTAGATACAAGCTCTAACTGTAAATAGTCATTAGCTTTGTGAATGGGCTGCAGTAAAATGTGTACTATGCCCCCACAACCAATACCAAGTTGAAATGTTAAATCGTCTTCATCGGTGGCATCATAACTGATGGTTTTACTTGTTAAAGTACTCATTACTTGTTTAGCATGGCGCTGTATATCAGCTTCTAAACAGCCACCCGAAAGCATCCCCAGGCGCTCGCCTAGGCTAGATATAAGCATCATAGCCCCTAGTTTTCTGTAGCTAGAGCCTTCAATTTTGTACAAAGTAGCTAAAACCCATTCTTGGTTATCCCTATTCGGATACCAAGTGTTTAAGATACTTTTTAAATCTGTAACCATATATTGCCCTTTAAAAGCATTTATTGCGTTTAAAAACAAACCAGCCTAAACAGCTAATTTAAAACTTAATAATTCACGCACAATTTACTCCTCTATTATATCGTTTAAGGTCTCAATTAACTCATCAAATTGATCATTAACGCTTTGGCGTTGTTTATCATTTAGAGTTGAGTTTAATTCGTAGAGTAAATTTATATATAAATTTAAGTTTGCTTCATTGGTTTTCAATAGTGCGTCGCTCATATAAAGTTCGCGCTCTTTAATAACCGTACTTAACTGATTTATAAATTCTTTTTTTGTAATTTCAGCATTTGTAAATATCTGTTTGGCTGCATTCAAACGCTTTTGCTTGTACTCTAGCCACAGCGTTCCTGAGTCTTGATGTTGCTCATTAGTTGATTTAATCAGCGCTTTTTGTTGTTTATTAAGCTTGCCTATCCACTGCTCGTAATATTCAAATTGCTCTTCTAAGCGCTCACTTTTTCGCTCAAGTGGAGTTTGTTCGTTAAACTCTTCGCGTTCGTCGTTAATTTTTATTTGAATATTGTTTAAAAGTTCTTCTCTTTGCTCACTTGATAAGGTTGCCCCAAGCTCAGCTAAAGGCATGTGCGCGTATTCAAGTAGGTTCTGCCAATGCTTTTTAGCAAAAACCACCTGCTCTTTTAACTTCTCAATGCTTAGTGTGTTGTTAAAAAGTGCCTTAATATTTTGAATGTCTTGTTTATAGGCTGGTAGCTGCGTACTTCTATGCCACGCTTGGGTCGTGTTAATAATCTTTTTAAGCTGCTTATTTTGTGTTTTATTTAAATCAATATAATCATCTACCCAAAATGACGAAAGCCAACTCAAATTATTGTAAGTAAAAGATGCCGAGCAACTACATAAAAACAACATACTTACAGCAAGGCATATCTGTTTTAGTTTTTTTGCTTTGAAATTATTAAGCATAACCTTCTCTATTATTTAGATTGTGGCAAAGCTCAAAACTCATTTGATAATAGTTATCATTTAAGTGTTGACTTACATTTAGATCTAACTGATAATCGTTCGCACAAACACAGTGTAACGACCTCAGTGCCTACGGAAGAATATTCAGCAAGGATGCTGACACATTAAAAGAAGAGCGTGCCGCTTCGTGTTATTACTTACTCGACCCAAGTAATAACATCAAATATCACATTTACTTGCTACATTGCTCATATTAGTGACGGTTAATATGATTCAAAAAAGCCCTAACGGGCTTTTTTTATTTCTTTAAATTTTCTATAAAATCTGTATCTTACACTTCTAAACTCGTTTACTTACCTTAAAAGTCCACCGTGCTGTTATTTACATTTTATACGCACGATCTGATAAGGTATCGCCTTGCGTTTACGCTAAAGCTGGCGTAAAACATAACAGTAGACACCCTTTTTTGCATCTATTTATAGTAACCGATTTAGTCTCTACTTAAATGCATTGAGTATTAAACGTTTAAAATGCGCAAATAGTGCAAAAATTTAATAATTTAGCATTCAACTATGGCCTGTTGACCTTTTAGCATTAAAATTTGTTCTATCTAGGCGCTATTTATACCAATCTGCTTATATATGGGGTCTATTTAACGTTAAGGAAATTACGCTAGAACTAGGCAAAAGTTTTTGTATCTAGTTGTTCTAAATGAAATTTTTAACGACGTTATAGTGCAATTTAATTCGTTAAATTGATCAAAGATTTATGCAGGTTGGTATTAATCGCCGCACGAAGTTTGTAACCTAGTAGGCTCATTAAAAACCGAGCAACAAAGAGCGAACCTAAATAGCAACACAAATTTAAACTAGAAAGATAAACAGGCGTTAATACCTATTGTAACTATTACTAATTGGAGACATTAATATGTCACAGTTTAATTTGAAATCACTCGTTCTAGCTGGCGTTTTACTTGCCAGCCCCTTTGCTCATGCAACATTAGAAGATGGCATAAAAGCAGCAAACGAAGGTGAATTTGCAGTCGCCCTAAAAGAATTTCAATACCTTGCCGATAAAGGCTTTGCACCAGGAATTTACGAACTAGCTAAATTATATGAAGGTGGATACGGTGTAACGCGCGATTACCGCAAAGCAGCTGCGCTTTATCAACAAGGCGTAAAAAAGAACCACCCGGATTCAATGTTTGCTCTAGCGGTTTTATACGACGAAGGCAAAGGTGTTAAACTTGATCACCAAATGGCTGTTACCTTATTTGAACAAGCAGCCAATAAAAACCTGCCTGCGGCTCAGTTTAATTTAGGGGTAATGTACTCCAACGGCGTAGGTGTGACTCGAGATTATAAAGCTGCGCGTAATTGGTATGAAAAAGCGGCCGCTAATAATTACTCTTTGGCTCAATTTAATTTAGCGCTAATGTATTTTGAAGGTCTAGGCATGCCAAAGGATCTAGAAAAGTCATACATTTGGAATACTATTGCCGAGTACAATGGCAACATGCAAGCAAGTCATAGCCGCAAACTTGATGAGCGTAAAATGCTACCTAAAGAAATTGAAGAAGCTAAAGAAAAAGCCGATGCCATTTATGCAAAAATACAAGTGGGTACTTATGCTGGTGAAGGTCGCTTATTTTAAAGTCTTATTTTAGAGTTTAAGAGTTTAGTTTGAAGCTAATCTAAAAAGGCTGAATTACATAACGTAATTCAGCCTTTTTAATATATCTTGATTAGCAAAATAAAATCTATTCAACTTTACAAAATCAACACCCTATCATTTTATATAAAGCCATTTTAATAGCTTAATAATAAGTTTACTTTGTTTAAGTAACAGATTAATACGAGGATTAAACGAGCCTGATACTAAGGTGTTTTTAGCGTGGCTGAACGTTAAAAAACCTTCAATACCATGATAGTGCCCCATTCCTGAATGCCCTACACCACCAAAAGGTGCATCGTCAGCAGTTACTTGCACTAACGTATCGTTTATTGCCACAGTGCCACTGATTGTTTGCTTCATAATGTATTCTTGAGCGTGCTTATCTTGCCCTAAAATATAAAGCGCTAATGGGTGGTGATGCGCTTTAATATAATCAATTGCGCTGTCGAGCTTTTCGTAACTCATTATTGGTAATATTGGACCAAATAACTCATCTTGCATTAGGCTCATCTCGTCAGTCACTTGAGTCACTAAATGCAGCCCCATACGATGTTTTTGCTCATCTTGCTGGTTTTGCTCAAGTGGCTTAATAATGTTTGCGCCAAGCTCTTGTGCTTGCTCTAAATAGGTTGCTAAACGTTTATAGTGTGCATCGCTAATAATAGAAGTTAAGTTTTTACCTTCAACACCGTCTTTAAAATGCTTTTTATACAGCTCACACAATTGCTGAACCAGCTGATGCTCAAGCGCTTTGGGTACAAATACATAGTCGGGAGCAACGCATATTTGCCCTGCATTAGCCATTTTTCCAAACAGTATGGCTTGCGCCGCTTTTTTAATATCGGCATTTTGCGTAATAATAACTGGCGATTTACCACCGAGTTCGAGCGTTACCGGTGTTAAATTACGACTCGCCGAAGCCATTACTAATTTACCTACTGCCGTTGAGCCCGTAAATAATAAATGAGCAAATGGAAGCGATGAAAATTGCGCGGCTACATCGCTGCCGCCTTGTATTATTTTACAATGCGCTTGCATATCGTCTTTAAATATTTTTTCGATAACGACGTTTGTGTGAGGTGTAAACTCGCTTAATTTGAGCATGACTCTATTACCGGCAGCTATAGCAGTAAACACAGGTACTAACGCTAACTGAATCGGATAATTCCACGGTGCAATAATGCCAACCACACCTTTGGGCTGGTAATTAACACTTACTTTTGAAGGCCACAAGCTTAAACCAACAGAGCGATTACTTGGCTTTGCCCATTTTGGGAGCTTTTTAATAATGTGTGCGAGCGTTTGCACCGTAGGTAATATATCGCCAAGTAAAGTATCGAAAGCAGTTCTATAACCAAAGTCTTTTGAAGCAGCATCCACTAGCTCTTGCTCAAGTTCAACAATACGTACACGAAGTTTTTTTAATAAAACGAGACGTTTATCAATTGGCAAGTAAGGCGTTTCGAGAAAGCTTTTTTGCAATTCATCAAATTGGGGAATTAAAGGCATTGCCTGTGATGTCTCAGTGCTCAAAATAGGTTACTCAATTTTTAAAGTTATTAACGACTATAACCTTGTTCTGTTTTTCGAGCAATAACACTAATTATCTAAAAAAGAGCTTCTTAAGCAATATAAATAAGTATAAAGAGTAGCTTTGTTTAAAACTGTAAATATAAACAAAGCTACTCTGGTATAGGTTGATTTAGTACAGTTTTAAAAGCCAAATACTTGAGATGCTATAGTCATTGTCACTAGCGTAATTAATACAATAGCAACAATATTTAGTATAAAGCCTGCTCTTATCATGTCGCGCATTTGAATTTGCCCTGAGCCAAATACAATGGCGTTTGGTGGTGTCGCTACTGGCATCATAAACGCGCAGCTACATGCAATAGCGGCAGGAATAACCCATACAAGTGGCGAACCTGTGATAGATTCTGCAACGGGTCCTAATAAAGGAAGAAAGCCAGCTGCAGTTGCTGTATTACTCGTGATCTCCGTTAAAAACGTAATTAATGCCACAACAACAAGTACACTCATAACAAGTGGAATAGTACTTACACCCTCTATCATTTGGGCAATAAAATCAGCAAGGCCTGATGATTTTATTTGGGACGCTAATGTTAATCCGCCTCCAAACAAAAGTAGTACGCCCCACGGTACCTCTGATGCGTGATGCCAATCAAGAATACGCTCATTTTTGCCTTTATTCGCTGGCATTACAAACAACAGCAATGCCGCAGCAATTGCAATTGTAGTATCTGAAATATTAAGACCTGTAATATCGCCTAATAAAGGTCTAAATATCCAACAAAGTGCAGCAAGTACAAATACAAACAGCACGCCTTTTTCTGCACGTTGCATTATTCCAAGATTTTTTAGCTGAGTTGTAAACACTGCTTTTGTATCAATTTTCTGATCGTTTTTAACATTAGCATCTACTTTATACGCAAACTTAGTAAGCCAAACCCAGCTAATAACTAGCATGCTTAAAGACAGAGGTACACCTACAATCATCCATTGCGCAAAGCCAATCTCTATTTGATAACTGTCTGATAAGTAAGCAGCCATTAAAGCGTTAGGCGGAGTGCCAATTAAAGTAGCAATACCACCAATACTTGCACCATAAGCGATTGATAACAGTAAAGCCTTACCAAAACCTTCATTCTCGGGGTCTGATTGTTTAACTAAACTGGTAATCGAAAGTGCAATAGGCAGCATCATTACGGCTGTAGCCGTATTAGACATCCACATCGACAAAAATGCGGTAACCAACATCATAGCTAAAATTTGTAGGCTTGGTTTTTTACCTGCGTATAGCATAGTGCTAAGCGCAATACGTTTATGTAAACCCCAGCGCTCCATAGCAATGGAAATTAAAAACCCACCTAAAAATAAAAAGATTAGCGGGTGTGCATACGGTGCAGCCACACTTTTTATTGCTGCTATATCAGCTAGTGGTGATATTACCAGTGGTAGCAATGCAGTTGCCGGAATTGGTACAACTTCGCTCACCCACCACGATGCCATCCAAAATGCTAAGCCTGCAGTTTTAAATGCCGCAACCGACATACCTGTTGGCGGATCGAATAAACAGGTTAATAGCATTACTAAAGGCCCTAGTATTAAAAAAAGCCATTGAAAATGTTTTTTCTTATCGGGTTCTTGCGTCAGTATGTTGTCTGTCATGATAAGCCTCTAAAACTTATATTTAAGACCAAGCGCAACACTGTTGTCGTCTTGTTCTTCTAGATTAAGATCGGTGTATAAAAGGTAAGCTGTTGTCTGCTTATCAAATACATAGTCAAGGCCTGTGCTCCATTGCGTTGCCTCAGAAACTTGACGAAGTGTAGAGTCATCTTTAGCAAATTGAATCTTTGGTACCCACTTGTCAAGCGTGTAACTTGCACTCAATACATAACCATTACCAGATTTAGTGCCATCCACTGATTCAGAATGCTGGTATAAGCCACCTAACTGTAATTGCTTAAACTTATAAACGCCTGCAAGTCTACTTGCTGTAATATTATTAAGTGAATCAACATGACTTAGTGACACATAATACGGGGTGTTATTTAAATTACGATCGCCATAAATAAGCGTAGCAGCAAAACCGGCTTCATTATCTTTATTATCGTCTTTAGGCGCGTAAGTAAACGAAAACTGTGTATTATGCCAATAGCTTGAAGTGTAGGTTATGGTGTCTCCGAGGCGATCTTGCCCTGCAATAACTTGTGCCATGTCGGCTTGAGTTTCATTAAAGTTATCAACTTTTCCTTCAGAGTATTTAAAGCGTGTATCGTTTCTTCCTACTACAACTTCACCAAACGCACCTTTTAAACCCAAGTAAGTATTACGTGCAGTAAAAGGCTCATCAGTGTCGTCTTCCTCAAACCCTTTAACTTGTACTTCGTATTTAAAAACAACGCTTAGGTATTCGTTAAGTTTGTGGTCGCCTTTAATACCAATACGCGAGAACGGCGCGTCTATTTGCGTACCCTCATCTGCGTATCGCATAGTGCCTGTATCAGTATTTGCAATTTGTACTTCAGCTTTACCATAAACGGTATAATCAACCGCTAAAACAGTATGCGAAAATGTAGCTAAGCAACTCAGTGAAGCTAGATAAATAGTAGTGTGTTTGAACCTTATCATTGTGTGTCCTAATTATTAGAATCTACTTATTGTCGACTCTAACTAAGCAAACACATTGCCAATGATGTAAATGGTATATATTTCATAATCTTGACACTAGCTGTGGTTTTTATCTATACAAGATTGTGCGGATTACCGCACATTAAAAACCAGGGTATGTCACTTTATCCACACATTTAATCGATAAACATATCGCGGTTGAGCCCATATTTACTCATTTTATCGTAAAGCGTTTTTCGGGCAATTTGTAATGCTTCCATGGTATTTTTAATACTTCCATGGTTTATCTCAAGTGCATGTTCAATTAGTGATTGTTCGTAAAATGATACTTTCTCTGACAAACTTAAATCGGGCGAAAGCTCACCCTGACCTTGTGTTTTTGTGACCGAAAACGCCAGTTCAACGCCTAATAGCACAGCACGCTCAGCTTGGTTTCTAAGTTCTCTCACATTCCCGGGCCAGTCGTAAGCTAATAAACGCTGTTGTAATTCACTGTTTAAGGGCGCTGGTGCTTTGTGATAGCGAGTAGCTGCAATTGAGCTAAAATGCTTAAACAATAAAAGTATATCTGCTTTTCGCTCTCGTAGAGGCGGTATATTTACTTTAACTAAGCTGAGTCTGTAGTATAAATCTGCTCTAAATTCACCTTTTTCAACTAAAGAAAGTAAGTCTACTTTAGTCGCTGCAACAATTCTGATGTCTAAATCAATTGCTTTGTTATCGCCTACAGGTGTTACTTTTCGCTCTTCTAATACGCGTAGTAACTTAACCTGCAGCGACATTGGGGTACTTTCTATTTCATCTAAAAATACCGTACCGCCCTGAGCAAATTCAAACTTACCCTTTCGACTTTGCGTAGCACCGGTGTATGCCCCACTTGCTGCACCAAACAATTCGCTTTCTATTAATTGCTCTGGTACTGCGCCACAGTTAATAGCAACAAAATTACAGCTAGATCGATTACTTTGATCGTGTAGATAACGCGCTACCAACTCTTTACCTGTGCCCGTTTCACCTTCAATCATCACATCGGTTGGGGTATCTATAATTGTATTTAACAAGTGCATCATGTGTTGCATTTTAGGTGTATCACCTAGTATGCGTACACCAGGGGCTGAGGTTTTCTGTACAGCCACTTTTAATGCGCGGTTCTCCATAACAAGGCTTCGTTTGTCGCACGCTCGTGCTATGCAATCAAGAAGATGTTCGTTAACCGGTTTTTCAAATAAATCATACGCACCTAATTGCATCGCTTTAACTGCAATCGATACATCAGCGTAACCAGTTAAAAATATTACAGGGAGCTCACTATCAAAAGCCGTTATTTGCTCTAAAAGCGTTAAGCCATCCATGTTCGGCATATTTATATCGCTCAGCACAACTCCTGCAAAGCGCCTATTGAGTTTGCTAAGAGCGGTACTTGCGTCATTAAAGCACTCAACGGTGTACCCTTCGAGAGTGAGCAGTTGCTTTAAAGAGTCTCTGATCATTGCTTCATCATCAATGACTATTATGTGATTACAAGGTAGGCTGTCAATCATCTGTATTTTCCTGCCTGTTAGAAAGGCTAATTATAAATTCAGCCCCTCCCTCTAGTCGGTTGTGTGCGCTCAAACATCCATTAAACGAATCAATTATTTGTTTTGATATGGATAAACCAAGGCCTAGACCATTACTTGATTTAGTGCTGTAAAAAGGTTCAAATAAATGACTAAATGCATGTTGCTCAATACCAGAGCCTGTATCTAAAATCGACAGTTTTACACGCTCTTCAAAACACTCCAACTGAAAACTTAAGTTACGAATAATTGCGCCGTTCATAGCTTGGCTAGCATTCGTAATTAAATTAACAAGTACTTGTTCAAACTTGAGCGAATCGACCCATACAACGACTGTTTCATCAAATTGAGGTGGCTCTACTTGTACGTTATCTTGCTTTAATTGCGCGCTAGAAATCATTAAGGCGTTATTAACAAGCCCTGCAAGCGGGTAAGGTCTGAGCTGCATTTTTGAAGGTTTACTGAAATGCTTTAGTTGACCTACAATTTGATGCACTCGATCAACTAATCCCTCAATCACCACTAAGCTTTCAGCTAATGCTGAAGTATTTCCTTTCGCTAATAAACGCTTTGCCGAAGCTAAATAAGTATTAATAGCACTGAGCGGCTGGTTTATTTCGTGGTTAATTCCTGCACTTAACTGTCCTATTGTCGCAAGCTTTGCAGATTGCACTAAGGCTGTTTGTACTTTTTCCAAAGCTTGAGTGCGCTCAAGTACTTCAAGTTCAAGGCTATGTCTGGAGTACACCAGCTTTTTATAGCCCGCAAACCGAGTTAATAAAATATAACTAATAATAATTATCAAGCTACAGATAATAAATACCCAAAATAAGCGAGGCAGTTGGGCAGAATTAACTTTTGTTATATCAACGAGTACGTTCATTGTGGCATTAAAATATCGTAAAGGTCTTTGCGATATTACGTAAAGTTTTTTATCTATTTTAAAATGTTTAATACCTTCATTAGAAAATTGAAACTGCTTTATATACAAAGGTTGATGATCTAAATAAGCCCGACGAGATTTAATATCTCTGCGCATAGTTATATCAAGATCAGTGAAGCTGTTTAATCGCCACGTTTGCATATCTGACATTGCAATTACGTCATCTGCAAGCTGTAAGAAAAAGTGGCTGCCCTTTGACGTATTTAAAAGCTCTCTGTCGTCCTCAAATTTGCTTACATTGACTTTTAGCACAACAACACCAATGGCTTTATTATCGCGATATACAGCCTGTGAAAAGTAGATACCACGCTCTTTAGAGCGCATACCTAGTGCAAAATACGCTACTTTTTCGCCTGCAAACGCACGTTTGAAATAAGGTCTAAATGCAAAGTTACTACCTAAAAAAGTGTAATCTGCTTGCCAATTACTACTGGCAATAACTTCGCCTTGAGTATTTAGTACAAAAATATCTGATGCACCGCTGGCTTGTTGAATATCAGCAAGGTAGTTATTAATAGCGTTATAGTGCTGTGGCTGCGCATCAACAAAGTCTATCATTAACGAGTTATAGGTAAGTAACTGTGGAATAGCAGAAAAACGAGCAAGTTCAGTATCAATATAGTTATTTAATTGCGTAACTTGGCGTTCAGCCTGGTAAGTTGCTTGCTCAACATCATGAGCTCTACCAAGCCAAAACGTAACAACTAATATAAGTACGAGTAACACAAAAATAGTAATAATTTTTTTAGAAAAGGAAAACATGGATAGCTCGCAAAAAAATAGCCAAGAAAATTTTAGGGCGCTAGTGTAACGGCTAATCTCTAGCAGAGATATAAACTTTTTGTTAACAACAGTTTTAAAGTGCTTAAAAACAAAAATCGCCGTAAACAACTATGTTTACAGCGATCTGTTTAGCATTAAATTAAAAAACAATTAATTTGTAGCTAATGCTGATCTATTTTTAACATATTTATATAAGCCAATTAACGACGCCGCAATCCAAAATATTTCGATTACAAAGCTCGCTAAATTAAAATTATAACAAAGACTAATTAATAGTAAAATTGCCCCTGTTAAATTCATCATATTATACGTTAAGCTAGCTGGAGATGTTTTACCTAGCTGCAGTAAAAAAAATGAACCAACTACTAAAAAAGTACCTGTCATACCTATGATGTCAAATAAGAGTGCTATCACGAAACTATCCTTTATCCATTTTTAAATAACCCAATAAACTGGCCCGATCCATGGGGAGGGTATTTTTTCATTCATTGAAACAGCAAACCGGGCGATTCTATCAATATGGTAAATTCTAACAAGGCCATATGTCCGTATGGAGAAAGCTTTATTTAAACGTTACTTTTCCGCCGATGATTTTATAGGCTGGTGCACCACGAATAATAGCCTCTCGGGCAAATGGACGGCTACAGTTAGGGCAAATACATGGCTCACTTGTAAAGTCTTGACTAATACGCTCTTTAAAACACTTAACTAATGCTCCCTTCCCTCCTTTTCGATATTTAAATAAGGAAGCTTTACAGGCTGAGCAAAAAATATCGACCGTTTTAGTTGGGCCTTTTTTATTAGGTTTTGCCATTAGGTTCTGCTGTATTATATGAAGAGTTATTAACTATGATATCAGTTTCGATAGGTAAAGGTGACAACTGGGTTTTAGAATTTTTGTGCAGTATGTTCGTTCAAGCTAGCTCATAATAAATTATTGATTATGAGAAATATAACCTAATCCCTAAAAAAGAAGCGGTTTAATTGAGATGATAATACATTCATATTAAAAGGTTTAATTATAAACCCCGATACTTTAGCTGCGATAACTTGCTTAACTTTATCCGTACTGTCTTCACAAGTAACCATTAAAACGGGAATATCAGTGAGTGCTTTATCCTGTCGAATATTAGTGAGTAAATCAACGCCATCCATTTTTGGCATATGAAGATCTGTAATAACCAAATCGAAATGCTGGTGACGTAATAAAGCCAAAGCTTGCAATCCATCAGTTGCTTCAACGATATTGCTATACTCTAGTTTTCTCAACATATTAATTAATACATGTCGCATAAGCGGCATATCATCAACAACTAATATTTTCATTAGTACGTTTACCAAGTCATGTAAAGGGGATTATATAAAACTACTCTACTCGAAGATAAGGAGCAAATTTGGTTTTACTAATTATTTGAACTTACGGCCATATTCCTAAAATGAGCCCCATTAACGAAAACTGTAAAACATGATAACCCCCGTTAATTAAAAAAAGCTTTAAAGGACGTTGCTCAAATATATAACTTAATCCTAATGAACTACTGATCCAAAAAAAGCCGATCACAAAGCCTGCCCCTATACTTTCACCTACGCTTGCCTCCTTACCTAAAAAAAGAGACAGCATTAAAGCCGCTATAAAAACTAAAAAAAAGCTGCCACCAAATATCAACTTAGGGTTAGCCGATTGTAAGTCCAGATCAGTTAAGCCACTACTTTCTAGCCAAGCATTTTTAAAGAAAGCTTTTGAGTACCATATGCCGCCAAGCATAAAAGAAGACAGCGCAGCCACTAGTATCGCAAAATAATTAACATCTAAAAGATTCATACAAACAGCCGTATACAAAATGTGTGATACCGTTTGGATAAAATATTAACGGTATAAAGATACTCCCAATGTAGTTATAAATAAGGTATTGAGCAAATTGCTTAACTTGAATTAATTGTTTGTATAGAAGGTAATTATTAAAATATAGTTTATAAATCGCCAAATTTTGCATTGGTTAATAAGGCTAAATCAGTTGGTGAGAGTGCTATTTCTAAGCCTCGTTTTCCGGCGCTTACAAAAATAGTATCAAAGAGTAAAGCACTGCTATGAATAAACGTAGCTAGACGCTTTTTTTGTCCAAGCGGACTCACCCCTCCTAAAATATAACCGGTACTAACTTGTACTTTTTGTGGGGCAGCCATAACTACTTTTTTAGCACCACATAATTTGGCTAACTGCTTTAAGTTAACTTGTTGGGATACAGGCGTTACGGCAACAATCAGTTGCCGTTCATGTGTTTCAAGTACTAGGGTTTTAAATACTTGTGCACTGTCTAAATTTAACTTTTCAACAGCTTCAAGCCCGTAATGGCTATTATTCTTATCGTGCTCATAACTGAGTACTTCAAAGGGGATTTTTTGCTTTTTAAGTAGATCTATTGCTGGTGTCATGCTGTTTCATCTTTTTTGTTCACAGTAACAAAAATTAAGTTTAAAGCAAAAAAAACGACGCTAAAAGCGTCGTTTTTTGTTCATAATAATTTAAATTTATTTAGTTAAATCATCAAAAAACTTTTTAACACCATCAAAAAAGCCTTGCTCTTTAGGACGGTTTTTCGAGCTATCTGTACCCATGCTTTCATCTAACTCTTGAAGTAGTTCTCGTTGACGCTCGTTAAGATTAACTGGCGTTTCGATTACCACCTTACAAATTAGATCGCCTTGTGCACCACTGCGAACAGACTTAACACCTTTGCCACGCATACGGAACATTTTGCCCGTTTGAGTTTCAGAAGGTATTTTAAGCTTTGCTCGACCATCAAGTGTTGGCACCTGAATTTCGCCACCAAGGCCTGCTGTAGTAAAGCTAATTGGTACTTCACAGTATAAATTGTTCGCTTCACGTACAAATATTTCATGCTCGCGAACCGATACTTGCACGTATAAGTCGCCCGATGGCGCGCCATGCATTCCGGCTTCGCCTTCACCCGTTAAACGGATACGGTCGCCTGTATCAACGCCAGCTGGAATTTTAACTGAAAGCGTTTTAGTTTTTTCTACGCGGCCTTGTCCATGACAACTGTTACAAGGATCTGAAATAATCTGACCTTGTCCCTGACATGTAGGACACGTTTGCTGTACAGCAAAGAAACCCTGGCGCATTTGTACTTGGCCAGCACCATGACAAGTAGTACATGTTTTAGGTTTAGAACCCGCTTTAGCACCACTGCCATCACACGGCTCACAGCCAACCCATGTAGGTACTTTAATTTCAACTTCTTTACCACGAACAGCTTCTTCTAAGCTTAAGTCCATGTTGTAACGCAAATCAGATCCACGTTGTTGACGAGATTGACGTCGACCACCGCCGCCACCAAAAATATCGCCAAATACGTCGCCAAATACATCACCAAAGTCGCCATGTCCGCCACCAAAACCACCGTGACCGCCACCGCCGCCTTGTTCAAACGCTGCGTGACCATGTTGGTCATACATTTGACGTTTTTGACCGTCAGTTAAAATTTCGTAAGCTTCTTTAACTTCTTTAAACTTAGTTTCAAGCTCTTTATCACCTGCGGTACGGTCTGGATGATATTTCATCGCTAAGCGTTTATACGCTTTTTTTATGTCTCGCTCACTCGCATCTTTGCTTACGCCGAGGACTTCGTAATAATCGCGTTTTGACATATCTATCACACTACTCTTTTCTGTTTGCAGCGTGAGCTGCTGGATAAACCGATAAATCGCATCGATTTATCATTGAATTTTTAAACCTTAAATACATGCAAAAGGCGCGACAAGCTATTGCTCGCGCGCCTCAATTGTTCATCCTAACCTAAACACCTAACTGAGTTAAGTACTTTTGGTCAGCGAGAAGCGTTAGCAACAATTACTTGTCGTCTTTCACTTCTTCGAACTCTGCATCAACAACGTCGTCGTCTTGCTTAGTTGACTGTTGTTGCTCGCCTGCATCTGCTGAACCTTGCTGAGCTTTCGCTTGAGCAATTTCCATTAGTTTTTGAGACTTTTCAGCAAGAGCTTGAGTTTTAGCTTCAATCTCTTCTTTATTGTCGCTCTTAATTGCAGCTTCTAAATCTACAACAGCAGCTTCAATCGCTTCTTTGTCTTCGCTTGGTAATGCATCGCCAGCTTCTTCAATTTGCTTGCGAGTACCGTGAACTAGAGCATCAGCTTGGTTACGAGCAGCTACAAGTTCTTCAAACTTTTTATCGTCTTCAGCATGTGCTTCTGCGTCACGAACCATTTTTTCAACTTCTTCATCGCTTAAGCCTGAAGATGCTTGAATTGTAATTTTTTGCTCTTTACCTGTATCTTTATCTTTCGCAGATACATGTAAGATACCATCGGCATCAACATCGAATGTTACTTCGATTTGCGGTGTACCGCGTTGCGCTGGACGAATACCTTCTAGGTTAAATTGGCCTAGTGATTTATTGTCGCTTGAACGTTTACGCTCACCTTGTAACACGTGAATTGTTACAGCAGATTGGTTATCTTCAGCTGTTGAGAATGTTTGCGATTTCTTAGTAGGAATCGTCGTGTTTTTCTCAATTAATGCAGTCATTACTGAACCCATTGTCTCAATACCTAGAGATAATGGAGAAACATCTAGTAATAGTACATCTTTAACGTCACCAGCAAGTACACCACCTTGAATCGCTGCGCCTACTGCAACTGCTTCATCAGGGTTAACGTCTTTACGTGGCTCTTTGCCAAAGAAATCAGCAACAGTTTTTTGTACTAGAGGCATACGTGTTTGGCCACCAACAAGAATAATGTCGTTGATGTCGCTTACTGATAAATCAGCATCAGCAAGTGCACGTTTTAATGGCTCTAGAGACTTCATTACTAAATCTTCAACTAGTGACTCAAGCTTAGCACGTGTTAGTTTCACGTTCATGTGCTTAGGACCAGATGCATCAGCAGTTACATACGGAAGATTTACTTCTGTAGACTGTGCAGATGAAAGTTCGATTTTTGCTTTTTCTGCAGCTTCTTTAACACGTTGCATTGCAAGAGGATCAGTTTTTAAGTCTAAACCTTGATCTTTCTTGAATTCAGCTACTAGGTAGTTGATTACGCGGTTATCGAAATCTTCACCACCTAAGTGCGTGTCGCCGTTTGTAGCTAGTACTTCAAAAGTGTGCTCGCCTTCAACTTCATCAATTTCAATGATTGATAAATCGAAAGTACCGCCACCTAAGTCATATACTGCAACTACGTTTTCGCCACGGTTTTTATCCATACCGTAAGCAAGTGCCGCAGCAGTTGGCTCATTGATAATACGTTTAACTTCAAGACCCGCAATACGACCAGCATCTTTAGTAGCTTGGCGTTGTGAATCGTTAAAGTATGCAGGTACTGTGATTACGGCTTCAGTTACTTCTTCACCTAAGAAGTCTTCAGCTGTTTTCTTCATTTTTTTCAGTACTTCAGCAGAAATTTGTGGTGCAGCGCGTTTTTCGCCACCCGCTTCTACCCATGCATCGCCGTTATCAGCTTTAATAATTTTGAACGGCATGATGCCGATATCACGTTGAACTTCTTCGTCTTCAAAACGACGACCAATTAAACGCTTAATTGCAAATAATGTATTTGTCGGGTTAGTAACCGCTTGACGTTTAGCAGATTGACCTACTAAAGTTTCTCCGTCTTGCGTATAAGCAATAATAGACGGGGTTGTGCGATCGCCTTCCGCGTTTTCAATAACACGTGCTTTGCCACCATCAAGTACTGCAACACAAGAGTTTGTAGTACCTAAATCTATTCCAATAATTTTACCCATGAAATCTCTCCAACTTCAATATTCGTTAAACGTTCGATGACTAGTAAATAGGGTTGCTCCAAACTTATTTCAACTGTAAAAATGAAAAAAAATTCATTTTTTGTGATTTATTTACAAAATAACCCTAATAATTGTAAGGAATGGTGATTTTTACACCGCCAGGGACGCTTTTAATTACTGGTCTGACTAGTGGCGTTGTGTTATAAATTTATTAAATCGCACTATAAAAGGACATCTTCATGCATTTTGAGCAACTACTTCAACAAGCGGAAAAAATTGGTCAAACCGAAAATACAGAACAATTAAATAATACAATGCAATTTCCAGAAAACTGGTGCCAAGGCAGAACTGCTTTTGGTGGGCTTTCAGCCGCACTGCTGTATCAAGCAATCAGAGGTAAGGTAACGAATGATCGTCGCTTACTTTCGCTTAGTACTAATTTTGTAGGACCATTAATTGCCGATACTCCTTTTTCTTTGTCCGTTGAAATATTGCGCCAAGGTAAAAGCAGTACACAGGTACTCGCCAAAGCAATTCAAAATGAACAAGTGTGCGTAATTGTACAAGCGTGTTTTGCTAAAAGTAGAGAATCGGGTATTAATGTGCCTGTTTCAAAATCTTTGGGTTTAAAGCCGGTAGACGAGCGCCATACACTACCTTTTATAAAAGGTCAGATGCCTGAATTTTTCCAACATGTTGATTTATGCCCGCAGAAAGGCGCGATGCCATTTAGTAGTGCAGAAACGTCTCACCTGGGTGGCTGGATGCGCTTTAAGCAAATCCCAGAACACATAACTGAGGCTCATGTTATTGCATTAACAGATGCTTGGCCGCCAACACTTTTACAAATGTTTAAACAACCCGCTCCTGCAAGTAGCATGTCGTGGTATTTAGAATTTGTGCAAGAGCCAAACTTAACACCTGGAGAATGGCTTGGCTTTGAAGCAATTACTCATCATTCTAAAGATGGGTACGGTTTAGAAGATGGCTGTATATGGTCGCAGTCGGGTGAACTCATTGCTCTTACACGCCAAACCGTGGCTTTATTTGACTAGAAGTACTAAAGCCAAACAAAATTAATATGTTTGGCTATTAAATGCTTATTAGCAGAACGCGTTGTATTAATGTATTAAATATAGCAAAATTGAAGAAATATTCTTCTTGCTTGGTATTAAATTGCAAACTGTATGCCCCTGCTGCGATCTGATCATAGATATACCTCGCATAATCGCAAAACAAATGGCGATATGCCCACATTGTCACCATAAACTTTGCGAAGCGGATGTTAATCACGACAGCCGAATTGTCGCGCTGAGCTTTAGTGCTCTACTTATGCTACTTAGTAGTATGTTTTACCCGTTTATTTCTTTCAGTAGTAATGGCATTACCCAAACAATTACACTGCCCGATGCCGCTCGTATTTTATTTAATTACGACAGTGAACTGCTTGGCCTATTTATCGATTTGAGTATTATCGCTCTACCTATGGGTTTGCTTCTTATTTTAATTCCTTTGCATCTTGGGATATTAAAAACATTACCAGAGGGAGTTGCAAGACGACTACTAAAGTTCACCCTTGCGTTAGAACCTTGGATTATGTCAGAAATATTTTTAATCGGTGTACTGGTTAGTATGGTTAAAATCATGTCGCTGGCTGATATTAGCTTTGGTACTAGCTTTTGGGCTTATGTAGGGTTTGTTATTTTATACATAACAGCGCTTGTTCACTTAAACCGCCCACGCTTGTGGGCTCAAATAAAGCCTGTAAAGATACTTGAAGGCGCAGAGCATGCTAAGCGTGCTATAGATGAGAACATTAAAGCTTGCCATGTGTGCCATCAACTCTGTACGGGTAACATTTGTCAGCGTTGCCATACTAAAACACACGTCAGAAATCCTTATAGCGTACAAAAAGCAGCAGCTTGGCTAATTACTTCTGTCGTTTGTTATATTCCAGCTAATGTTTTACCTATTATGCACACCACGAGCTTGGGAGATGAATCGCCTTCGACTTTAATCGGTGGCGTAATTACACTTTGGAAAAGTGGCTCCTACCCTATTGCCGCTATTATATTTTTAGCAAGCGTTGTGGTGCCACTTGCTAAAGCTTTTGTACTCAGTTTTTTATGCTTTATGGTAACAAGGCCTGCCAATAGGCATACCAAAAGCTATACGCGAATTTATCAACTGACTGAGTTTATTGGTAAATGGTCAATGATAGATGTATTTGTGGTGGCTATTTTAGTTGCCTTAGTTCAATTGGGTAATTTAATGTCAGTAACGCCAGGATTAGGCATTGTATTTTTTACAATTATGGTAATATGCCAAATGATGGCTGCCCATGCCTTTGACCCACGCTTATTGTGGGATTCCCCTAAAAACAAAAAATCAGAGAACAAAGCATGACCGAAACTGCCGAAATAACAAAAGAACCGAAAATTTCCGCTATCTGGATCATTCCGGCAATTGCGCTTTTAGTGGGCATGTGGATGTTATACCAATACCAAGCTAATAAAGGCCCTACAATTTTTATCGAGATGCCACAAGCCGAAGGCATTATTGCAGGTAAAACTGAAATAAAAGTGCGCAGTGTAAAAATAGGCCAAATTGATCATGTTCGATTATCAGATACTCAAGACAGCGTTATTGCCCGCGCGCAAATAGACAAAAACTATGATTCGCTTCTGACTGAAGATGCCAAAATTTGGGTCGTTAAACCACGCATTGATGAAACAGGTATTAGCGGAATGAGCACGCTATTGTCTGGTGTATATTTAGAGTTTTCACCAGGTGAAAGTAAAGAGCTAAAAGAGCGTTTTAAATTACAAGACGAACCCGCCCTCATTGGTAAAGATGTGAAAGGTGGCCGTTTCAAATTAATGAGTTACAACGCTGAAGTGCTTGATGTGAGTACCGGTATATTTTTCAAAAATTACAAAATAGGTCAAATAGAAACCGCCACTTTTGATTGGGAAAACCAGGCAATGAAGTACGGCGTATTTATTAAAGAGCCTTATCAAAATCTCATCACCATAAACTCTATTTTTTGGGTGAACGCAGGGATTGAAATTGACCTATCTGCCGATGGCATCAATATTAATACGGGCTCTTTAAGTAAGCTTTTAAAGGGCGGCATTTCGGTTGGCTTACCTGAGCAGCAGGCACCAGGTGAAATAGCACAAGATGGCCATAGCTTCTCATTAAGCCAAAGCTATAAAGAAGCGCTAGAAGAGCGTTTCTACGACTTTGATTACTACCTAATTGAATTTGAACAATCAGTTCGAGGACTACGCACTGGTGCGCCTGTAGAATATAGAGGAATGCGTGTAGGTACTGTTGTTGAAACTCCTGCCAATGTAATTATTGACGGTAAACCTGCCCACTTTAGAAACCATAATACGGCGGTTCCGGTGCTTATAAAAGTAGAGTACGGACGCTTGTATCACGACAGTGCTTCAGCTAAAGAATATTGGCAAGGTAGTTTAAAAGGCTGGATTGAGAGTGGTATGCGCGCTTCATTAAAACCGGGCAATTTATTAACGGGTGCAGTGTACGTTGATTTTGATATATACCCAGATGCACCAGAAGCCCACCTAGGTAAACTTGTGCAATATGATGTTTTTCCGAGTGTTTCTAGCGGCATAACCGTATTAGCAGACCAAGTCTCTGACGTACTTAATAAAGTAAATAACCTAAAAGTTGAAGATAGCTTAGAACAAATGCAAGCCACATTTACCGATTACCGAGCGCTTGCTAATGAAATGCGAGAGCTGCTAAGCCAAAAAGATACGCAAAACTTACCAGGCGACTTTAACCGTAACTTCGAAAAGATGACAAAAAGTATGGAACAATTTGAAGTAACTATGCGCCAATTTGATAAAACCATGGCCAGTTACCAAGCAGGTTCTGAACTTCATCATCAAATACAGCAAACATTAAAAGAGTTTAAACGTTTAAGTGAGGGCCTACAGCCTTTAACTCGCGGATTAAACGAGCAACCTAATATGCTAATTTTTGATAAATCACTACCAGCAGATCCAAAACCAAGGAAGCAATAATGAAATCGTTATTTTTAACTGCAAGTTTATTATTACTATTGGTAGGTTGTAGTTCATCAATACAAACTGCCACACAGTATTATCAGTTTGAGCAGCCTATTGGTGCATCGTCTCGAAATGTAACAGATACAGACGCACAACTAAGAATACAAACCGTTGTACTTAGAGGTGCTTTAAATAATTTAGGTATTGCTATGAAAATAGACAGTAACCAAATACATGCTGCTAATTACAACTTGTGGGGCGAATCGCCGGATGTAATGCTCACTGCAACAGCCCAGCAAGCGCTTTTTAATGCTATGCCAAATTGGATGGTAATAAAGGGCTTACCGGTCATTACTGAACTCGATCAACAAACATTTTATGAACTTGAGTACGAGATTCACCACTTTAATGGCGATATGGAAGGTAACGCTGATATTTCAGGACTTTGGCGTTTATATTACACACACCCTGAAACAGGCCGACGTCTTATAAGTATTCATAATTTTTCGCAATTGGTCCCTATTGATGATGACGGTTATGACGGTTTGGTTTCGACACTTGAAGCAACATGGCTAAATATAAACCTAAATGTTGCAAAACAAATAGAACAAGCAAGACTTTAATCATTAAGTGAAAATATAATAACGGCGGTTTTATCATTATTGATAACCGCCTTGCCCTCAATTTTAAAGCCCAATTTTAGCAACACAGTCTGCGAAGCCCTATTCTCTGGTGATGTTATTGCACACAGTTTTGTAATTCCAAATTTATGCTTATGTTGCAAAAGTGAGGTAGCCGCCTCAAAAATATAGCCCTTTTTTTCAAAATCGCTTACAAGTGCAAAACCTAAATCAGGTTGTTGTAACGCTGCTCGTTTATAAAACCCAACAACGCCAACCACTACACCATTATGCAAAGTAATAACGTAAGGCCCATAGCCTTGGTATTTATGAGAAGCAATAAATGACTGATTGATGTATGACTTAGCATCATCAAGAGTATAAATTGCTTTATCGCCAATGTGCTTTATAAAACTAGCCTGATTAACTAATTTTAGCAGCACAGCTGCATCACTTGCATTTGCATGACGCAACAGTAATCGGTTTGTTTTAAATACAATGTTCAATATAAGTTCCTCTAAAAAACTTTGTTTAGCATGTAACTTTTTGTTGACTGGAATTAAAAAGCAGATTATTTTTGCGCCGATGTTTTTACAGGCACAACAATAGCGGTTTGCACTCCTTGCACCGTCTGGCGCCAAAGCCAACGCGTTTCACTTAAGCTGCTATTTAACATAACTGTTTATGTGTCCCTCCCACGCGTACAAAAGCAGTGACTTGGAAAATGATTTAACAACAAACTTATCATCTTCTTTGTTTTTGTATAAGCAGCTTGAAAATTAATTTAATTTTTATGCATGCTTTTAATTTTGTGAATACTTAAATGCTTGAACCTTCTGCGTTGAGTTTACTACCACCGTTAGTGGTGGTCGTATTGGCTGTAGTATTACGCCGCCCTATTTTATCTTTACTTATTGGTGCTTTAGTTGGTTTAGTCTTAGCCGACCCTGCACAAGTACTTACTAACTTTGCGAGTACATCGCTAAAAGTGATGACAGACGAAACCATCGGCTGGCTAATACTTGTGTGTGGTGGTTTTGGCGCTCTTATCGCGCTATTAGTGCGAACAGGTGGCGCATCAGCTTTTGGTAAGTTAGCTCTTAAGTACACCAAAGGTAAGCGTTCATCTTTGTTTATGACCTTTTGCTTAGGTGTGGTTATTTTTATTGATGACTACTTAAATGCCCTTACTGTGGGTGAAACAATGAAACGCATTACCGATAAATTTAAAGTTAGCCGTGAAATGCTAGCTTACGTTGTTGACTCAACAGCTGCACCAATTTGTGTGCTTGTCCCTTTATCTACCTGGGCGGTATTTTTTGGTGGTTTACTCGTAGATAACGGTATTGCTGAAGAAGGCAAAGGGATTGCTGTTTATATTCAAGCTATTCCGTACATGTTTTACGCGTGGTTTGCAGTGTTTGTTGTTTTACTTGTTGTGTTGGGTGTTATTCCTGCGATTGGTCCAATGAAAAAAGCAGAACAAATGGCGCAAATTGAGCAAGCTCAAGTCGATCCAGCTCAATACAATAATGTTCAAACAGCAGATGAGTACGCAGTAAAAGCAGCTGAAGAAAACTTTGAAGATGCCGACCCTAAAGGTAAATTACGTAACTTTTTAGTACCTATTATTTTACTAGTCGCATTTACTGTTTACTTTGAAATAGACGTATACAAAGGCTTATTAGCAACAATGGCGGTCACTCTCCCATTTTATGCGCTACAAAAATTAATGAGCGTAAGTGAAATGATTGAGCGCATGCTTGATGGCTTTAAAAGTATGATCCCCGCTATTGGTACTGTTATAGCGGCGTTTATATTTAAAGATGTATGCGACTTAATTGGTTTGCCTCAGTTTGTTATTGGCAGCTTAAGCCCTTATATGACCGCAGCATATTTACCAGCCGTGGTATTTATTTCAATGGCTATTTTAGCGTTTGCAACAGGGTCGAGTTGGGGTATTTTTGCTGTATCAATTCCGATTGTTATGCCACTGGCAAATGCAGTTGATGCAAACATACCGCTGGTCATTGGTGCGCTATTATCGGCTTCTTCTTTTGGTAGCCAAGCGTGTTTTTACTCAGATTCAACGGTGCTCGCAGCGCAAGGTTCTGGTTGTAATTTAATGAGCCATGCCGTTACACAGTTGCCGTATACATTAATAGCGGCTTCGTTGGCGGTTATAGGCTTTATTGTGATGGCATAAATATTATATAGATATAGTGAGATAAATAATAAACCCCAATGTAGCAATACATTGGGGTTTATTTTTAGCTGTATAAATAAAGCTTATTTTTGTAGTTTAATACCATTGTAATAGGCATCAAGCGTTGTGATTTTAGTTTGATTTGGTAAATCGGCAAAGTCACTTTCTATAAACTTAGTACCGCGTAATTGCACATTTAAACGTGCGGCATTAGGATTAAGCATTGTTTGCTTGTAGTAGTCTTTTATATCTGCAAGCGTTACTTTTTCAACTTCATCAATCAGCTTTTGCTTAGAATCAAAGGTAAAGTTTTCACGGTACCAATCGTTTATAAGTGGGCTCATTTCGTCACTTAAGTTTTTAGGTTGCTCTTTAAGTGATACTAGGGTTGAATTTTTAAGCTGCTCAAAAGTCTCTTCGCTCATGTTATCAAGTTCAACTGCGTATTCTTTTTTAAACTTATCAAAACGAGCTTGTATTTCTTTAGGACCTTTAACCGGTGTTTGAATATACAAACCAATTGCAGAGTAACCCTCGATTGGGCGCGCTAATGCACCTACTGCATACGCAAGTTGCTCCTCAGTACGCATTTTATCAAACGCAACTGTTCTAAAGTGACTTTGTAATACAGCCGCTTCTGCTTTTTGTCTGTAACCCGCAACTGGATGAACGGTCATATCAACTACAGCTACATCAGCTACATCAATATCTTTTTGCAGTACCAGCGTTTCGCCAGGTTGAGGTAACCAAGCTTTGCTGCGCGCAAATTCACTGCGTTTATGGTTACTTGGTAGTGTTGCGCTTAATTCTTCTGCAATCGCGTCTATATCTTGCTGATTGTAGTTACCGTAACTAAATACGCGTAAATCGTTTTGTGCAAACGTAGCTGTTTTTAATTGTGCTAAGTCGGCAACACTCAGTGAGTCAGCGGCTTTAATAAGCGCCTCTGTATCAAATCCACCTGTACGAGTTAGTTTTGAGTACTCGCCAAATGCTTGTGCATACGGAAACTGCTTTTGTTGGTTTAGTAAATTACGTTTAAAGCGATCTACTGCTTGGCTAAATGCTTGCGCTGTTTCATCGGCTTTTAATCCGGTTAAAGCTTGTTTAAGTAATACATCTTGTTTATCTGTAAAACCACTCATAGATAAAACAAGGCCATTACTCGGCGCGAGGCTTACACTCATACCAGCGATTGCTGCTTCGGTACTTAACTGACTTTGTTGAATATTGTATAAATCAGCCCAAACAGAATAAAGTACTTCTGCTTTAATATCGTTTAAACCTGGTTGAGTATTTATATAAACTTCAACAAGCCCTTTTGGCTGCTCTGCAAATTTTTGACTTGCTTGGCGCCATACTTTTACACCATTTTTATCGTATGCAAGCTCAGGGTGTTTTTGCTCTTTAAAAGCTTGAGTTTTTATTGCAAAATTTTCAGGTAATAAATTATTTACAGTTGGTAGTGCTAGCTTAAACTCGCTTGGTTTTTTCCAGCTGGCAATTTCATCATCGCTAATACCACTAATGCGGTATTTGCCGTCGTAAAAATGTAATTGCGAGTCTGTCTCTTCTTGCTGCGATACATACCAAATACGAAGGGTATCGGCATTTAACTGCTCAAGTACCTTGTTTACAGCGTCAGCGTCAAACTTTGCATAATAATATGGCGCATTAATAGCGTGATTTAACGGATAATCTTGCATGCTTTGTGTAAGCGAGCTTACATAATTAAACTCATCACCTTTTTCTAAAAACTTAAACTGGTTGTTTAGTGATGTACGAATTTCGTTGAAGTATTTGCTATCAACGCCTTCGTTTTTAACTAAATCGATGTACTGCATGATAGTTGCAACTATTTCATCACGATTTTTCATGCCTTCATCTGTAAGCTCTACATTTACGTTTAACGAACCGTAGTTACCATATTGATTTGGTGCAGCTGAAGCTGACAACTGAGATACCCACCCTTTGTCACGAAGCAGTTGCGCTGGGCTGCCTGGCATTTCATTACTTAGTAGATACGCTACAAATCGGTTTGGTTTAAGCGCAAATTCGCTATGATTATTAGCAATGGTGAAATCAAGTTGTAGCTGTTTTACATCTTCATTTGGTGCATAAAACACGCGTTTTCCGCCAGCGTTATCAAAATCAAGTTTTGCAGTTACTGCTGGTTTTTCGATATTTTTATTTTTTATATCTGCAAAGTATTTTTGCGCTTTTTGCTCCATTTCAGCAATAGATAAATTAGAAATAAGCGCAACTTTCATAATATTTGAAGAGTAATATTTATTATAAAAATCAACCGTTTCTTTATGAAGTGAACTGTTTTCCTTATCGCCAAGCGTTTCTAGGTTACCAATTAAAAAGCGATTAGCTGGGTGATCGCCCATCATTTTACGCGCGAGTTTAAATTGACCAAAAAAGTCCATTTCGCGGCGCATTGACCACTCTGCGTTTACTGCATTTTTTTCTTTGTCTGTGTATTCTGGGTATAACTTAGGTGCTTTGAAAAAGTCAGAAAAACGGTCTAGCCCTTCATCAAACGCGTCGTTATTAATTTTAAACATGTAATTAGTAATATCGAGCCACGTATACGCATTGTGCGCGCCACCATTTTTGGTCATAAAATCAGAATACCCTTTTGTGTCTGGGTAACGATCGGTGCCTAAAAACAGCATGTGCTCTAAATAATGAGCCATACCTTGTTGCGACATCGGGTCGTGTAGTAAACCAACCCCAACGCTTAGTGCTGCTGCTGATTTTTCAGCAGCTGGATCTGACACTAAAATAACTTCAATATCGTTTGCCAGCTTAAGTGTTTTATATTCGCGGTTATCGTTAGGGCTTACAACTAACGTATCTGATAATAAAGAGGCCTGGGGCGCCACAGAAAGCGAAGCTGTATTTGAACAACCACTTAAAACTGCAAGTGCAATAGCACTAAAACCAATAATCTTTTTCATTTTTGTTTTCCATTAAAAAGTATTGCGCAAAATAGCGTGCGCCAATTCAAAGCAATATAGTTAAGCTAAACTAACATTTTCAATTAATAACTTTCTACAAAATAACGCTATTTTGTGTAACACATTGTGAAAAATGCCTTCATAATCGAATATTAGTTGCGAGTATGCCAATCTTCGAGATTAAAAATCATTCAATATAAAAAGATACACAAACTCTAAATAATAATAAGGAAAAACAATGGAAAAAATCATCATACTTGCCATGTTTTCACAAGTTACGCTTTCACTGGTTGTAATGCTCATTATGGGTAAAAGGCGCTTTGCAGCAGCTAAAAACAAACAGCTAGATTTAAGCGATTTTAAAACAATGCAGTTAGATAAGGCTGGCGACACTATTAGGGTTGCAGATAGAAACTTTTCAAATCAGTTTGAAATACCTGTACTTTTTTACGCGGGATGTTTACTTGCACTACAACTAAATAGCTCCAGTACACTTGTGGCTATACTGGCTTGTTTATTTGTAGCAACACGCATTGTGCATAGTGTCATTCATTTAGGTGAAAATAACGTACGCGCACGCTTTAAAGTATTTTTACTAGGTTGTATTTGTGTATTTTCAATTTGGCTAGCTATGGTTTGGCGAGTATTACTTTAAATAGCAAAGTTTAATAATAGTAATGTGAAAGGTAATTTACGTCTGCCACATTACTATTACATAAGATTTAATTATTTAGCACGTTTTAAACGAGGAAACACAAGTAAAAAAGCGCCTAAAAGCCACCCTAGCCCACCGCCAGAACTACTATCTGAGCTTATTGGTGCACCTGAATCAATTAACGTGTTTTCAGTTACAGTAAGACCAGCAGAAGAATTAGGATCATCATCCATAACGGTTACACTTTGAATAGTTACCAAATTAGCACTACTAATTGTTACATCAGTGCTTGCACATTGCTCAGCAGTTATATCAACAACGGGAGTTTCACCACAGTGCACTAAAGCAGCAATTTTATCTAAAGTTGATTGGCTCGCGGCAGTAATTTGTCCAAACACTGTAAAACCGCCATTTTGCGTATCTAGCGCTGCACTTCCTGCGCTGTTATTAGCCATATTAAAAAACCACTGACTTGTAGCGCTATTTTCATTGCCTGATAATTTAGCCATTGCAATGGTGCCTTTAACGTTTGAAAAAACAGGCTCATTTTCTACAGCTGGCTTTGTAGTAATCGCATCTAATGAATCAGAGTATGTAAATCCACCACCTTGAATAACAAAGTTACTAACAGAGCGATGAATTACTGTTTCGTTATATGAATCGTCTTGAACGTAACTTAAAAAATTGGCGACTGTTTTAGGTGTTTGTTGATCAAACAAGTTAATTTCTATGACACCTTGGCTCGTGTTCATTTCGACAATAGTGGCAGCACTTGTAAAGCTTACTGCAGCGAGTACTGAGCCAAGTAAAAGTTTTTTCATGTTATATTCCCGTTGTTATATTTTTTAGTTAATTGTTAATGTGTTAACATTTTAATACCATAGGCGATTAAAATCGATTCTAAAGTGTGAGTTGATACAAATTAGACCGCGTTGATAACAGATTAATTACATATAGTGTTACTTATATTCTTTTTAGCTATATAAATCTAATCATTTAAAATTAAATCATCTTAAAAGCATACCTACTTTTTGTTACCTTTAAAAAACACAAAACAATAGGAACTGACAATGCAACATACTGAACACACAATTTGCGACTTTGGTTTACACCGAGGCGAAGCTTACACAAAACTACCCGCTAGCTTTTTAACGTGGATGATTGCAACAAACCATGAAAAATCTAAATATGCGAGTGAAGAGTTAAAGCGCAGAGAAACAGCTGCAATAAGCCGTAATTAAGGTAAAATGTAAATAAGTACGTTTTTTTCGCATAAAACTAGTTTAAACTAGCCGCTCAATAAATTAAGTGGGCCTTAATAGACAGGTATTTTATGCGAATAATTATTTTATTTTCAGTTTTTTTAAGCATACTTGGGTGCACATCGGCAACTTCCGACCCAAGTGCAAGCAACTCTCCTGCAACTCAATATCTAACTGTACTTCATACGAATGATAACCATGGGCGCTTTTGGCAAAACGAAAAAGGCGAATACGGTATGGCCGCTCGCAAAACGTTAATTGACTCATTACGCAATGAAGCTCAAAAGCAAGGTCATGCAGTATTACTTCTCTCTGGTGGTGATATAAATACAGGCATTCCTGAGTCAGATTTACAAAAAGCAGAACCTGACTTTAAAGGTATGTCGCTGATTGGTTACGATGCGATGGCATTGGGTAATCATGAATTCGACAATCCTATTGATGTACTGAATCAACAACAAGAATGGGTAAATTTCCCTTTTCTATCAGCCAATATATTTGAAAAAGAATCAGGCGAACACGCGTTTGATAGCTACAAAATATTCAAAAAGAATGGCTTAACTATTGCTGTTATTGGTTTAACAACAACCGACACAGCTAAAATTGGTAACCCTCAATATATTGGGCACTTGGAGTTTAAAGACCCTGTTGATGTTACAGCAAAACTAGCTAAAGAAATAAAAGCTAAGTACAACCCTGACATTACAATCGCCCTGACTCATATGGGTCATTATGTTGATGCTAGCTTTGGTATTAACGCACCCGGCGATGTAACACTTGCTCGCTCACTTCCTGCGAACACGCTTGATATGATCATTGGTGGTCACTCTCAAGAACCTGTTTGTATGAGCGATAAAAATGTAAATGACAATAGTTTTAAACCAGGACTTGCTTGTAAACCGGACCAACAAAACGGTACTTACATTATGCAAGCCCATGAATGGGGTAAGTATGTTGGTAAAGCTGAGTTTAAGCTTGAAAACGGAAAGTTAACGTTACTAGACTACAAACTGATGCCAGTTAATTTGTATGTTGATAAAGTACAAGCTGATGGCTCTACTAAAGAAGTATTAGCAAACGAGTACATAAAACCAGACCCAAAACTTGAATCTTATTTAGCGGTATACCAAGCAAAAGGCGCTAAACAAATTGAAGGTACCATTGGTGAAGTAGATGCTCGCTTAGAAGGTGACAGAAACAAAGTTCGTTACCAACAAACAAATCTTGCTCGCGTGATTATTCAAGCCCAAATGGACGTAGTAGGTGCTGATTTTGGACTAATAAGTGGTGGTGGTATTCGCAGCTCAATAGAAGCTGGTGAAGTAAGCTATAAAGATATTTTAAAAGTACATCCTTTTAAAAACCGTATTACTTATATGGATTGGCAAGGCAGCGATTTATGGGATTATTTAAATACAGTAACGAGCTTCCCACCAGATGCTGGCGCTTATTTGCAATACCATAAACTATCGTTTGAGCGTAAAAATAATCAGTTAGTTAATGTTGTTATTAACGGCCAACCTTTGAACAAAAATAAAACGTATAGAATGAGCTTAAATAGCTATAACGCGTCAGGCGGTGATGGCTATCCTGCGCTTACAAATAAAAAAGGCTTTGTTAGTACAGACGAAACAGATGCCCAAGCACTTCAAGATTTCATCTCAAAAAACAGCCCTCTTAAAACGGCTGAATTTACTCCTAAATAGCCTCTAATAATAGGAAAGTAACCTTGTTACTTTCCTATTATTTCAATATTGCCCTTTCTAATATTGACCAGACCATAACTATGCAGACGAGAGCGAGACCCCTCCCCGTATGCTTTAGGTGGATAATATAACTCTTTTTCTTCAGGATACTCGCTGAGTACTTCATCTAATGCCGCACGTATTTCGCTTAGGGTTTTTTCTAGGCTATTATTAAAGTTAGGCCTTTTTCTAACCGTATGGCCGAGTTCGACCAACCTATAAAAATACTTGTTAGCAAGCTCTAGCAGCTCCTCTGGTACATCTTTATTATGGCTAAGCGCGACGTCATCGTTATTTGTACAATACTCTACAAGTGCTAAATAAAAGCACAATGGCTTATTGGCTAAACACATTTTTTGTTCTGTATTACAACTACTTGAGAATGTCTTATCGTTAAGATCAACAATAAGTACAAGCGGCGTAGGCTCAGTAATTAGTTGATGCTGTGCATTATTAAACTGCTTATTGCTTTGTTTAATAAACGCAAACTTTACCCAAAAACTAATCAGCACACTTAATACTAAAAATATAAAATAGTAAATAAAATGGCTTAATGTAAAGTGCGTTTGTTGTACGTTAAATACAACTAATACGAGTCCGTTATTAGTGCTCAAACTACGTATTATTTGGTCTGAGTTTACAGGCGTTACCACTTCACTTTTTGGTGCAATAGCAACAACTTTAAGCTCGTTCGAATTAATGTAGCTATTTAAAGTTTTAATGTAGCTGTTAACAGCATCTTTATTACCTGAATGCTTTAGCAGCTCATTTGATAAATCGAGTAATGGTAAGTCGAGTGCTATTTGCCTTTCTATCTGCGTTATTTTTTGTTTAACTACTTGCTGGCCTTTCTGAGTTACAGAAATATAAAAGACTGACGATAAAATAAAAAATAAGCTTATAATAACAATTAGTTGCTTATACTTACTCATCACCATCCCCCTCTTTTAAGCTTACTAAGTTGGCACCGCAACGCCAAAATGGCTGTACGTTTTGATAGTAATGCAAACTTTGATCTTTAGACATATCAAGCAAGTTCTCCTGCACTGCGCATAATAAATCAGTGTTGTTTTGCTGCATTTTTAAATACCACCTTGTTCCAGAAATATTATTACTCAAAGGCGTAATATAGTTTTTTGAAAAACGCTTTTCGTCGCTCTCTTTCCAAAACGAAGCAATAATATCTACTTTTCCATTAGCGAGTAAATCACGTAATTCGTTATGAGAACTCGCATAAGTGATTTTCAAATTGGCTATATTAATATCCAACTCTTTAAACGTTTGCTTTGGTAAAATATGCCCTGATCGGCTGGTCGGATAATCAAGTAAACCTATGCGCTTATCTAAAAAGTATTGTTTGGTGAGTCGAGGCTTTTCTTTAGAAGATATAAAAAAAGCCGTGTAGTCAGAAAAACCAACAACGGGCTGGTAGTTATAGGTCGACTCCGCTTTAAAGGCTGCCATAATATTGTTTTTAGCCAAAATTAAGTCAGCAATTCCTTTACCAACGAACTCAAAGCTGTCTGCCGTTCTATATCCCCAATACCCTTTTACAGAGCCATATTGCTTAGCCACTACGTTATCAGAGCATAACTTTTGTGTTAGTAACTTAGCTATTTTTTTTGATTGTGTAAAAACAATTAATTGGCCTTTATTACTTGTTGCAGTTGTTTGACACTCAGTTGAGGTTTCTATCATAACTGGAAAGTGTAATTCATCATTGTATACACTAACTTGACCGCAAACCCACGCAACGACCAACAACAGAAACAAAAATGTAACAATTAACATTTTGTGCAACACAATATTTTTAAAATTCAAAGCAATGCCAATCAAAAATAGACGATATAGTGTATTTGAACAATTTCGCTTACTTATTACAATAAGTAATTTTACCTGTTAAATATAACCCATTGATTTAAAGGTAATGTTAATAAGAAATTATGAATTTTAATGAGTCCTTCCTATCAACACCAAAAGTAAGGACAATTGACCGCATTAGCCCATAGCAACGCCATGAAATATTCATTAAGGAAGTTCTAATGCATAGCAATATAAAGTACTCGATATCTTCTGCGCTTTTAATTAGTGCAATATTTACAAGCACTGACTCACATGCTTGGGGTCAAAATGGCCACCGTATTGTAGGGCAGATTGCACAATCTCATATAAGCGAAACAACTAAAGCAGCAATACAACCCTACCTTGATGGTGAATCACTTGCACAAATATCAACCTGGCCTGATGAAATGCGCTCAGCTCCTGGCGAGTTTTGGCAAAAGCAATCATCTCGTTGGCATTATATTAATGCAGCACCAGGAAAATCTTTCAGCTTCAATCACGATCACACTAAAAACAAAGAATCTGTAAGTAATATCCTAGAAGGCATTCACTATTCAATGCAAACACTTACTGATACCAACAGCACGTTAGATGCTAAACAGTTCAGTTTACGTTTTTTAGTACATTTGGTGGGCGACAGTCACCAACCATTTCATGCTGGTAGAGGTGAAGACAGAGGTGGTAACCGTATTAAGGTTTCATTTTTTAACGAAGAAACAAATCTTCACAGCCTTTGGGATACAAAGTTAGTTGAGAACGAGAATTTGTCGTTTACTGAGTACGCACAATTTATTGATACAAATAACAGCGAGTTAATTGCTGAGTATTTACAAAGCTCACCTATGACATGGGTTGAAGAATCTCATAATTTAGCCACAAAAATTTATAAATATACCAACGACGAAGTTGGGTATAGCTACATTTATAACAACACTCCAATTGTAAAAACACGCCTACAGCAAGCGGGTATCCGATTAGCTGGACTATTAAACGCCTTATTTGACCCTTCTGCAAAAGAGTTAGAAACGGCATTAAAAATGACGACTGACAAATAAACAGTATTAAATTTATATAACCTACACACGGGAAATCAACATTATGACTAAGCTTCGCCTTTCGAAATTAACTGGAGCGGTAATTTTAGCTCTAGGTGTTTCTACAAGCGCAATGGCTGCTGATACTTCATCTGCAATGCGTGGTAAAATTACAACGCCATCAGGTGGCAATGCTGCAAACGTTAAAATCAAAGTAGTTCACCAACCAACGGGAACTATTAGCGAACTAACTACAAACGAAAGTGGTACGTTTATCGCTAATGGTTTACGTGTAGGTGGTCCTTACATGGTTATCATCGACTCTGATACGTTTAACGATACGACTGTTGAAAATATCTACTTGAACCTTGGTGAAACTTACCGCTTAAGCTCGCAGCTTGCTCCGCTAAACATCGAAAAGATTGAAGTGTCTGGTTATAAGATTGTTCAACAATCAGGTGGCTCTAGCAGTACATTTGGCTCTGATACTATAGAAAATATGCCAAGCTTTAATCGCGACATTAAAGATATTGCGCGTTTAAACCCACTTGCGAGTATTAACGGTAATGGCGAACTTACGTTTGCAGGTAGTAACCCACGTACAAACGGTTTAACTGTTGACGGTATTGGTCAAAATGACGACTTTGGCTTGAACTTTGGTGGTTACCCTACTTCTCAGCCTCCTGTTGCACTTGATGCTATTGAGCAAGTTTCTGTTGATGTATCTCCATTTTCGGCTTCTAAAGGTAACTTTGGTGGCGGTACTATTAATGCCGTAACAAAATCTGGTACAAATGAGTTTAAGTTCTCTGGCTTTTATGAAATATCTACTCCTGAGATAGCTGGTGATGTTGATAATATTGTACAAGAAGACGATCTTGATGAGCTAGGACATAAAACTTACTCTACAAATAAAGTAGAGCCAATTAAGACTGAAGAAAGATTTGGTTTTAATGTCGGTGGAGCGATTATTGAAGATGAGCTGTTTTATTTTGTTAACTATGCAGAATGGTCAAGTGAATTAGATCTAGATTACGGCTTTGATGGCTCTGGTGCTTCAAATGAATTTAATACTTCTGAAGCTAACTATAATCGTTTCATTTCTATCTTAAATAATGAATACGGCTTAACTGATTCATTGGCCGGTGCGCCAGAAGATACAAACAAAAACTTGCTTGTTAAATTAAGCTGGAACGCAAGTGATGACCACCGTTTAGATTTCACTTATCAATGGCAAGACGATCAAGACGAGCGCAACTCTAGTACGGGCGGAGACAACATAGCTTTAGTTTCAAGCACTTATGCCTACGTAACTAAGTTTAATAACTTTTCATCTAAACTTTACTCTGATTGGAGCGAAAACTTTTCAACAGAAATTGGTGTGTCGTATAAAGATGTTACTTCTGATAGCGCAACTCGCTCTAACTTAGGAAGCATTACTGTTGAGGAAGACGGTCGAAATGGTCCTTCTTACAACTTTGGTACAGATCAATACCGCCATGCAAACCGTTCAGAAACACAAAACCTAACTTTTACGTTAGACGCTACGTATTTAATGGATGAGCATGAAATAAACTTTGGAGCTCAGTACGAGTCACTTCGTTTATATAACTTGTTTGCTCAAAACTCTCTTGGAACGTGGAAATTTGATAGCTTAGAAAATTTTGAAAACCGTGAGATTGGTTCTTATGATTTCTCTTATCAAAATGCTTACACTAATGATTCAGCTGATACAGCATATGATGTAAGGCGTAACCAGCTAGCGCTTTACATAGAAGATACTTTTTATGTAGGTGATGATTTAGAAGTCACTGCAGGTGTTCGTTATGAGCGCTTATCATCTGATGATAAACCAACTCTAAATGAAAATTTTGCTAATACGTATGGCTTTACTAACCAAGAAAACCTTGATGGTCTAGACATTATACTTCCTCGTGTTGGCTTTAAGTACTACGTCACAGAAGCGCTTACTATTAATGGTGGTATTGGTCGTTTCCAAGGTGGTATTCCAAATGTTTGGTATAACAATTCATTCCAAAGTGATGGCATTACTTTAGTATCAGCACAAAACGATGTAATTAATGATTACTATGCAAATAACACAGCTGATATTACTCAGGTTCCTGATGAAATAAAAAATACATTAGAGCAAGGTGCAGGAAGTGTTGCGTATATCGACCCTGACTTTAAATTGCCTTCAAGCATTCGTACTCAAATAGGTTTTGAATATGAGTTTGACTCTGAACTATTGGGTGATGGCTTTAAATGGCAAGCAGAAATTGCTTACCATAAAAAAGAGAATGAAGCTGTATGGCATAATTCGTCTATTAACCCAGTAGGCTTAGCTGCGGACGGCGAACGTGTTATCAATCAGAGTATTTACAGTGGCGATAATGTTGACATAGAAATGACTAATTCATCGGATGATGGTCGTTCAATTATTATTTCAACGGGTATTGCTAAACAATGGGACAATGGCCTGTTTGTATCGGCAAGCTATGCTCACCAAGATGTTACAGAATCATCAGCAGGTTCAGCTTCTCAGGCAGAAGGTAACTATAAGCACAATATAACAGTAAATCGTAATGAAGATATTGCAGCACGTGGATTTTACGAAGTTGAGCACAGCTTTAAAATTAACTTAGCATATAACACTGAATTTTTTGAAGGATACGCAACCAAGTTCAATGTTTATTTTGAACGTCGTTCAGGTCGCCCGTTTAGTTACACAATGAATATGTATAAAGATGAAGACTTAGGTGATACTAGTTCTTTATTCACTAATGGTGCTTACTTACCTTATATCCCTACAGGTGCTGATGATCCGAATGTAAATTGGGCTGAATCAAATATGACTTGGGCTGAGTTAGAACCGTTATTAGAGCGTGCTGGTATATCTCAACGTGGTGGGATTTTAGGTAAAAATACAGCAACGCAACCTTGGGTTACTACAATGGACGTTAGCATTAAGCAAGAAATACCTGGCTTTGCTGAAGGTCACACTGGTGAGGTTTATCTAATGATTGATAATTTTGCAAACCTTCTAAACAGCGATTGGGGTGTAGAAAAACGCCTAGGTTACTCTAACCAAACTATTTATGACTTTGGTGGTCTTGATGATCAAGGCAGATATAAAATAGACAACAGTTTTGGCGGTGCAGATGTGCGTAATTACTCGCAAATCAGTTCATCGTCATCAGCTTGGCAGGCTAAAGTTGGTATTAGCTACAAGTTTTAGTTCTTAAAACTGCATCAATAACTTGTTAAGTTATTTGTAAGTTACAATAAACCCATTGCAAATTTGTAATGGGTTTTTTTATTTTACCCCTACAATTTCACATGTTTGTCATAAAGCCCACGTAATATATACCCCGATATAGAGTTATTGCTCAAAAAAACACTCAAATAGACAAATATATTACTATTTATTAAAAATATATTGCAGTTGTATTTTATTTGTAACGAATAAATAAGGTACACTAGTAACGGATTTTGAATAAATGAACTTCAACTGTTTATTTTACAAAATTTTAAAATAAAAATATAAAAATTTAATTAATAACTACACGGGAAAATTAAATGAAAACTCAATTACGCAAAACAGCTCTTTCACTTGCTATTGCAGCATGTGTTGGTGTAAGTGGCGCTGCAATGGCTAACGAAACGACCTCTGCAATTAAAGGTCAAGTAATGGGGCCTAACGGTAACCCAGCAGCCGGCACTAAAGTAACAATTTTACACGTGCCTTCTGGATCAGTAAAAACAACTGAAGTAAATGACGCTGGTTACTTTACAGCTAAAGGCCTGCGTGTTGGCGGTCCTTATAAAGTAGTTGTTGATTCAGATGTATACGCAGACCAAGAATTTAATAACATTATATTAAACATTGGTAACGACTACCCTGTAAATGTTTCTCTTGAGTCACAATCAAGCATGGAACAAATTGTGGTTACTGGGGCACCAATTAGCTCTATGTCTGGTGGTACTGGTCCTGCGTCTACATTTACGCTAACAGATCTTGAAAATACTCCAGCTATTAACCGTGATTTAAAAGATATTATTCGTATCGACCCGCGTATCACAATTGATGACAGCCGTGGTTCAATTAACTGTGGTGGTGGTAACCCTCGTTATAACAGCTTAACGCTAGACGGCGTTCGTATGAACGATAACTTCGGCTTAAGCTCAAATGGTTACCCTACTATTCGCGCCCCTTTCTCTTTTGATTCAATTGAACAAGTTTCAGCTGAACTTGCACCTTTTGACGTTCAATACGGTGGTTTTACATCGTGTAACATCAACGCTGTAACCAAATCTGGTGGCAACGATGTTCATGGCGCTGTTTTCTACGATTACACAAGCGACTCGTTCAAGGGTGATAAAATTGAAGGTGATGACGTTGATAACGGTAACTATACTGAAAAACGTTACGGCTTCAACGTAGGTCTTCCACTAATTGAAGATAAACTATTTTTATTCACTTCATATGAAAAACTTGAAGGTGTTCAACAGTTTAACTACGATGGTTTAAGCAGTGGCAGTGTAACTGCTGATGATATCTCGCGTATCACAAGCGTTGCTCAAACTGTATATGGTTACGATGTAGGCGGAATGCCTTCAAGTATGCCTGTTGAAGATGAAAAAATCTTAGTTAAACTAGATTGGAACATCAACGAAGATCACCGTGCAAACTTAATCTATAACTACAACGATGGTAATACTGTTTCACAGTCTGATACTGGCTCTAGCCGTGTATCACTATCTAACCACTTTTATGACCAAAGTGCAGAATTCACTTCAATCATTGCATCTGTTTACTCTGATTGGTCAGATGACTTCTCTACTGAAGTTCGTATTGGTAAGTCTGAGCTTGATGCAACAGTACAATCACTAGATGCAGCAAGCAGTTTTGGTGAAATGCAAATTCGTACCGAAGATGGTGGTACAGTTTATATTGGTCCAGATGACTCACGCCAATCAAACGATTTAGATTACGACACAACTACATTTAAAGTTGCAGGTACTTATTACCTAGATCAACATACAATTACTGCTGGTTACGAGTTTGAAGAGTTAGATGTATTTAACTTATTCGTTCAGCATACTGAAGGTGAGTACCGTTTCAACAATGTTGATGATTTTGAAAATGGTATTGCAAGTGCTGTTTACTACAACAATGCTGCTGGTACAAATGATCCTAACGATGCAGCTGCAAGCTTTTCGTACGCTCAGCATACATTTTACGTGCAAGACGAGTATTCATTCACTGATTTAGATGCAAACATCACGTTTGGTCTACGTTATGACAAATATACAAGTGATGATGTACCTAACTTAAATCAAAACTTTACTGACCGCTATGGCTACAGTAACCAAAGTACATTTGATGGTATCGATTTAATTCAACCACGTGTAGGCTTCCAATGGTACGCTACAGATGCACTTGAAGTACGTGCAGGTGTTGGCTTGTTCTCAGGCGGTAACCCTAATGTTTGGTTATCTAACTCTTACTCAAACGACGGCATTACAAACATTAGCGCAAACCAGTTTGGTTCTATCGACTTGTTCGCAACACCTAATGTAAATAATGGTACTCCAGGATTTGAAGTACCTCAGTCTCAATTTGATGCAGTAGCTGACACAGTAATCGGCTCAGGCGATTCAACTGCAAACGCTGTTGACCCAGACTTTGAAATCCCATCAGAGTGGAAATACTCACTTGGTGCAACATACACAACTGAAAACGAGTACGTAATCTCTCTTGATTACTTATATTCGAAGAAGAAAGACGCTGCGTTAATGCGTGACATCGCACTTCAAGATTCTGGCGAAACTACATTTGATGGTCGCCCTATTTACGAATCAATTGAAGGTCGTGCAAACGAATACTTACTAACAAATGTTAGCGGTGATAGCGGTGATTCATCTGTTATTTCATTAGCTGTTAGCAAAATGTTTGATAATGGCGTAAGCGTTAACTTTGGTTATGCATATACAGACTCAGACGATGTTAACCCAATGACAAGCTCTGTAGCTGGTTCAAACTACGGTAACATTGCCCTAACTGATCCAGGTAACCCAGGTGTTGCTTCATCTGATTACGAAATTCCACATCGTTTCACTATGACTCTTGGTTATACTCATGAGTTTGTTGATGGTTTTGCTACTCGCTTTAATCTATTCGGTGAAGCATATAAAGGCTTACCATACAGCTACACGTTTGATGGAAGTGATGGTACTTTTGGTGACAACAACTGGAATGGTAACCGCCAGCTATTGTATGTTCCACTTGAAAACGATCCAAACGTTGTTTACAACATGAGTGCTGCTGATATCAATGAATTCAATGAATTTATTGCATCAAATGGTTTAGAACGTGGTCAAACGACTAGCCGTAACGCAGAAAACTCTGATTGGTTTGTTAAGTTTAACTTTAAGTTAACACAAGAGCTTCCAGGCTTTATGGAAGGTCACAAAGGTGAAGCATTCTTTGTAATTGATAACCTTACTAACCTGTTAAACGATGATTGGGGCGTACTTAAGAAAGGTCCTTTCGTTGGTGCTAGCATGATTTCAACATCACTTGATGATCAGGGTCGTTACGTTTACTCTGACTTTAATGCGAATAATGCAAATACATCTGTACAATCAGATGCATCTGTATGGCAAATGCGTGTAGGTCTTCGTTACACTTTCTAATTTAGAACTGTAACCTAAAACATCTTTTAAAAGCCCACTTTGGTGGGCTTTTTTATGCCTTTAATTTGTTATTTAACTTTTCAAAAATATTCACTAGCACTTCGTATTCTTCGTTGGTTAAAGTACTCAGTAATTGTTTTTCCCAATTTAGTGCATCGGGTGTTATTTGCTCATATAGGCTTTGACCTGCTTGGCTCAGCACAAGTAATGCTGCGCGTTTGTCTTGCTTATTTAATTCACTTCTCACTAAGCCTTTGTCTATTAGTACTTTTACCGCGCGCGACACTGTCGATTTATCCATATTTGCTTGTGTGCATAAATCCTTTGCGTTGCTTTGCCCATACTGCGCTAAATTAGCAAGTATTCGCCACTGGGGAATATTTAAACCGTATTTAGTTTGATAAACCTTGGCAAAATCGTTACTTACATGTGTTGCTATATTCGTTAATTGATAAGGTAAAAACGTTGCTAAATCAATTTTCATTTTTGGTTATCCCAGCTTTGTAAGGTTTACTTTGGTGTTCATTAATATTTACACAGATGCGTAGTTGCACATTTGATATTAGTCTCACTTGAGAGTACCTTAACTGAAATAATAATAATATTAAACCAACCCCCCTCTCACAGGAGTCAGTAATGGCGACACAATTAAGTTATATGACAGGTTTTGGGAATGAATTTGAAACACAAGCGCTACCTGGTGCATTGCCAATAGGACAATTTAGCCCACAAAAGGTTAAATACGATTTATACACCGAGCAATTTAGTTCGACTGCATTTACGGCTCCGCGTGCTTCAAATCGTCGCACTTGGTTTTACCGCCTTCGTCCTTCGGTAGTACAAGGTGATTACCAAGCAATTGATAACGGCTTAATAAGAACAGCCCCAATCACTGAAGCCGTAACACCACCAACAATGCTACGTTGGAACCCTATTGATATGCCTTCACAGCCTACTGACTTTATTGATGGCTTGGTAACGATGGCAGCTAATGGCAGTGCCAATGGGCAATCGGGTATTGGCATTCATGTATATGTCGCTAATCAGTCAATGCAAGAGCGTTACTTTTGTAATGCCGATGGCGAAATATTGTTCGTCCCTCAGCAAGGTGAGTTATTAATTCACACCGAGTGCGGTAAGTTAAGCATTAAACCAGGTGAAATTGCTGTAATTCCCAGAGGAATTAAGTTCGCTGTTGATTTAATTGACGATACAGCCCGTGGTTATATTTGTGAAAATTACGGCCATGCGTTAGAGCTTCCAGAGCGAGGACCTGTTGGTGCCAATGGTTATGCCAACGACAGAGACTTTCAATATCCCGTTGCTGCCTTTGAAGATAAAGAAGGTGATTTTGAGTTGGTTTCTAAATTTAACGGTAATTTATTCAGCTGTGAAATAAAACACTCACCTTTTGATGTTGTTGCATGGACGGGTAATAGCTCCCCCTATAAATACGACTTATCGCGTTTTAATGTAATGAATACAGTGAGCTTTGATCACCCCGACCCATCTATATTCACTGTGCTATCCTCCCCTTCTGCTACTGAGGGTATGGCAAATGTCGATTTTGTGATATTTCCACCTCGTTGGATGGTAGCCGAAAATACATTCCGCCCGCCGTACTACCACCGCAATATTATGAGCGAATTTATGGGCTTGATTGAGGGTGTATATGATGCAAAAGAGCATGGTTTTGTACCTGGTGGCGCAAGTTTACACAATTGTATGTCGCCACATGGACCTGAAGCCGACGTATTTGAAAAAGCTTCAAACGCTGAGCTTACACCACAAAAATACGAAAACACATTGGCCTTTATGTTTGAGTCGCGCTATATAATTTCACCGACAAAATATGCACTAGAAGGTAAAGAACGCCAACCAAATTACACCGATTGCTGGCGTACTATAAAAAAACAATTTACAGGTGCAGAGGATTAGTTATGAAATTATACAGCTACTTTCGCTCATCAGCGGCTTATAGAGTGCGTATAGCGCTTAACTTAAAAGCAATCGATCATAAACTTGCTATTGTTAACCTTTTAAAATCGGAGCAGCTTGGGGAGGAATACTTAGCAACTAATCCCCAAGGGTTACTACCTGCACTTGAAACCGATGATGGTGTTTTAGCGCAATCGCTTGCAATACTGGAATGGCTTGATGAAACTTATCCGCAATCGCCATTAATTACAGGGACTGCGTGGCAAAAAGCACAAATAAGAAATTTAAGCTTTGCCATTGCCTGCGATATTCATCCTGTTAATAATTTACGCGTGCTGAAGTATTTATCAAGCGAATTAGGTGTTAATGACGAGGCTAAAAATAAGTGGTATCGACATTGGATAGAAGTTGGTTTTGAAAAAATAGAACTGATGCTAAACAAAAATGATGACTACTGTTTTGGTAACCAACCAACACTTGCTGACATTTGTTTAGTGCCGCAAGTATTTAATGCACTTCGTTTTAACGTAAATATGAACGTTTATCCAAAAATTGCAGCCATTTACGAACATTGTAATAAATTAGCTGCATTTAATGATGCTGCACCGCAAAATCAACCCGATGCAAATTAAACTAATTTAGTCTAACTTTGTAGCGCACTATGAATAACCGTAATATGCTCAATTAAATCTAAGCCCAGATCAGTTAAATATCCGCCATCTGGGCTATCTATAATCCCTTTTTCAAATAAACGTTGCGCTGCACTAAGTAAGCTTGGTTCTGCGTCTGAGTGTAATTTAATACCCTGCATTTTACTGTCGCGAGGAAATTTTGCTAATAGTGTGAATTCTTCGATCATTGTTTGATTAAATTGCATTGTGTGCACCTTTTTATTTGAATCTGAGTTGTTCTGTGTGTAACTAAGTTTATAATTAAAATCACTTTGTGTACTTTACACTAGCACGTTTTTTAGCTTAATGTATTATTTTTAACCCACCCTATTTAAAGGCCTCTAATGCGTAACTTTTTAATTCTATGCTTTTGTTTTAGCAGCTTATCGTATTCAATACTTAGTGAAGCAACAACTCTTAAAACCCATTCAATTATTGATGCAAACCAGTTTGTAAATGAAGAATCTAACTGTTGGTACGACAACAAACGCTATAGCGAAGGCGCATTAATACAAATTCACTCATTTACACTTTTGTGCGGTGCTAAAACACCCCAGCACAGTAACAGCCAACTAATTTGGCTTAAAATAGATAAACAAGGTAATGCTATTTACCCAACAGCTCCTAAAACAATCACTGTGAATTAGCGCTAAAAGCTGATTTGAGCTACAATGCACGCAGTTTAAATAAGTAGTATGGCTATGAATAATCAACCTAAAAACCCTTTACATGGGGTCACGTTAGAACAAATACTTGTTGAGTTAGAACAGCGACTTGGCTGGAGAACACTTGGCGAACAAGTAAAAATTAAATGTTTTACTGATCAACCGAGCATTAAATCGAGTTTAAAGTTTTTGCGTAAAACGCCTTGGGCTCGCGATAAAGTGGAAGCACTTTATATTCACACTATAAATAATAAACCTATTCGTAGACCAAAAAGTGCACCGAGAGAAACATCTTCTCAAGCACCTGATACAACAGGGTTTGTTTGGCCATCAATTAAAAAATGATGTAAAAAAGGAGCTAATTTAGCTCCTTTTTGATTGTAACAAGCGCGATTTATTGCTCTTTGCAAATCACTTTTAATGAGGCCGGCTCAATAGTAATAACGAGTTTGTGAGCAGTTTTAATTTCACCATCAAGTACGTATTTAAGCTCACCTTCGCCTGTAACCTCGACTCTTTTAGCATTTGTATGGTGCGAGTTTATAGCTAAATGTGTTTGCGTTAAGCTGCTAAACATCAGCTCTGCAATACTCAATACTGTGGTTGAGTTTTCGTCATTTGGTGTTAGCCAATTTACATCAAGAAGCCCGTCACTATGATCTGGCTGCCCACCACCTTGAGCCAATAATGTTGTAAAAGGCGCAGCGTTAGCCACAATAAAGCTATTTGTACGTATTTCTTTGGGCTCATTATCGTCGAGTTTTACATTAAGTAGCTGTGATTTTTGCTCGCCAAAAGCTTCAAAAAAACCATTTAAATAGGCAAGTTGCCCCGATTTATTTTTTGACTCTCTATCTGCTTTTTCAATCATTGATTGCTCAAAACCAATACCCGCTAATAAAAGTACCAATTCATTATTGCAATAAGCCGTATCTATTGTGCTTGTTTGACCATCTATAATTAGGTCACAGGCTTGTTCTACTGGAATAAACTTAGAGCTTATACCCATCAATACATGCGCAAGTGCGTTTGCAGTCCCCATTGGGATGATTCCTAGCTTACATTGTGTATTTACAAGTACGCTTGCAACTTCGGCCACTGTACCATCGCCTCCACACGCTATTATAATGTCCGGCTTTTGCGCAATTGCTTGTTGAGCAAGATCAATACCGTTAACGTCTTGTGAAGTAGTCAATACTGTTAAATCGTAATAGGCGGATAACCGCGCAACAATTAAATGCTCTTTTTCTTGCCATAATCGCGTACCCGAAACAGGGTTTGCAATTAAAACAGCTTTGTTTTTAATCAGCAACTCGCCTTTTTTATGACGCTTAGCTAAATGACGAAGTTGATGCTTATTTAAGTTTGCGGTTTCGCGGGTTTCTTTTATTTGCGCAAGTACTTCATGTACATCTGCATTTTTGTTTTGACTCAATAAATAAGCCGCCATTACAAAAACAGACCGCCCACGGCCTAAGGCGCAATGTACAACTACGCGACGATTTTCTTTTATATGGTGATGTATCCAATTAATAGCCTGATTCAGCTGCGAATGTGAAGGGACACTATGATCAAGCACCGGAATATTTAAGTAATTAAAGTTCTCTTGCGTTGAACTCCACTCTAGACCGTCAAACTCGCACGTTACATCCAAAATCGCTGTAATTCCGTTATCTTTTAATGTGTCTATGTCTGAGGGAAATAATCGGCAAGCTAAAAATAGATTTTCGTTTATTTGTTGAATGGGCGGTACTTTGTCATGCTTACGCGACCAGGCATTATAAATTTGCACACCAAATAAAAATGGCACAAACGCCCAACGTATATAAAATGGGATCACTCCATTTTCACGTTTTCTAAATATTTTTGCTGTATTAAAAATATATGCGGTACTCACTAATAAAAGTGACAGCGCAGTCCAATAAAAAACAATAGCAAAGTAAACAGAGTTTACTTCCCACCCAATAAAAATAAGTAGTAATGCTAAAAGTGAATAACCAACTGCAGCCCACATAATCTCTCCTTTGTGTAAATAATTCCGATTTTCTAATTCTAATTTAAACGGCTTTATGTACTCTTTTGCAAATATCACGCCATATAAACGGCATTTTAAATTCAAATTAAAACCATAAGTTATTGATATATAACATTAATAATAAAATAAATTTAAGTGCAATCTGCTCTTTGTGCATTTTTTACAAACATGTGAATAAATTATACTTACACATCTAAATTTCAAATACTGATCGGTTATTGCTTGTACTAACGTATAAAGCAGCTAATCTAAAAATCAATTAAAATTTTTTGCATCCAAATCACGCCCTCAACCGTTTACTCAATGATAATAAGAAAAACAGGACCCCTATGGATAACGATGATTTACTCCCTCTTTTGTGCGCAACAGCACAAGGTGACAAAAATGCTTTCTCGAGCTTGTACCAGCAAACTAGCGGCAAACTTTTTGCTATTAGTTTAAACATGCTCACAAATAGAGCCCATGCCGAGGAAGCATTACAAGATGCTTTTATAAAAATTTGGCATAACGCATCTGAGTATAATGCTTCAAAAGGCACTGTTATAAGCTGGATGATAAGTATAGTTAGGTATAGAAGTCTCGACTCGCTGCGCTATCACAAAGTACGAAAAGAGCAGTCGTTAGGCGATGACGAATATGAGAATGAAAGCATCGACGTTAATTACGACGAAGAAACAAAACTGGTTAATTGTATCGAACAACTTGAGCCGCAACAAAAACAAGCTATTCACTTAGCTTATTACAAAGGGCTGAGCCATAGCGAGTTAGTGGATCATATCGAAACGCCATTAGGTACAGTTAAAAGCTGGATCAGGCGTGGGCTTATGCAGCTACAAAGGTGTTTAACATTATGAATTATAATAAACCCGAATTATTAGACGCACTTGCTGGGCAGTATGTTCTTGGCACACTTAGAGGACTTGCACGTAAGCGCTTTCAGCGTCTTTTGCTTAGTTCGAACCAAGCACGTGAAGCAACAAGTATGTGGGAGCAAAACCTAAATAACTTAGCGAGTGCTATTACACCGCAAACGCCACATGACGATGTATGGATAAATATTCTACAGCGCATTGAAAACAGTCCACAAACAAGTAAAACGGTTATACATACTAAGCCATCTATTTGGCGTACATGGTCTTTTGTTGCAACAGCCGCGTGTATTGTTTTAGCCTTTTTAATTATTCAACCTTCTAATAATGTTGTTCAAACGCAACAAATTGCCTTGGTCCAAAATCAAGATAAGCAATCATTATGGTTTATTGATGTTAACGATAAAGGGCTTTCTATCAAAGCCAGTAGCCAATTGGTTGCTCAAACAAATAAAGATTATGAGCTTTGGATGATTTTAAAAGGGCAAGATGCGCCTATTTCATTAGGTTTACTTCCCAAGCAAGGAAGTAAAACATTATTAAAAGATAACCGCTTCAACGCAAGTGATATTGCATTGCTAGCAGTAAGTTTAGAACCTATTGGTGGCTCGCCAAATGGATCACCGACCGAGGTGTTATACACCACAGAGCTGGTACTTTTATAACCTTACTATTACGACTAATATTGGCTGCTTGTATAAAGCAGCCAATCCTCAATTTAAGTTTTTAACAAAATACAAAATTAATTTAACTTTTTTGCATCCAATTTAAATCCTGCCCCGTTATTAGCTATGACTTCAATCAAAACTAAAGGACAAAGTCATGAAAGCTTTAACTCCATCAATACTCGCAGTAGTAATATGTAGTACATTTGTAAGTGCACCAAGTGAAGCATCTAGCCACAGAGAAGCGCCAAATATAAGCCGTTTCCCGACTTTAGATTCAACCGATTTTTATGTATTTAATAGTTACGAACAAGGTCGTGGTGATTTTGTAACACTAATAGCTAACTATATCCCGCTGCAAGATGCATACGGCGGTCCTAATTACTTTGCAATGGACCCAGATGCTACCTACAGCATTCATATAGATAACGACGGCGATGCTGTTGAAGATATTACATTTGCGTTTAACTTTAAAAGCATGCTCCCTAACGACAATCAAGGCGTGCAATTAACAGTTGGACCTGAAGGTAATCAACGAACAGTTTCGGTACCACTTAAAAATGTTGGCGGCGTGGCTGCAGGTGATGACAGCTCAGCAAATTTTAGTGAATCATACACAATGACCATGATTAGCGGCGCGCAGCGTACTGGCGAAACAACGGTATTAAATAACACTGCATCAAACTCAAGCTCATTTTCTAAACCGCTTGATTATGTAGGTGATAAAACATTTGGATCGATGAGTGATTATCAAACTTATGCAGATCAATTTGTTTATCAGGTTTCAATTCCTAACTGTGAGAGCATGGCACAAGTTTTTGTAGGACAGCGTAAAGACCCGTTTGTAGTTAACCTAGGTAAAACATTTGATTTAGTTAACTATGTACCTGTAGAAGGTGATAGCGCCCCTGGTGCTGGTGACGGCGGTGGTTTTCCAGGTGGTATAACGCAATCAGCTGATAATGACGACCTTGCAGATAAAAACGTAACATCAATCGCTATCGAAATACCTAAAAGCTGTATTGTCGGTGAAGGTAACGGCGTAATAGGTTCGTGGACAACAGCAAGCTTACCTCAAGCACGTGTATTAAACCCCAATGCTAAATTTGCTAATAATGCGGTAAACGGTGGTGCATTAACTCAGGTTTCACGCTTAGGTAGCCCGCTTGTAAATGAGCTTGTAATTGGCATTAAAGACAAGGACACATTTTCTACTGCGCACCCTAAAGACGATGCACAATTTTTAGATTATGTATCTCACCCAGCACTACCAGAGTTATTAAATATTTTGTTTAAAGATGCTGTTAATACCACTCTTGGCGCAAACTTAGAAACTTTGGCACCCACTAACTTCCCGCGTACTGATTTAATCACTGCATTTTTAACGGGTTTTGCAGGCGTTAATCAACAAGCAACGGTCACACCTTCAGAAATGCTGCGTTTAAACACAGCCATTGCAGCAACAGCGCAGGCTGATCAATCTGCATTTGGTGTAGCTGGCAATGACTTAGCTGGTTTCCCAAATGGTCGTCGCCCGGGTGATGATGTAGTTGATATTGCACTGCGCGTTGTGATGGGTCGCTTATGTCATCCTATTCCTGTAAATGGTGAAGACTCTGACTTAGGTCTTTGTACACCAGAGGATGCTAATACGGGTACAGTTCCATTTACTGATGGCGCACCTATTGATGCAACAATGATGGACTCAACATTCCCATACCTTGCAACACCTATTGCAGGATCTAAATAAGGAGTTAACTGATGCGTAATTTAAAAACTACCCATATTTGTGTTCTCCTCAGTGCATTAACATTGGGTGCATGTAGTAGCGATGACGATAAAAAACAACCTACACCGGTTGTAAACACCGCACCTACAGCAAGCGATGCAATGCTAACAACACAAACTGAAGTAAGCATTACCGATATGCTTAACGCAAGCGATAATGATGGCGACTCACTTACTTACTCGTTAACAAGCGAGCCAATGCTCGGTACTGTTAATGTTGACAGTGATGGTAACTTTACTTATACACCTAATAAAGAAGCAACAGGTTCAGATAGCTTTATGTTTGGTGTAAGTGATGGCGTTAATTCGCAAGTTACTGCAACAGTAAGTATTACAATTGAGGCGCTGCAAGTTGACTTTGCTCAATTTGCAACCGATGCATTTAATCAAGCGCCAAATGCAGAGCCGTTAACTGTTAATGGTCGGGTGTTTACAAACACTGATACCGATGTTGATGGATTAATTTCTACAAGCGGTAACTAACCAAGTCATTAAGCTGACAGGCCACGGATGGCTTTTTTCAAAGGATATTTATAATGCATTTATCAGTACTTAAACCCCTCACTATTATTGCTATTTGCTTAACCTCTTTCGCGGTGAGTGCGGCTCCTTATACTCCAAAAGATGACGCAGTTATTGCCTCAAGCAATTCAACATTTAGTGCCTCTCTCTCTGTTCACGAAATAAATACTTTAGTGACTAATAGCCAATATGCAGGCCAAACAGAGCGCTTACAAGGGCTACTTAAAACCCGCTTAGCTCAGTTATATAACCAAACACCCACGTCTCAAATTGGTTACTTATATGCTCGTGTTTTACAAAAAGAGCACCTTTTTGACGAAGCAATTAACGTTGCCAACAACGTTTTGATTACCGAACCAAAGCACAGTAATAGCCATTTGTTGCTGGCCAATATATTGATGACCCAAGGTGAATTTACAAAAGCAAAACAACACTGTGTTGCCTTGATTGGTCAAGTAAGCACCATTACTGCTAGCACTTGTGTGCTAGACGTACAAAGCCAGCATGAAAGTGTTTTAGACAGCTACCAAACATTAGTTAAAATTATAAACAATAACCAAACTAGTTTAGCTACAAACCATGTTTTAAGTGAAATGAGCTACCGTCTAAGTAACTACAAGCAAGCTTTGTCTCACTTACAAAGCGTAGATTTAGTTCAAGCTCCTGTGAGCCTCATTGTGTTATGGGCCGATATTCAAATTGCGCTAAATCAACCTCAACAAGTATTAAATACATTAAGCGTACTGCTTCCAGATAAAAGTAATTTAGAAGATGCTATTTTGCTAAGGCTTTCAATCGCAGAAAAAAAACTAAATAAACGCGATAAAAAATGGCAAAATACAATGGCGAAAAGAGTTACACTCAGAGAGCTTCGTAAAGATTCTTTTCATGCGAGTGACTTAGCTAAATATTACCTTGATGTACAACCAAATCGCGAAAAAGCACTTTACTGGGCTCATATTAATTGGCAACAGGCTAAAATGAGCACAGATGAGCAATTACTTATTAAAGCAAAAGCGATGCAACGAGATACACTATGAAAACGCCTTATCTATTTATACTCACTTTAATGCTGTGTATTTTCTCAACTTACAGCTTTTCCCATCAACTAAGTACAAGTTATATAACCCTAAATAGCAAGAACGATAACGACACCAACAAAAGCCAATACAAGGGTACCTGGCAAGTTAACATCGCCGACTTAGAGCAGGCAGTGCCTCTAGATTTAGATAAAGACGGGCAAATTTCGTGGGCAGAAATAAAAGCAAAACGCAGCTCAATTAATAACTTCGTTACAGAAAGTTTAAATATCACGCAAAACGCGCAAGCATGCCCATTAAAAAGTGAAGGTATCTATCAGCTAGATAACCATTTTAACCAGCCTTATTTGGTTATTCCGCTGCTGTTTAACTGCAATGATAGTGAAACAATCTCTCTTTCGTATTCTGCTTTTTTTAAAACCGATGCTAATCATAAATCTATCGTAAATATAAACGGTGTATCTCGTGTATTTAATATCAACGAGGCTCAGCAAACATTTAGCTTTGAAAAATCCAGTTATTTAAGCACGTTCAATCAATACGTTTATCAAGGTGTTTTACATATTTGGATAGGTATTGATCATATTTTATTTTTAATCGCCCTATTACTTACCTGTGTTTTAAAACGTAGTAACAAAACATGGCAAGGTATTAGCTCTAAAAAACACATTATTAAACACACAGCATGGATAGTAACCGCGTTTACGCTTGCGCACTCTATTACGCTTACAGCAACAGCTATGAACTTAGTCTCGCCAAATAGTCGCTGGGTAGAGCTTGGAATTGCTATATCGGTTTTATTTGCAGCATTAAATAATGTGTGGCCGTTGGTACTTCGTTTAGGGTGGCTTACTTTTGCTTTTGGTTTACTGCACGGCATGGGATTTGCGAGCGTACTTGGTGAGCTTGGCTTGTCGAGTGACTATCAATTATTGAGCATTTTAGCATTTAATTTAGGGGTCGAAATTGGTCAGCTCAGTATATTACTGGTTGCGCTGCCAATACTCATTTATGTACGAAACTACACCTGGTATAAAAAGTGGTTAATGCCAATGGGCTCCGTTGCCATTGCAATCATTGCACTTCAGTGGTCAATCGAGCGTTTTTAAATAGCCCAAATAAAAAAGCTAGCCAAAATATTGGCTAGCTTACTTTTTAGTTTATCTATTTTGCGCTTTACTATGCTTTATCAAATGGCATTAGTAATGTTTTCATCGCAGGGCGAAGCGCTATTAACACTGTTTTTTCGGTTAGCTCAGGGTAGAGTAACTTTCTAAGTAATAACCCTGCCATCATCGAAAAAATAACATTAATTCGACTTTCAAGTTCAAGCTCATCAATGTCTTTGAGCGCACTTCGCTCGCTTGTTAAAAGCTGTCTCATGCGCCCGCGTGCTTGAGTATCCATATCACGTAGCAATGAAGCTACTTTAACATTTCGACCTGCTTCAGCCATCATATCTAAGTCAACTACACATGCCCCTGTGTCCATGTGCCTCTGAACACCAATGTTTAAGCCATCTAAAAGAGCTGCTAAAACATCACCAGGGTGATCTTCAAACTGTTGGAAGATAGAAAACATTTCTTCCATGTCTTTTTCAATAATGCTTTCTATAATTGCTTCTTTACTTTCAAAGTAATTATAAATATGGCCCGCACTCATCCCTGCCGTTTTAGATATTTCAGCCATGCCTGCACCGTGGTAACCTTTTCGGCGAAAACACTCTGCAGCCGCTGTTAGTATTTGTTCGCGCCTAGCTTGCGCTATAGCGGGATCTGTTTGCCTTTTTGCTTTAGGCTTCATGTTCAACTCCACTACCAAGTCATAAACTCAGTAAAGCAAGAGCTATAAAGAGTCTCGCTATACAAATATGTAATGCGGCTTTAAAAGCCGCAAATATTATTTCTCTTCCTGAGCTGTTTCACTGGTTACGTTCCATCCGCCACCAAGCGCTTTGTACAAATTAATTTGGCTTGCAAGATACGCTTGCTGACCCGAAATTAACTGTTGCTGCGCGCCGTACCACGTACGCTGAGCATCAAGTACTTGCAAGTAGCTATCTGCGCCTTTTTCGTAACGCATTTTTGATAAATCAAACGTGATTTGTCGGCTACTTATAAGCATATCAAGCGCACTTAGTTGCTCTTGGTAACCTTCTCTATCAGCAAGTGCATCGGCAACTTCGCGAAACGCATTTTGAATTTTTTGCTGGTACGTTGCCACCGCAATTGCTTGATCGGCTTTAGCCACATCAAGATTTGCTTGGTTACGTCCCATATTAAAAATAGGTAAGCTAATTGTCGGCACAAAACTCCATGTCCCTGAGCCTGAATCAAATAAGCCACTTAAGTCACTTGAAGCAGTGCCGGCATTGGCCGTTAAGCTAATGCTTGGATAAAACGCCGCACGTGCAATGCCAATATTGGCATTTGCAGCAAGCATTAAATGCTCAGCGGCTTTAATATCAGGGCGTTGCGATAGCAAATCAGACGGTAAACCAACTGGCACTTCTGGCATGCTGATCAAATTAGTTAGGTCTTTGTTAGGCAGCAAATCGGCTGAAACAGATTTCCCTACTAATAAATCTAGGGCACTTTTATCACGCTTTAACAAACGCTTATATGTTGCTATATCTACTTTTGCTGTAGCTACTGTGCTTTTAAGCTGTTCAAGGGTAATTGAAGACGTAGCCCCCAAATCAAAGCTTTTTTGCGTAAGCGATAATGACTCTTGCTGAGAGGTTAGCGTTTCTTTTGCAAGCTCTAGCAGTTGTAAGTCCGTCGCGTAACTAAGCCACGCATTTGCAAGCTCAGAAATTAAAGATACCTGCGTACTGTATTGACTAAGCTCTGTAGAGTATAAATTTTGGAGTGCTTGCGCTGATTGGTTGCGCACTTTGCCCCAAATATCTAACTCGTAAGAGGTAATACCTACTGTTGCACTGTACTGCGAGCTAATAGCTGCATCGCCAGTACCCGACAAATCAGCCGGTAAACGCTGGCGCGTACCAGAAGCATTTAAATCAAGTGACGGATACAAAGCAGAATCTTCGATTTGATACAAACCACGAACACGCTGCACATTAAGCACTGCAATTTGCATATCTTTATTATGCTCAAGGCTTTGCGTAATTAACGTTTGTAATTTTTCGTCATTAAAAAAATGCTGCCAATTTAATTGCTGCGCAGCGCTTTGCCCAGTACCTGATGCATAAGCATCAGATACTGGTAAAGCAAGGTCTTTTTGCTCTGGTGCAAGTTGGCAACCACTTAGTACTAATAAAGCAATGGCACTTAGGCTGAATGTTTTAATGCTCATTCTGCACTCTCCTTCGTTGTCTCGTTAGTTTTGCCTGGGAATACACGGCGAACTAACACAAAGAATAACGGTACAAACACAACAACTAATATTGATGATGCAAGTGTGCCACCAATAATCGAAATACCTAGCGCATTTTGGGCGCCAGACCCCGCACTTGAGGCAATCGCCAGTGGAATTACACCACAAATAAATGCCATTGAAGTCATGAGTATTGGTCGTAAACGTAAACGAACAGCAGCAACTGCTGCATCAACTAATCCCAGCCCTTCATCCATTTTATGAATAGCAAACTCTACAATTAATATCGCATTTTTAGACGCTAAACCTATGGTGGTCAACAAGCCCACCTGTAAGTAAATATCGTTAGATAAGCCACCGCCAAGTGCCGCCATAATTGCACCAAATATACCCAATGGCACAATCATCATTACCGCAAACGGTACTGACCAACTTTCATAAAGTGCGGCTAAACACAAAAATACAAATAATAATGACAAACCATATAGTAATGGAGCTTGACCACTACTAGAGCGCTCTTGGAATGAAATACCGGTCCATTCAGACGAAATACCATTAGGTAATTGTTTTACTAAGCGTTCCATTTCATCCATTGCTTGGCCGGTACTGTAACCTGGTGCTGCACTACCTTGAATTTCCATTGCAGAAAAACCATTGTAACGCTCTAAGCGTGGCGAGCCGTATGTCCAATAAGCACTAGCGAACGCTGAAAATGGCACCATATCGCCACTATCATTGCGCACATACCACTTATTTAGATCCTCTGGCACCATGCGCGATTGTGCATCACCTTGCATATACACTTTTTTAACTCGACCACGGTCAATAAAGTCATTCACATAACTACTACCCCACGCAGTGGCAAGCGTACTGTTTATATCACCTTGTGAAACACCAAGCGCTTCAGCTTTTGCCAAATCTGTGTCAAGTTGTAATTCAGGCATATCTTCTTGTCCATTTGGACGTACGCCCGCTAAAATTGGACTTTGGCTTGCTAAACCTAACAACTGGTTTCGTGCAGCTAACAGTGCATCGTGGCCTAAGCCTACACGGTCTTGTAAAAATATATTAAAACCATTTGCAGTACCAAGCTCAACAATGGCCGGTGGCGGAAACGCAAACACAAACGCCTCTTTTATCGTTGAGAAGTACCCCATTGCTTTACCAGCCACACCCTGAACAGATAACTCGTCACGCTGACGCTGATCCCAATGTTTGAGGTTAACAAAACCAATTGCAGCATTTTGACCTGAACCTGCAAAACTAAACCCTGTTACAGTAAAAATACCGTTAACAGCCTCAGATTGCTCATTTAGGTAATGGTTCTCCATTTTTTTAACAACTTCTAAAGTTTGTTGTGTTGTAGAACCTGCAGGCAATGACACTTGGTTAAACAAAATGCCTTGGTCTTCGTCTGGTAAGAATGCTGTTGGTAAGTGCGAAAACACATAAACCATACCACCCACTATCACAGCGTATATAAGTAAGTAACGCTTAGAGTGATTGATCATACGGCTTACAAAGCCTTGTGCGCCGCGATTCGTTTTATCAAAGCCTCGGTTAAATCCAGAGAAAAACTTGCCAATAAACGAGCTGTCGTCGTGAACATGGCTTGGTTTTAATAACGTAGCACACAGTGCTGGTGTCAAAATAAGTGCAACCAATACCGAAAGACCCATCGCCGATACCAGTGTAATAGAGAACTGACGATAAATAATACCGGTAGAGCCACTAAAGAATGCCATTGGGATAAATACCGCAGAAAGCACCATGGCAATGCCTACCAGCGCACCTTTAATTTCATCCATAGATTTACGCGTAGCTTCGAGCGCGGAGAGTTTTTCCTCGGTCATTAAGCGCTCAACATTTTCTACCACAACGATTGCGTCATCTACCAATAAGCCTATCGCAAGTACCATCGCAAACATTGTTAGCGTATTTATTGAATAGCCAAAGGTATATAAAATACCAAATGTACCAAGTAAAACCACAGGCACCGCAATGGTTGGAATAAGTGTTGCCCTAAAGTTTTGCAGAAAAAGGTACATCACCACGAATACTAAAACAACGGCTTCAATTAAGGTGTGAATAACTTTTTCGATAGAGAGCGATACAAATGGTGTTGTGTCGTAAGGTACTACCGCATCTAGCCCTTCAGGAAAAAACGGTTTTAGCTCTTCAATTGCTTTTTTAACGCCTTCAGCTGTATCAAGTGCATTAGCGCCACTGGCTAATTTAATACCTAAGCCTGATGCCGGTTGTCCATCGTAACGAGCAACAACGCGATAGCTTTCGCCGCCAAGCTCTACTCTAGCAACGTCCTCTAGACGTACAAAAGAGCCATCTGGATTAGTTTTAACTAATATTTTTTCAAATTGCTCTGGCGTTTGTAATCGACTTTGCGCCGTTACTGTTGCATTAAGTTGCTGACCATCAACGGCTGGCATACCACCGAGTTGGCCTGCAGATACTTGTGCATTTTGCGCACTAATTGATGCACTAATATCAGCGGGTGTAAGCTTATAGTTTTGTAACTTTGCAGGGTCTAACCAAATACGCATCGCGTACTGAGAACCAAACAGCTGCACTTCACCTACGCCTTCTACGCGCGATACAATATCTTGCACATTTGATGAAACGTAATCACCAATATCAATATTGGTCATGCTGCCATCTTTAGACACAAATGCATAAACCATTAAAAAGTTACGCGCTGATTTTGCAACTACAACACCCTGCCTTTGTACGGCTTCTGGTAAAAGTGGAGTCGCTGTCGCTAGTTTATTTTGCACTTGAACCTGAGCAATATCAGGGTCTGTTTCGGCGCTAAACGAAAGTGTAAGCGTAGCAGAACCACTCGACTCAGACGTAGATGACATATAAAGCAAGCCATCAAGACCTTTCATTTTTTGCTCAATAACTTGCGTTACTGTATCTTCAAGTGTACGAGCAGATGCACCAGGGTACGTTGCTGTAATACTTACTGCAGGCGGTGCAATTGAAGGATACTGCGAAATAGGTAAGCTCCTAATCGCCAAAATACCTGCAAGCATCACTACAATAGCGAGTACCCAAGCAAATATCGGTCTATCGATAAAAAATCGTGACATTAAAACTCTCCGTTATTGTGCTTTATCGGCTTTAGTAGACGATTGAATTTCAGAAGGATTCACTGGTGCACCAGGGCGGATTTTTTGTAAGCCTTCAACAATTAATTTATCGCCATCCATTAGACCATCGGTAACAAGCCAGTCAGAACCTATTGTGCGGTCTACTTTTAAAACACGACTTTCAACTGTATTTTCTTTGCTCACAACCATTGCTGTTGGCTCGCCTTTTGAGTTGCGGCTAACACCACGTTGCGGAGCTAAAATAGCGCCAGCTTTAACACCTTCTACTATAGAGGCACGGGCATACATGCCTGGTAATAATAGTTTTTCTGGATTTGAAAATTTAGCACGTAACGTTACTGAGCCAGTACTTGGATCAACCGTCACTTCGGAGAACTGTAATGTGCCTTTATGAGGATAAACAGAGCCATCTTCCATAATAAGTTCAACATCAGTTTGGCTAGTAGAGTCAACCGTTAGCGCACCTGATGATATTGCTTTTTTAAGTTGGGTAAGCTCATTACTTGATTGTGTTAAATCGATATAAATTGGATCAAGCTGAGTCACTGTAGCAAGTGCAGTACTTTGATTGGCACTGACTAGTGCACCTACTGTTACGCTTGATTTACTAATTTGACCACTAATTGGTGACGACACATGGCTATAATTAAGGTTAATTTGCGCTGACTTTAATTGTGCCTTAGCTGTTAATAATTCAGCGTTTGCTTGCTTGTAAGCAGCATCTGCTTCGTCAAAATCTTGTTGGCTCACGGCTTTGATTTTTAATAATTCACTATAACGCGATGCTTTTGATTTAGAGCTAGCAATGCTTGCCTCTGCACGTGCTACGCTTGCTTCACTTGCTGCTAAGTCGGCTTCAAATGTCGCAGGATCTATTTGATACAGAGCCTGGCCTTGTTTAACCTCTTTACCTTCTACAAATAAACGAGATTGAACAATACCACTTACTTGTGGGCGAATTTCAGCAATTTGAAATGCGCTGATACGACCAGGAAGTTCTTTTTTGAGAGTAAGCGCTTGGCTTTTTAATGTAAGTACACCCACTGGTACAGCTTTAGGAGCTGAAGCTTGTGATTGCTCAGTTGCTTGATCACAACCAGTTAAAGCAACAGAACCGACGAGGGCTGACAATACAAATAAAGCGATGCGGGAACGCTGCATGTTAAATACCTTTTAGTTTAGAGTGAACGATCATTCTAAATTAAAACGCGCTGATAATGAATCTTAATTAGAAGAAATTTACACAAACTTACACTCCCCAGTACAATATACGTCTTAGGTTGCATTTAATGTTAATTAGATGAAAATACAATCAAGACTGTATGAAAATAAAACAACTTAATATCTTGAAATAATATCTCATTTTAGAAACTAAGTTTTTAATAGGCACAAAAAAGCCAAGCAAATACAGCTTGGCTATTTATATAAAGGACTAGTGTCATATCTAGTTTTTTAAAGGGTATTAGCGCTCTGTGGGTTAATAACCCTTGAAACTAACAACTGCTCTACCCTAATCCCTTCTACGTCAACTACTTCAAACTTAAAGCCTGAAAAAGTAAAATGTTCCGCACGTTTAGGTATACGCTTCATGTTATAAATTAAAAATCCAGCTACCGTCTCGTAAAGCATCTGGTCAGGAAATTCTTCTATATCAAGTACTTTTGCTAAATCGGTAATTGGGGTTAAACCATCTACAAGCCATGAATTTTTATCGCGTTCTATGATTAATTCGTCGCCTTGGTGAGTGATTAAATCACCCATAAACCCTTTCATTAAGTCTTTAACGGTAACAATACCCACCGAAAGTGCATATTCGTTTACTACAACAGCAAACGGCTTCGCTGCACTTTTAAACGCGTTTAAAGCTTCAGATAAACTTAATGTTTCGGGTAAGTAAAAAACATCTTTATCAATCAGATCATCGTTTATATTGGCGGCTTCGCCTTTTAGTACTTGTCGTAAAATATCTTTAGATTCAACAGAGCCATGCAACTTATCTAAATTTCCTGACACCACTAAAAAATGATTATGAGGATGGTCAATAATTTTAGTCGCAATATCATGGCTAGATTCATTTAAATCAAAATAGACAATTTGGTCGCGTGGAGTCATAACGCTTGATAAAAATCGCGCTTCTAGGTCAAACACATTGCCAATGAGTTCATACTCTTGCTTTTGCAAACTACCATAAGCAGCACCTGCTTCCATCATGGCAACAATGTCTTCTGTTGTTACATTGTCTTCTCGCTCAGCGGGCACTTTAAACAAACGCAGCACAAAGTTAGTGACGCCATTAAAAAACATCACCAGTGGAGTTAATGCAAAGGTAACCCAGCGCATTATTGTAACCACTCTAACAGCCACGGCTTCAGGCATGATCATCGCTAAACGCTTTGGCATTAAATCGGCGAACAATATAAACAAAGATGTAATAGTAAAAAACGAGAATAAAAAGCTAATTTTTTCTAAATGCGCACCTTGGTAAAATAATACCAACACACTTTCAACATAAGGCGATAAAGCCTGCTCACCCACAATACCACCCAATATCGCTATCGCATTGAGCGCTATTTGGATCATGGCAAAAAAAGCCCCTGGATTTTCTTGTAGCTTTAGTACCGCTGCTGCCTTTATATTCCCTTCATCTGCCATTACTCGCAGTTTTATTTTACGCGACGCTGCAATTGCTATTTCTGACATAGCAAACAACGCACTGATCAAGATCAATAAGCTAATCCCGATTAAATCACCCATTTAATGCTCCAAAAGTTAGGCTTTTTTAAACAAAAAGCAGCTGGATTATAATCTGTTTTTTAAACGCAGCAATTTAAATTTACTAAATATATTTAAACCATTAATTTTCAATTGGTTGAGAGGTAAAAAGGAGATTTAAAGTACTGAAACTTTGCTGAAGGCGACTTTTAATTGAGTAATTAAGGCAGGATCCATATTTATATTACAAGCAAAAAATAATGGAGACTGAGCTGTATTTAGACTAAGTACAGGCTCAAGTAGTTCTAGCTTAGGTTCTGTTTTAACTCGGTAGTTAAATTGCTTTTTATTAAGGACAACAAAATCAAGAATATTGTGACGGGTACTGATAAGTTTGTCTATTTTATCTAGGCTATCGATGAGTAACAAGTTTCTGCTTTCGCTAAATCCTCGCTCAAGTAAATAGTGATGACTAAAATTATCACGCAGTACCGCTATTTTATATTTTTTAGCATCATTGAGAGTATTTAACTTTATACTTCTAGACTTAAGAGCATAAATCGCTGAGTCAAAGCTTTCAAGTTCACCTACCCACTTAAACTTACTTTCTCTATTAGGTAATCGAACAATCGAAAATATACAGGTGTTTTTATCGCGTAGCGCCGCGTTGTAGGATATGGCCCAACTATGGGCAAACATAGTGTAATTTATACCTGTACCTTCTAGCGCTTTATGAACTTTATCAACAGAACGACCAACGAGTTTATTATCTTCATTGAGATACTGAAAGTCCGGAAATACTTCCGTTACTATTGTGATTTCAGTTGCATCAACTTTTATACAGCTAATGAACAACAAAAAGATCAATAATTTCATTCAGCAAGGCCTCAACTAACTCATTATAAGTATTTAATAAATATAGCTGAGGCTTTATGAACTGCTAGTTTTTAGTAGTGTAATGTACATTTATAAGCTGATAGTACTATTACAGCTTACTTGTTCATTGCACTAATTAAGAATGCTGAAATTTTAGCGCCTTCTCTAAGTGTCGTTTCAGAGCTTGATTGTCCAACTAAAGAGCTGTCGGTAAATGGCGCTATTTCCATCATATCAGCACCCGTAATCGGGAACTCATCCGCAATGGCTGATAAAGTATCAAGCGCATGCTGAGGCGTTAAACCATTATGCTCTGGCGTACCGGTGGCAGATGCAAACTCTGCATCAAGCGCATCAATATCAAAGCTTACGTATACTTCATCAACGTTATCGGCTTTTAGCTGTGCGATAGCGTCGGCAGCAACCGCTGCTGCGCCACGCTCAATGATTTCATGTGCCCAATGTTGCTTAACGCCAAAGGTACTTTCCCAGTGCGCTTTAGGCTTGCCACTTGAGCGTATACCAAATTGTATTAAATGATGCGGCGCCGGTAAAAACTCTAATATATGTGTACACCACGAGCCAAAACATAAATCAATACCTAAGCGCTCAACAAGTAAATCGGTATGCGCGTCAAAATGAATAATAGCAGTACGCCTACCTTGCTCACGTTTCGCTTTTAAGTACGCTTTGGTGAGTGGGTAACTAATTGAGTGATCGCCACCAATACCAAATATCCCTTTATCTTTAAACGTTGCGTAAAAACTGTCGCATACATCCTCTGTGATTGATAACGGACTAACGTAATAGTCATTATCTTCATTACCGTATAGGGCTTTTTGGCAATTAGAAATGGTTGCATCATTTAGGTATTTATCATGTAGCAAATGAGGGATTACACGTACATCACCTAAATCAAACGAATGACACTGCGGTTGCTGGTCAATTAATGCTGAGCGCACAAACAGTGGCCCCCAGTTTGCACCGCGTAAAATACCACCGCCACAGTCTGAGCTAATACCTAACATAACCGCTTTATGTGGAGAATTTGGTAATTCATCTAAAGACTCACGCCATAAGTTATCAACGCTTTCAGTTTGCCCGTATAGCTTATTACGCAGCGCAGCTTTACGCTCTTTTGCAGTATTTACTGTGTATACGCCATCACCCGGTGCGCACAAACAGTGCTCAACTTTGTTTTTAAATGCTTCAAATTGTGTGCTCATAATAAACTCCTTCGATTTTTATTCTGTACGTAGCTAATTACTTTTGATTAGTTATGCAAAATCACCAAAAGTGCCTAAACTTCAAATAAATCCCACTTTGCTAAATAACTCTGTGCCTAATATAAATAAACACGTTAGCTTTTACGTGCTTAACAAAAACCTAAGACATTGAATTGATTTAATATTAATGAATATTTACCATGAACTATTTAATTGTAGTTACGCGCTTGTGTGATACTTATTATGTCTGCTTGAACATGTCAACAGCACAATAAGCCTACGTATATAAGCACTTGATTGAATATTCATAGTTGATGAATAAATCAAATTAATCCTTAAAATTATTAGGACTTAATTGGAGAAGTTAAGGTAAAACGGACAATCGTCCTGTACTTGATAAACGTTTCTAGCAATGATGCTAGATTGACAACAAATTATTATAAAAGGCTTAGTTATGGAAAAGGTATTTCACTTAGGACTATGTATTGACGATCTTAAAGGTGCAAAACTTGCGATTGTACCGGGTGACCCAGATCGTGCTGCACGTATTTCACAATTCCTAGACAACCCAACCTGCCTTGCTCAAACTCGCGAGTTTCATGTTTACTTAGGTCAATTAAACGGCCATTCTGTGGTTGTTTGTTCTACGGGTATTGGTGGTCCATCTACGTCGATTGCAGTAGAAGAATTAGCACAACTTGGCGTACGTAAATTTTTACGTATTGGTACAACAGGTGCGATTCAGCCACATATCAACGAAGGCGAAATTTTAATTAGCCAAGCGTCTGTACGTTTAGACGGTGCAAGCCAGCATTTTGCTCCTCTTAGCTACCCTGCTGTGTCTGACTTTTATGCAACACAAGCTATGGTACAAGCATGTAAAAACTTAAATATCGATTTCCATATTGGTATTACTGCATCAAGCGATACATTTTACCCAGGACAAGAGCGTTACGATACGCATTCTGGTTACGTTCCTAAATCACTACAAGGTAGCTGCGAAGAGTGGCAAAAACTGGGCGTAATGAACTACGAAATGGAATCAGCAACGTTATTTACTATGTGTGCTGCCCTTGGCTTACAAGCTGCCTGTGTAGCTGGCGTACTTGTTAACCGTACTCGCCAAGAAATACCAAATGTTGACCATGGTGAAATTGAGCGTAAATCTGTAGCAGTAGTATTAGAAGCAGCTAAAGTGTTGCTTGATTAATATAAGTTCTATTAATTAATGGGCTATTATAACGATAAGAAAATGGCTCAGTAACAAGGCAAAAATTATGAAGTATAGTTGTCTTATATGAATAATTTTTAACGCAGTTAGTGAGTTATTTAATTCGATAGAATGGCACATTTTAATAAAGCACAGCTCTGCCTGTGCTTTATTGTTTTTGAAAGGTTATTTTAGCTGTGCACTAATTACTTCTATTGCCGGCAGGTTGTTAAAACTTGCAAGTACAGCACGTGCTACACCCGCTTGGTTTTCATGGCCTGCGGTTTCTAAAAGTGTAATTGATTTTACCGTACTTTCGTTAAAGCTAAGCCCTGCGATAAATAATTGACTAAGTGCACTTTGCAGTGGCGACAAGCTTGGGCTGTACGCTGCGTTTTCTGCGTAACTTCCGTAAAAATTACCATTTTCAAATGTACTAATTTTTACTGCACTAAAGTTTTTACTATACGGTACGTATGCGTTTAATGCTGTACTTGCTAGCTTCTCATCTAGTTGAGCATTTGCGAATACTTGCTGGTGAGGCTCTGGATTGAACAAGCTAAACGCATTGCCTAAATCAGTCGGCCCGAACGAATGAGGCAATAACTCTGCTAATTTGAAGTGTTGCTCTGGCAATAAAATATCAAACTCTTTAGCATCAGCGAGTTCGTTCATAAACTGGCGACAATACCCACACGGTGCATCGCTAATCGCTATTTTAACTATTTTTTTAGCACCGTTTAACCAGGCGTTATTTATAGCCGATTGCTCTGCATGAACCACTAAACTCAACGCTTGATGATCAAACTCTACATTTGCACCAAAGTAAAAGTTTACCTCATCGTTTTCATCAAGTGCTTTAACTATTGCACCTACATGAAAATCTGATATCGGCGCAACCGCATACTCCGAAGCTAAAGGTACTAAACCTTGTAATAATGCATCATCAGACACATTTAGCTGTGCACATAACTGTTTAATATTATTAGAATTTAATATGCCACGCTGTGATTTTAATTGACTACGTAATGACGCTGTTTGCGCTACGCTTAATGTGATGTGCGAATTTGTAAGTGCTGTATCTTGCTGTACAGTAAAAGTTGCTGAAGCCATAACATTTTTTAATTATTCAATGGCTAAGTAGTTTAAAAGTTTAGGATGCGAAATACCAGCCTATTCAACGCAAAAAAAGGGAGCACATCGCGTGCTCCCTTTAATTTAATTGGTATACCTAACAAAATAATTGATTAGTATACATAACAAAATATTAGCCGGTATTACGCATACCTGCTGCAATACCTGTCATTGTGATCATTAATGCATTATCAATGTCACCTTCGCTGTGTTTTTCCTGTGAGCGAGCACGGCGTAAAAGCTCAACTTGCAATAAGTTAAGTGGATCGGTGTACGGGTTACGTAAACTAATCGACTCTTTAATCCAAGGCTGTTCGGCTAATAAGCTTTTTTGTGGGCTAAGTGATTGCACTAAGCTAATGGCTTCTTGAAGCTCTTTACGAAGTGTTACACCCAGTGGTTTGTACATATCTTCCACCAGCGCATTATCATAATGCTCACTCAACCAACAATCGGCTTTACTAAATACCATTTCTAGCATTTCTAGGCGCGATCTAAAGAACGGCCACTGTAAGCTCATTTCGTTTAGAGTTTCTGCGCCGTATTTATTAAGCGCAGCTTTTAAACCAGTTAACGCACCTAACCATGCTGGAAGCATTAAACGGTTTTGGCTCCAAGCAAAAATCCATGGAATAGCACGCAGGCTTTCAACACCGCCATTAGGATTACGTTTTGCAGGGCGAGAGCCAAGCGGTAGCTTAGACAGTTCAAGCTCAGGTGTTGCCATTCTAAAGTAAGGTACAAAGTTTTCATCATGGCGAACTACATTACGGTAGTGCTCACACGACTCCTCACTTATTAGCTTCATTACTTCGCGCCATTCTGGCTTTGGCTCCGGTGGCGGTAGTAAGTTACTTTGCAAAACTGCGCCTGCGTAAATATTTAAGCTTTGCAGTGCTACATCGGGTAAACCAAATTTAAAGCGAATCATCTCGCCTTGCTCGGTTACACGTAAACCCCCTTTTAAAGAGCCTGGCGGTTGTGAATGCAGTGCTTGTGCAGCGGGTGCACCACCACGACCTACTGTGCCACCACGTCCGTGGAATAAAACAAGCTCAATACCACGTGCATCAGCAAGTTGTACTAGTTTATCCATTGCTTCGTACTGTGCCCAACCTGCTGCCATCATGCCGGCATCTTTAGCTGAATCAGAGTAACCAATCATTACGTTTTGGGTGTTTTTAATGTGCCCGCGATACCAAACATTATCAAGCAATGTGGTAATTACATCACTGCCTGCGTTTAAATCGTCAAGTGTTTCAAAAAGCGGTGCTACTGGTAAATCAAAGCTGCAGCCGCTTTCTTTTAGCAATAGTTGTACCGCTAAAATATCTGACGCTGTGCGCGCCATCGAAATAATATACAAACCAAATGTAGCTTCGTCTTGCTTGGCAATCACATCAAAAGTATCAAGTACTTCTTGTACATCAGGGCTTGGTTGCCAATGCTTTGGAATAAGCGGTCTGCGTGAGTTAAGCTCTGCAAGTAAAAATGCTTGTTTGTCTTGCTCTTGCCATTGGTTATAGTCGCCTAAACCTAAGTAACGCGTTAGCTCAGAAAACACATCGCCGTGGCGAGACGAATCTTGGCGCACATCAAGTTTAGCTAAACGCAAACCAAAGCTATTTATACGGTGCAGTAAATCAAGTAATAAGCCATCCGCAACTACTTTCATATTACACTTTAATAACGATCGATAGCACACTTCAACCGGGTGTTTAAGCTGATTAATATCAGTTATTAAGTCTTGTGAATCGCTGCGCTTATTTTTAATTTTAGCACCTAAGTGCGCCACTGTTTCAGCAACCTGATTTTTAAGCTTTTTGATTACCGCTCTGTATGGTTCAAACTCTTGCCCTGCAAGCTCAATAAGCTCATCACTGGCATCTGACATAGATAATTCAGCGCACAACGTTTTTAAATCTTGAATGTATAAGTTAAGTGCCATCCAACGACCATGATCAAGCACCTCTTTTGTTACCTGCGATGTTACAAATGGATTACCATCACGGTCTCCACCCATCCAAGATGTAAACTCAATTGGGCTGTAATCTATCGGTAACTCTAAGCTTAATTGGTCTTTAACATTGGCTGAAAATTCACGTAAAAAACGCGGTACCGCATGCCAAAGGCTATTTTCTATTACGGCATAGCCCCATTTAGCTTCATCAACAGGTGTTGGACGAGAGCGACGAATATCGTCGGTATGCCACGCTTGGCTAATCAGCTGTTCAATACGATTTAAAATATTGTCACGCTCTTGCACTAAGTTATCTTTTCGCTCTAATGATGCAAGGCAGTCACTTAGTTCAACGTGTTTGTTAATAATAGTACGGCGCGTAACCTCGGTTGGGTGAGCAGTTAGTACTAAATTTATGTGGAGTTTTGAGAGTGTTTCGGCCAAATGATTACTGTCTAGCTGGCCTTGTTCTGCTTTTGTAGCTAACGTTTTTAATGTTTGAGTGAGAGGGTTTTGTTGACCAAGGCCAACGTCATTAAAACGCGAAACGGTATGAAATTGCTCTGCTACATTAGCAAGGTTTAAAAAATGATTAAATGAACGGGCAACCGGTAAAAGCTCTTCGTCACTAAGCGCATGTAAAACTTCTATAAGCGCTTGTCTGTCGTCTTCGTTACCACTGCGAGATGATTTTGATAAAGCTCGAATTTCTTCTACTTTATCTAAAATCGCTTGACCTTGGGCATCTTTAATTGTTTGTCCTAGTAGTTGCCCTAGTAAATTTACATTACCTCGCAAGGCGGCGTATTGTTCACTCATTTATCAGTCTCCATTTTTTCGTAGGACACTATTAATATCATTATGAAGAGATATTTAATAGATCCATTTGCAATGTCTTGTCGTAAAAAAGTATATATAAAATAATCACAAAGCATTCACATGGTCATTTTTTACGATGGTAACTGTCCTCTTTGTAGCACTGAAATGCAGCAACTAAAGCACGCAGATACTAAAAACCTAATTACGCTTGAAGATCTTAACGCGACCGACTTCAGTGAGCGGTACTCGTATATTGATAGAGACAAAGCAATGACTTACCTACAAGCTCAAAAGCAATCAGGTGAAATGATTTACGGGCTTGATGTAACTTACGAGGCATGGAAAATAGTGGGTAAACACGGCTGGTTGAAAATTTTTCGCTTGCCAATAATTAGCTTTTTCGCTGACTGTGGATATGTGTTATTTGCAAAATACAGACATTCCCTTAGTAAAATTTTAATGCCAAACACAACATGTTCTAATGGGCAATGCAGTTTAAAAAATAAGGGCAGAAGATGAAAACCATTGTTTTATTTGGCGCTAGTAGTGCGATTGCAAAAGCGTATGTTGAGCACTTAAATAACCATGCATCACAATTTAAGGTTCTGTGTGTCAGCTCAAGTGAATACAGCAGCGCCCCTACAAATACTGAGTACTTTAGCACCGACTACAGCGCTCAAAGCCTGGCTATTTTTACCCAGCACTTAAAAGACACTCAAGCTGAATTACATCAAGTTATTATATTCAATGGTAAACTTCATAACACTCAGCACATGCCCGAAAAAAAGTTAGAAGATTTAAACGCTGATTATTTTAACGAGTTACTGAATGCTAATACACTCACGCCATTATTGTGTTTACAGAGCATATTGCCTCTATTAACCCACAAAACGCAGTGTACTATTACAGCATTAAGTGCGCGCGTAGGTAGCATAAACGACAATGAATTAGGTGGCTGGTATACTTATCGCGCATCTAAAGCAGCGCTTAACATGCTATTTAAAACGGCGGCTATTGAATTAGCTCGTCGTGCTAAAAACACAAAACTCATTTTGTTTCATCCAGGCACCACCGATACCGAACTCTCAAAGCCTTTTCAAAAAAACGTACCTGCAGGTAAGTTATTTACGCCTGAATTTGTAGCTGGGCAACTTTTTGAATTAACAAACAACAACCCTGATTTAAAACTAAACGGTGAACCTGCTTATTTAGACTGGCAAGGTTCAACCATACCGTGGTAAGGATTTTTAATGCATTTTACTAAAGCGCGAATAGACGCACTTGAAAAACATACCCGTACTCACTTAATCAACTCTCTTTCGGGTTTTAAAAGCGCTAACTTAATTGGTACACAAGACTTACTTGGCAATACTAACTTGTCGATTGTCAGCTCCGTTATTCACCTTGGGGCTAACCCACCGTTAGTTGCAATGATAATGCGTCCTCATAGTGTGCCGCGTCATACGTTTGAAAATATTTTACAAACGGGCACTTACACCATTAATCAAGTGAATAAGTCGATTTATAAACAAGCTCATCAAACCTCAGCCCGTTACGATAAAGACGAATCTGAGTTTGATGCTACAGGCTTAACGCCTGAATACTTAAACGACTTTGCAGCCCCTTTTGTAAAAGAAAGCCGCTTAAAGTACTCGGTTAAATTTGTAGAAAACCAACATTTAGCCATCAATGGAACTGAGCTCGTTATTGGCGAAATTATGGATGTTTTTGTTGATAAAGCCGCGCTGCAAAGCGACGGTTTCCTAGATTTACAAGCAATAGAAACAGTGGCAGTAACTGGGCTTGATAGCTACCACACAAGTAATAAACTCACGCGTTTACCTTACGCTAAAAAATAATATGACCTTTTAAGAGGCTATAAACTACTAGCCTCTTATCGCATAACATTGAATTTTACCTTGGTATTAATCACACTAGTTAAAAATCCAAGGAGAAAAACATGACTACCATCGGTATTGGTACACAATCTAGCGAGCAAGCGTTGGCAAGCTTAAGCAATATGACGCACACGCTAACCCCTATTGCAGCTGACGAACATTTAGAGCGCATAGCCAAGGCGCAAGCGTATATGCTAGCTAACAACATAGATGCAATTTATTTAAACGCTGGCACCAACCTAACCTACTTTACAGGTATGAAATGGTACGCGAGCGAGCGCATGGTTGGCGCGATATTACCCGCCCTTGGTGAAGTACAATACATTGCACCTTATTTCGAAATTGGTTCACTAAACGGGTTTAAAGTAATAGATGGGCCTATTCATGGGTGGCAAGAGCACGAAAATCCTTATGCACTTTTTGTCGAAGTATTAAAAAAGTTAAACATTAATGAAAACGCAACCATTGGCATTGATGAAAGCGCACAGTTTTTTATATTCGACGGCATTAATAAAGCGCAAACGGGTTTAACCCTCATAAACGCCCAACCTGTAACGGCGCATTGTCGTATGCATAAGTCAGTTCATGAGCTTAGCTTAATGCAGCGCGCGATGGACATGACCTTGGCCGTACATCAAGCCACAGCAAGCATGCTTTATGAGGGAATAACCACCACCGAAGTAGAAGCCTTTATTAAGCAAGCACATCAAAAAGTAGGCGCGCCAGGTAACTATTTTTGCATTGTTTTATTTGGTGTTGCAACGTCTTTTCCGCACGGTGTTAAAGACGCCCAAATACTTAAAAAAGGCGATATGGTACTAATTGATACCGGCTGTAAAGTACACGATTACTTATCAGATATAACCCGTACCTATGTATTTGGCGAACCAACAATGCGCCAGCGTATGTTTTGGGATCATGAAAAAGCAGCGCAAATGGCGGCATTTAATGCAGCTAAAATCGGTGCCATCTGCGAAGACGTAGATGCGGGCGCCCGTAACTATTTAGCGGCGCAAGGGCTAGGTCCGCAGTACCAAACACCGGGTTGCCCACATCGAACTGGCCATGGCATTGGGCTAGACATTCATGAATGGCCATACTTAGTTGGCGGTGATAAAACCCCACTTGCCACAGGCATGTGCTTTAGTAACGAGCCAATGTTAGTTATACCCGATGAATTTGGCATACGTTTAGAAGATCATTTTTACATGACCGACAACGGCCCTCATTGGTTTACCGAGCCTAGCCATAGCATTGACGACCCATTTGGGCTTAACGCCTAAAACTGATTACCTTCAAGAGCAGCTGTTTAGCTGCTCTTTTTAGTTTGGTATTGATAAAGCTAAATTAATCCCAATATCCTTTTTTATACTTAGTTATAAGCAATCCTCAAAAGGATAAATATGAAAAACTTTAAAATTGATATCGTTTCAGACGTAATGTGCCCTTGGTGTGTAGTGGGTTATAAAAACCTAGAAACTGCACTAGAGCAACTCAAAGACGAAATGAGCGCAGATATTACGTGGCATCCTTTTGAACTAAACCCAGATATGCCAATTGAAGGTCAGGATTTAAACGAACATTTGATGCAAAAGTACAACCTAAGTGAAGAGCAAGGCGACGAAAATCGTAAAAACATGTTCGAAGCCGGTCAGCGTGCTGGGTTTACCTTTAATTTTGATGGCAAACGCATCATGATCAACAGCTTTGATTTGCATCGTTTATTAATGTGGGCACGTGAAGAAGGTAAACAAACCGAGTTAAAACTCGCCTTTTTTGAAGCGCACTTCACTGATTTAAAATACTTAAATCAAGAAGAAGCACTGCTCGACGTTGTTGAAAAAGTAGGTCTTGATAAAGAAACTGCGCGCGGTATCCTACATTCAGACAAATACGTACAAGACGTACGCCAAGAGCAAGACAACTTTAAACAAATGGGTATTACGTCAGTACCTACGTTTATCATAAACGATAAGTATGCACTTACTGGCGGACAACCAAGCGACTCATTCATTCAAGCACTAAAACAAATTAGTGAAGAAGAAGCTAAGCAAGACGCTTAATACACAAATATAGTTTAAAATTAAGAAAGGCTGCACATTGCAGCCTTTCTTGTTTATTCATCAGTTCAAAAACAATACAAATTTATTATTTACCTTGAATCTCTTTTGGTGTCATTATAGAAACGACATCTAACAAATCGATAATAATACCTATAAAGGGATTTATAATGAAATATATAATTACAACTTTGACGTCACTGTTTCTTTTAACCGCATGTTCGACAACACATCTACCTGATAGCCCTAACTCTACACTGATAATGCCCAGTCCTGCGGAGTATCCAATTAAAAGTGTCCGTGAAAAAATTGAAGGTAGTGTGACAATGTCTTTTGATGTAGATACATCTGGTAAGCCAGTTAATATTAAAGTGATTAAAGCTGAGCCTGTGAAAATTTTTGATAAAGCAGCGATTCGCTCTCTTTCTAAATGGCGTTACGCACCTAAAGTAGTTAATGGTATTGCGGTAGTTGATGAAGACTTAGAAATGACTATAGATTTTAATTTGGCAAAATAATAACTAACTAAAACTAAAAAAAGCTGCACATTGCAGCCTTTTTCTATACAGCGAAGGTTACTTCTTTACTTAAAAATAAACTAAGTACGATAAAGCACTTTAATTACATGCCAGCCAAATTTTGTTTTAACTAGGTGTGGCTCTAAAATTTCGCCTTTAAATGCAACCTTATCGAACTGTGGTAGATATTAAGCAAGACAGGCACCTATTTTTAACAAGCAAAACTATCCTAATTAAAGTGGGTGCCACGTTAATTTTTCATGAACCTACTTAACCTTAAAAGAGTTAGCACAATCAATATATTTATTTGCCACTTTAAACAATTGAGTATGTTCAGAGCTTGTCATCTCTAAGAGTAACTTTAACATTTTTTTGTCCTTAGCACTTGTAGCAACAAATATTGGGCTTTCTATAAATCTCCGTTTTGAAAATAAGGATATGTCGTTACTTAGCAAATACCTGACACCTTCATAGTTTGAACGATAAACAGCCATATCAAGCAAAACATCCCCATATTTATGAAGGATATTACTTTTTTCAAATTCCATTTCATTATTCATCAGTCTCTTCAATACCTTACTCGGGAAATCATACTCTCTCATAAGTTCATGCCCCAATTCTCGTCGGGCAAGTTCACCGACCTCACTCAAGTCAGCCGTTTGAACCATCTCTGCATACTTTGAGCAAGACCAGACATTATTTGCACACAGTAAAAGTATTGGGACAATATATTTTACTAATCGTATGTTACCGAGGGATATAATCAACCTTTACTCCTGTAATTCTGTGGTATTTGAACTGATGTTTTACTGGTATACAGGTGGGCGCAGACAAGCCTAATAAATCACCGGCCAAGTGTCCTATCCATCCAGAAGGATTTGTAACAACTGTGGCTGAAGTTCCTAAGGCAATAAACTAAGATGACACCCATCCTAATTCTTAGTTCGTCAAAGTGTAAGTTTAGGATAGGTGATGAAATAGACGCTTGCTAAGACGCGTCAATTATTAAACAGTTTAAATAAACTAAGTACGATAAAGTACTTTGATTACATGCCAGCCAAATTTCGTTTTAACTAGGTGGGGCTCTAAAATTGCGCCTTTAAATGCAATTTTGTCAAACTGTGGGACCATTTGTCCGCGTCTAAATTCACCTAAGTCACCGCCTTTTTTACCCGATGGGCATGACGAATACTTTTTAGCTAAGGTCTGAAACTTCGCACCTTTACCTAATTGCTTAATAATATCTTCTGCAATTTCTTTGTGCTTAACCAAAATGTGAAGTGCATGTGCTGTGTTTGCCATGAAAAAAGCCTTTTATACCGTTAGCTAAAATTAAACGCGGCGATTTTAACACAACCTCATAAGCCTAGCATCTACTTATACTGCAGTGTATTAACGCCTAATTTATAAATAATGTTTAGCATCATCTGGGTTGGGAATTCTGCAATACTGATATTTTCCAAATAAGGTATAGCGGTTTAAAGCAACCCTATCGTATAGCCAATTATTAAACCTATTTGGCAAAATACTAAATACGTTTGCTAGCTTATATGGGTAACCTAGCTGCTTAACAACATTAAAAAAAGCATGGCTTTGGGTAAATGCTTTACCATTTTCAACAAGCACCATTGAGGCATATTCAGTTGTTGAAAAACCAAAATGCGTTAACAACAGTTCTCCTTTTGGAGATTGCACGCTGCATAATTTAAAAATAGTATTAGTGTCGTGAGTAATAATAAAGTTACACCACGCGCTGCACAGCTTACACTGCGCATCGAATAATATAATTTTTTGATTACGCATTAATGTCGCTGCATCATCGCTCATAACACCTCCTTAATTAAGTACTTTACTGCTGCACCGGCTTTTTTTGTAACTTGCGCTGCAAAGTACGCCTATGCATATTAAGTTGCCTTGCGGTTAGCGACACATTGCCATTATTACTGTGCAGTACTTGTTGAATATGCTCCCACTCTAAGCGCTCTGGCGACATAACTGCATCATCAATAGCACTCGATGCCGTTGCCACAGGCTCGGTGTTAAGCGCTTTTAATAATGTTGCCATATCAACCGGCTTAGTAAGGTAGTCGTTTGCGCCCAAACGCATTGCCTCTACTGCGGTTGCTATACTTGCAAACCCAGTTAGTAAAACAATATGTGCTTGGGGGAGCAAACTACGTAATGGCTTTATTAATGCCAAGCCATTGTCATCGCCTAGTTTCATATCTAGCAATACAAAGTCAGGTAAGTGCTGGCGGGCTATAAGTAATGCATCACTTTGATTATGCCCCACCTCGCAGGTAAAGCCCTGTTTAGTTAAGCGCCTTGCTAGTGTGCTGGCTAAATTTATATCGTCTTCAATTATAAGTAACTTCATGAGGCGTTATTCTCAGTGTTTACAATAGCGAGTTTAACTTTGGCAACAGCGCCGCCATCTGCATGGTTAAACAAGGTAAGTGAGCCATTTAAACGCTCAAAAGTAACATTTGATAAAAGCACAGCAAGCCCCATTCCTTGATCGCTTGGCATAAGTTGCCCGCCCAGATCAGCTAATTGCGATGACGAAAAGCCACAGCCAAAATCACGAATTAGCAAGTAAACGCATTCACTATGTAAGTTATCTTGCTGCCAACTCAGCTCTAACTGGGTTTTATCTTGTTTTTGATTAGCGAGCGCGGCGTTTTGCAATAAATTTAAAATAGCAGGCAATAACATGGCATCACTCAATAGCGTTGCAGCAATAGGTGGCGTAATCCATTTAATGTGCTGATCAGGGTATTGCAGTAAAAGTGTGTCGGTAATTTGTGTTTGCAGTTGCTTTACCGTTGTATGCTCTTGTGAATTTTTAAGGCGTAACTGCTCTGAGAGGTTTCTAAAGTCGTTAAGCTGTGTACTGCACTGAGTAAGCGGCGCTTGCATGTGCTTAACAATAGGATTGTTTGGTTGCTCTTCTAATAACTCTTCAAACAGTAACTGTAAATTTGCAATTGGGGTCGCTAGTTGATGAGTTATTTGTGCTGCGGCCCCATCAAGGGTAACAAGCTGTTCATTACGTAATTGCTTTTCTCGCACATTTGCAATAATTCGCTCTCGCTCTTTAAGTGCTCTGCTCATTGCGCCAATAACAAGTGCAATTACACTGGCACTTAAAACAAAATTAACCCACATGCCAATAAAGTGACCACTCATATTCATTTGATGCATACTGTGATCGGGCATCTTTATCAATAAAAAACTGTATGCGGCAATGGCTAACACTGCAATATAAGCTAATCCTTTTTCTCGCAGCGTAACAGCAGCTATCATTATTGGGAGTAATAACAACGATACAAATGCATTAGTTGCACCGCCACTTAGTGAGAGCAATACCGTTAAAAATAACACATCAGCAGTTAACTGCATTAACATACCCAAGGGCTTAGCTTGGCTTACGTTACGATAAGCAAACAGGCTAATAAGCTGAAACACAGCCTCAACGGCAATGACAATCAGCAAAGGCAGTAATGCAATCTGATGTTCTAGTAAAAAATAAACGCTAAGCACAGCAATTAATTGCACGGCAATTGCGCCGCTACGCAGCATTAATAGTCGACTAATGGTGGGGTCTGTACGCATTAACAAGAGGTAATTGCCCAATCAAATGTTTAATAAGGTTATTTTAACGGTTATATGATTTTTAATCATCATCCATCGAAATTGAAAACGGTGCACAAGGCGTTCCTTGATGAAACACCATTTTCCATTGTTCGTTAGTTTGACGCCAAAGCGACATACGCAATGAATAATTAAATTCACTGCGAGCAGAGCGCCTGTAAGCAGCTTGATAACTAAGTTGCACTACATCATCGCTCAGCATTCGGCCCTTAAAATGCTGATTATAAAACTGTGGCACAACCTCGGTAGGTAAGCGGGTAAGTACTTGGTATTTATTAAATGTAGTGCCGTTGGCTGCAATTTCGATAAATTCATCATCGAGTAAAGCATCTAGTGCGCGCTCAGATTGGCGAATCTCTGGGTCTAGTAACTGGCGCTCAGCGTCAATCAAATGATTAAACAACGACACTTTTATTTTGCTGCTCATAACCTTCCCTATTGTTTATAAACTTGCCCGGCTTTCATAACAAATTGCACGTTTTTAAGTACGTCGATATTTTTAAGCGGTGAGCCATTCACACTGATAATATCTGCTTGCTTACCAACACTCAAGTCGCCAATGAGTGCGCTTTGCCCCAGTAGTTTAGCTGCATGTATGGTTGCTGACTTAATAGCTTGGCCTTCGCTCATACCATTGTTTACCATTAAACTAAATTCGTTAGCATTAAGCCCATGACGCGACACACCTGAGTCTGTTCCAAAGGCTATATTAACCTTGTTTTTCAGTGCAAGTTTGAACGAAGCCTGCATTTTTGGAGTCACTTCACGCACTTTGTTGGCTATTGCCGGTGGCATATTTGGATTTGTAAGCACCTCTTCGCTTACCGTTGCACCCGCTAAAAGCGTCGGTACTAAATAAGCTCCCGTTTTTTTAAATAACTTTATTGCCTCTTTATCTAAATAAGAGCCATGCTCAATAGAATCTACACCGGCTTTTAAGGCCGCTTTTATACCTTGTGTACCGTGCGCATGCGCTGTAACTTTACGCCCTAAGTGGTGAGCAGTATCAACAATTGCAATCAGCTCTGCATCTGTAAGTTGTTGGTTAACCCCTGCGGCGGTATTACTCAATACTCCGCCTGTGGCAGTAATTTTAATTACATCAGCGCCACTTTTTATTACCTCGCGTACCGCACGGCTACAATCATCCGCGCCATTACAAATACCAATCCCACCTGTAACCGCATCTGTAATATCTTTTCGATAACCGTGCATATCTGCGTGTCCACCGGTAGGCGATATTGTATTACCCGCTGCAAAAATACGAGGGCCGTTAATATCATTTCTCTCGATAGCGCGTTTTAGCGGAAATATAACTTTATGATCGCTACCTAAATCTCGCACTGATGTAAAACCCGCATCGAGCGTACGTTGCAAATATTTAATTGAGCGCAAAGCATAATCGGCATCATATTCTGTTGCCCAGCGGTGAGGGTTTGCTTTAGCATCTCGCTCAAACGTAACGTGAACATGCATATCAATAAGACCAGGCATTACAAATTGATTTTTAAGATTGATAATATCGGCATCAGATAGGTTAAGTTCTGCTTTTGTGAGGTAGCCGTCTTTAATGGCTGTTATTGTATTATCTGTTATGACTAACGTTTGCTCTGTTTTTACTTTTTGATCCTCGGATGCAAGTAAGCTGCCCGCATAAATAATTTTATGCTGTTGAGCAAAAGCCCCATTTGCAATTAATGCCAGCGCTATTGAAGTGAATGTTGTTATTAGTGTTGTTTTCATACTTGCTCCTTTTTTATACTAGCATTACCTTAAATAACCCGTAATTGCGAATATTTACGATACAAAGCATGCTATAAACTAGTCTTGAAAGCCGTTTTTTGGTATAACTCACCCATTAGAAATACATGTCAGACCACCTTAAGAGAACATACTATGCCTTACGCACATATCACTGGTTGGGGTAAATGCATTCCACCAGCAAGCATTAGCAACGATGAAATTAGTGAAATAGTTGATACCACCGACGAGTGGATAACCACGCGTACAGGCATTAAATCTCGCCGAGTGAGCCATGTAAGTACCGCCGAGCTGGCAACCGTTGCTGCTAAGCATGCTATTGCGTGCGCGGGCGTTGATCCTAAAGATATTGATTTAGTAATATTAGCCACTTGTACACCTTCTACTGTTGTGGCAAATACCGCCTCACAAGTGCAAAAAAATATTGGTGCAACTGGCGCTGCCGCAATGGATACAAACGCGGCATGTTCGGGCTTTTTATATGCATTGCAAGCTGCTACAGCACAAATTCAAGCGGGTATGATCAAAAAAGCAGTGGTCATTGCCGCTGAGCGTATGACCTGGTACGTAAACTGGGCACGCCGTGACAGCGCTGTATTATTTGGCGATGGTGCAGGTGCTGTCGTACTTGAAGCAGCAGATACACCAGCGGGTCTACTTGGTACTAAAACCGGTTGTGACAGTGAAGACCGCGATATTTTACACATCACTAACTTTGGTAGCGATTTAAATAAATATGAGCCAATTGGTCCATCTGATTTATTATTTGAAGGTCGTGAAATTTTCAAACGTGCTGTTAAAGGCATGAGCGAAGCGTGCGACGACGTACTTAAACAAGCCGATTTGAGCCTTGATGACATTAATGTACTCGTTCCACACCAAGCTAACTTACGTATTATTCAGGCTATTCAACATCGTTTAAAAGTACCTGACGAAAAAGTAATGGTTAACATTGGTGAGTATGGTAATACCTCTGCTGCCACTATTGCTATTGCGTTATGTGAAGCCGTTGAGCAAGGGTTAATTAAACCGCATTCAAATATTATGTCTGCTGCATTTGGTGCAGGCTTAACATGGGCTGCAAGTTACATAAAATGGGGCGAGCGCGTAACGCCTATTAGTTTAAGCGATGCCGCGTTACCGCCATGTGATAAAACTGGTTTAGAGCTTGTAGCACCAGCCGTTAAAGCATGTAAAGAAGCGCAGCAAAGCTAAAAAAAGATGTAATAATCCACATTTAAAACGCACTTATTTAAGTGCGTTTTTGCTTTTTAAGGAATTAAATTTGAAACTTTTAGGTATTCATCACGCTGCCATTATTTGCAGTGACTATGCACGTTCTAAACACTTTTATAGCAACGTACTTAAACTTAACGTTATTAATGAGCACTTTAGAGCCGATCGTAACTCTTATAAATTAGATTTAGCCATGCCTGATGGCAGTCAAATAGAGTTATTTTCGTTTTATGGCGCACCTACGAGACCAAGCTATCCCGAAGCACAAGGCTTAAGACATTTAGCTTTTAAGGTAGCTGATATACAGATTTCAAAAACGTATTTAGAGTCGTGTAATGTAGACGTTGAGGATATTAGAGTGGATGAAATAACCGGCAAAAAGTTTACCTTTTTTGCCGATCCAGATAATTTACCACTTGAACTATACGAGGTTTAACCCCGTATAGTCATATAAGATTAGTTAAAACGGTTTTGTAAGTAAGTAAACACCGCGCGAATACCTAACGCTTCACCACCTGTTGGACGACCTGGTAATGCACGTAAGTTCCATGCCATTACATCAAAGTGCACCCATGGTGTTGTTGGTTCAACAAATTCTTTTAAGTAAAGCGCTGCGGTAATAGCACCACCAAACGGTGTGCTTGCACAGTTTGCCATATCGGCTACATCACTTTTTAGTAAGTTTTTGTATTGTTCAAACAACGGAAGCTGCCAAACAGGATCATGTACGATTAAACCTGCATCAATAATACCATTTGCTACATCGCGCTGCGTTGAGAAAAAGCCCGGAAGCTCCGTGCCCAGTGCAACACGACATGCGCCCGTGAGAGTAGCAAAATCAATAATTAGCTCAGGGTTGTCGTTTTGTGCTTCGCTTAATGCATCACACAATACTAATCGCCCTTCCGCGTCGGTATTATCAATTTCGACCATAATGCCTTTGCGCGTTTTAATTACATCGCCTGGGCGAAATGCATTTCGCGATACTGCATTTTCAACAGCGGGTACAAGCACTCGTAATCTAATTGGTAAGTTAGCTGCCATAATAAGCTGCGCTAGTGCAATTACATGCGCCGCGCCGCCCATGTCTTTTTTCATGTTACGCATGCCAGAGCTTGGTTTTAAATCAAGTCCACCAGAGTCAAAACATACGCCCTTACCTACTAGCGTAATTAATGGAGCATCTGTTGCACCCCATTTTAAATCGAGTAAACGCGGTTTATTTTCGCTTGCACGACCCACCATATGAATAGTCGGGTAGTTTTGCTCTAGTAACTCATCGCCAATCCACTGTGAAAATTCGCCATTGTAAGTTGCAGCTAAATCTTCCATTACTTGCGATAAATGTTGCGGCATCATATCTACCGCTGGAGTATTAACTAAATCACGTGCAAGTGTAATGGCATCAGCTTGTTGGCTAATACGGTCAAACAACGCTTTATCGCTAATGGCTAATTGTGCTTTTGCCGTTGGTTTTTCTTTATATTCACTAAATTCGTAACCACCAAGCACAAACCCTAAAGCAACTTGCTCTACAAAAGCGCTCTCGTCTTGAATTTGATAAGTACCAGTAGGAAGTGTATTTGCTAAATTACCCGCAGCCCAAAAGCCATCGCTACTTTGCATTAAACAAAGTACCTGGCTTAACTCGCCAGTTTTAGCATCAGGGATTAAAGCAACACCTTGCTTTTCAAAACCTGTATTAGTTAACCAATTTTGTATAAATGCAGGCTGCTGTGCTTGCCAGTCAGATAATTCGTTTTTAAGAATAAAAGATAAAGGAATACCAGAAGATGTATGACGTAGTAATGCACTCATTAAAAAGCTCATATAATATAAAAATGGTACTTAAGAGCATATCAATAAGCGCACCTAAAAGGTATCGCTAATTTGAAGGGATTTTAGTTACTTTTTTAAGCTGTTTTTGGATTCTTGCTTTTGATTTTCTTGATCTATTTTAGCATCAAGTTCTTTAATAGATTTGTTTATATTAAACGAGCTTGGCAGTACATCAACTCCCACTAAACTCCCTAATTTAACAACTAAAGGAATTGTAAGCGGGGCAAAAGGTAATACAGCAAACACACCGAGCCCTAGCCCTTTTAGAATATCAACAAACTGTTCATTAGCGCGCTTTAACTCCTCTTTACTTGTTTGGCCTTGGGTATAGCGCCTATAAATAGAGAGCATTTCTTTGGTTTCTTGTTTTTCTTGGGCAAGTGCGATTTTAAGCGCCACCATAGCACGACGAAAACGCAGCTGTTGGCGTTTCTTACTAATTTTAACTACCCGCCAAGGCGCACGGTGAATAACTTTATATAATCGCATAGCTTTTATTTTCACACAGCGGCGCAGGTTCACAAAGAATAATTTACTTGCTACGGCCTTTCACTTACTCTTATTGCACCAAATTAGTATTAAATACATACAATAATGCAAAATTTATCAAGTCAAATACCGCAAAAGCCTGAAAAACCAAAATCTGATGAATGCTGTGGCGGCGGTAGTTGCTGCCCCTGTGTGTGGGATGAATATAAAGAAAAATTAGTGGCTTGGCGCTGCATACAAAACATTAAAAAACACAAGGAAGAAACAAATAAATAACATTTTAATATTTCCAACGCATTAAAATTCCTCTTAACAACCCTATTTGCACTTATTTAGTTCATTTTCACTTCACTTTGCACCACTGTTGCATTTTTTATTAAATTGAACCTTTTTGTTATCAAACGGTTAATTAACAATTGCTCTCCTCGTTTTTTACCTATAGTCTGTAGATAGGACTTCACAAAAAGTAAGCTTAATTGATTAGGCTTTTGAGGTAAGACCTCAAACTTATGTGAAACAAAAATTAAGTAAAAAATAAATGATGTGAAATTAGCATCAAAAATAAGAATTATTCTAACTGGGGAAAATTAGAATGAAATTAAAAAATAATGCGCTAAACCAAGCAATCAAATTTGCTTTAGCTACAACCACTGCAGGGTTGTTTTTTTCAGGTACTGCTGTTGCAGCAGACGAGCAACAACAAACTAAAGTAAACAAAAACGTAGAGAAAATTGCCGTAGTAGGTACGCGTTCAGCTCCACGTTCAATCGGTGATTCACCGGTGCCAATCGATATCATTGGTGGCGAAGAGCTTGAAAAGTCGGGCAACACTGACATGCTTGAACTTTTAAAAGGTGCCGTGCCATCTTTTAACGTACATCAAAACCCTATTAGCGATGCAGCCTCTCTTGTTCGCCCAGCTAACTTACGTGGTTTACCATCAGACAGCACATTAGTTCTTTTAAACGGCAAACGTCGTCATCGTGCTTCTGTAATTGCGTTTTTAGGCGGTGGTATTAATGATGGTGCCCAAGGTGCAGATATTTCAGTAATTCCAAGCATTGCTATTAAACAAGTAGAAGTACTTCGTGATGGCGCAGCCGCACAGTATGGTTCTGATGCAATTGCCGGTGTAATGAACTTCCAGTTAAAAGACGCTTCAGAAGGCGGTAAATTAGAAATTCGCCATGGTCAATTTTATGAAGGCGATGGGGATACAACACAAGTGTCGGGTAACGTGGGTTTACCTTTTACCGACAATGGCTTTGCTAATTTAAGTTTTCAATACAAAACAGCAGATGCAACAAGCCGCTCAGTTCAGCGTGCCGATGCTGCAGCTCTTTCAGCTGCCGGTGTTCCTGATGTATCTTCGCTAGCACAAGTATGGGGCGCACCAGAAGTTGATGACGATATTACAATTTTTGGTAACGTGGGTTTAGAGCTCACTAACGATTCTGAATTTTACATGTTTGGTAACTACTCTGAACGTGATGTACGTGGTGGCTTTTACTACCGTAACCCACAAACGCGTTCTGGTGTTTATTCAAATGATGGTGGCGAAACTCTGCTTGTTGCAGATTTAACACCTGATATGAGCGCTAACTGTCCTACTATTGCAATAACAGATGGCAACGTACTAGATGATCCAGCTTACATAAATGGTGTAGCGAACAACCCAGATTGTTTTGCATTTAACGAATCGCTTCCAGGTGGTTTTACACCTAACTTTGGCGGCAACATTACTGATACTTCTTTAACTATCGGTACTAAAGGGCGATTCACTGGTGGTTTCTTAAAAGATACTTACTATGACTTAAGCGGTACTGTGGGCTTAAATGAATCACGTTACTTTATTTACGATACAGTTAATGCCTCTTTAGGTGCAGATACACCACGTGATTTCAGCCCAGGTAAATATGAGCAACTAGAGAAAAACTTTAACTTTGATTTATCAAAGGGTGTCGACTTTGGTTTAGCTTATGATGTAAATATTGCCGGTGGTTTTGAATGGCACGAAGAAACATTCACTATCATTTCTGGTGATGAAGCATCTTACACTGCAGGCCCTTTAACAGAACAAGGTTTTGGTATTGGCTCTAACGGCTTCCCTGGTTTTAAACCATCACAAGCAGGTGAGTTTTCTCGTCGTAACTATGCAGCATACGTTGATGTTGAAGCACCGTTTACTGAAGATTTCCTAATGGGCGTGGCGCTTCGCTTTGAAGACTACGACAGCTTTGGTACTACAACTAACTACAAAGTAATGGCTCAATACCATTTAACTGAAGATTTAAATATTCGTGGCTCTGTAAGTAGCGGTTTCCGTGCACCTACAGTTGGTCAAGCTAACGTAAGTAACGTACAAACAAGCTTAGATAGCGGCGTATTACAAGATTCAGCGCTTCTTCCACCAACAAACCCAATTGCAGTGCAATTAGGTGGTACAGAGCTTGAGCCGGAAGAATCGCAAAGCTATACGCTTGGTGCTGTATACACAATCGGCGAGTTATTTTTAACGCTTGATTACTACAATATTCAAGTAGATGACCGTATTAGCCAATCAGATAAAATCAACTTAAGCCAAGCAGATAAAGATACACTTACAGCGGCTGGAGTTCCTAATGTACAAGGTCTTGCTCAAGTAAGCTTTTTTACAAATGACTTTGATACAACAACACAAGGTATCGATTTAGTTGCCAACTATACAGCTGAACTAATGGGCGGTAGCTCTACATTTAGCCTTGCTTATAACTGGAATGATACTGAAGTAACTCAATTTAGTGAGATTACAGGTGCGTTTAAGGTTAAGCGCTTAGAAGAAGACTTACCTAATCATCGTGCAACGTTCACATTATCTCAGCAGTGGGAATCAGTTTCTGCATTTGCTCGTGCAAACTACTACGGCGAATACCAAGGTGTTCACGTTGATTATGATGCAACAGCTAAAACAGCAGATGCTGCCGTCACTATTGATGCTGAAGTTACTTACTTCTTAAATGAATCAGTTAGCTTCTCTGTAGGCGCTCAAAACTTGTTTGACCAAGATGCTGAAAAACTTGATTTTGCAGATGCAACGGGGATTCCTAATAACAACTGGGGTGGTCAATACTATGAAACATCTCCGTTTGGTATTAACGGTGGCTTTTACTACGCGAAAGCAACATATACTTTCTAAACTATTTTCATGAAGAACCAAAGGCGAAATGTTAAAGACATTTCGCCTTTTTAATTTTATAGTTAATAAAAATAATAATGAACAATACCAATTGCATTGAATAAGTGTTCTATTATAGCGCTCAGAAAATAGCGTAATAACAAGGCGAAAATTATGATATATAGTTGCTCTATATGAATAATTTTTAACGCAGTGAGTACGCTATTTAATGCGATAGAATGATTGTTTTTTTAATAAAATTGGTATAACTATGCTACTTAATAAAGCTAACCAACTACTGCAACAAAATAAACTCAAAGAAGCTGAGTTTCATTTTAAAACGCTATTAAATAGTAATCCTGAAAATGGTGAAGCTTTATTTGGCTTAGGCAGAATTGCCTTACGACTAGAACGCTATGACTCTGCTGTATACTTACTCCAAAAAGCATGTGAGCGAATGCCTCATATGCTTGAACCATTACATGCACTAGCAGATGCGTTCAACGGTGTTAATTCGCCAAACGATGCGTTAACTGTTCTCGAATATGCAAAAAAGTTAGCGAGTCATAACCCAGAACCCCACTACTACTTAGCCCAACACTACTTAACATATGGCGAATTAGATAAAGCCCATACAACGTTTGCCCAAGCTCTCAGTATTGGCACCTACCCAGTAACAGCCTATATTTTATTTGAACTTGTACAGTTAGGCCGCTTTAATAAAGAGCATAATTATGTAAGTAATTTACACCACTTATTAACTCAAACGAGCAATTTACGTTTAAAAATGGTGTGTTACTACGCTTTAGCAAACAGTTACGATGCACTTGAAGATACCGAGCAAGCATTTAATTACTTTATATTGGCGAATAAATTACAAAAAAAATTAAGTGAATTTAACACTAAAGATTTAATCCCTTTTTACGATGAAATAATAAAACACAACACCGAGGAATTTATTGCCTCTGCCGATGAAAAGTTTACAGGTAATATTACGCCTGTTTTTATCATTGGCATGCCTCGTAGTGGCTCTACCCTCCTGGAGCAAATGTTGGCAAGCCATAGTCAGTTTTCGAGCCTCGGAGAGAGTACAAGTATTAGTAATAACGCAGTTGCTTTTATTGAACAAAAAACGGGAGTTGCTTACCCGCAATGTTTAGCGCATTTAACGCCTGACCTAATAAAAAAAGCCCGCGAACTGTATATCACAACTTTAAAAACAGCATCGCCCATCAGACCTTTTATAATAAATAAACTGCCTAGTAATTATCAATCGCTAGGACTTATATATAGGCTGTTTCCTAATGCTAAATTTATAAACTTAAGTCGTGATTTTAATGCCACCGCATTTTCTATCTTCACTAATTACTTTGCTGAAAACGAGCCTTATTTTTGCTCACTATCTGAGTTTAAGCTTTATCATAAGTTGTATGAAAAAATGATGAGGCATTGGCACTCCTTTAAAGATATGCCAATTTATGATGTCAGTTACGAAGATTTAGTGAGTAACCCAAAAGAGCAGCTAACGCAGTTACTTGGTTTTTTAAACTGTCATTTTGAAGAGCGCTGCTTAGCGTTTTATAAACAAAAAACACCGGTAACCACGTTGAGTAAACATGCTATTCGCCAACCTATTAATAACGCCGCAATCGCTAAGTGGGAGCGTTACAAAACACCGCTTTTAAAGTTACTTGATGAGAATTAATTAGGGCCTGTTTATCTTTCGAGGTTAAATTTGCAGTAGGCTGTTTGGTATTTAGGCAAGGCAGAGCCTATGTAGTGTGGTTGTTCCCCATAAATAGGCGATAACGCAGCATAAAGACCAAACATCCACTGCCCTTCGGGTTCTTTCTAGGGACGATTAACTCTTTGTTGCCTACATGGACGTAGGTAAGGGGCGTGAGCAGGACGCGGAAGCTTTGCTCGGTTTTTACTTATTCTTACATGGATGTAAGCCAGTAGAATAACGCAGGAGCAGTTATCGAGCCCACTAGGTTACAAACTTCGGGCCGCGATTAAATCGCCCCTAGATTGAACAAATTTTAATCCTGAAAGGTTAACAGGCCCTTACGGACGTGCTTTAAACCAATTAAGTAAATCTTTAAATTGATCATCACGCGCACTTGGGTGGGTAAGCATATTAATATGATCGTAATCAAAATTATGCCCGTGTTTACGACCGTAAATTCGCATTTTTTGAATGCCAGGCCCAGATTCGTCCATAAATTTTTGAATATCGATTGGTTGAGCTAGTGCTTTGTCTTTTACCGCAGCAATATGAAGCGTTGGCGGTAAATGCAGGCTGTTTAGCGCTTTTGCATAATCAAAATTATCATCAGAATCTATCCATGGCTTCTTTTTAGCCCATTGCATACTTTGATAATGCGACTTTTGAGTTTCGTTATCGCTTCCCCACTTATAGCCCTTAGCATTTAAATAACCATGTTTTTTAGCAAGTAAAGGCGCCATAAAATACCAAATTAAATTGGCTTGTAATAGTTTTTGAGGATGATTATTAAATAAAGAACGCTTAGAGCCAAAATACACACACGCTTTTACATCATTAATATATTGAGGGAAACGTGCAAACGCGCTGTTCATTAATACTCCGCCCCAAGAGTGAGCAACCCAGTAGTCAGGCTTCTTGCCTTCAATCGACTCTATTTGCTTAATAAACGCTGGAATATCTTCTAAAATGGCTTCAGTTTGCCCGTACTTAGCGTCACTTGAAATAACCGGTTTACTACCACCTCGGCCACGTAAATCGGCCACATAACACCTATATCCATGCTCAGCCAAAAAAGGGGCAAGTCCTTTATTTGAATGGGTATAAAAAATTTTACCGTTTTCTACAGCTCCATGCATAAAAAATACGACAGGCCCTTGCTGATTTTCATCGCTAATACGGCGTAAATGAAGTGTTTGTTGATCAGCTAAATTAATAATTATTGATTGCTGAGAAATCGCCACAGTTATTCCTTTTTATTATTTTCAACTCATCCTACCAGCAATATTAAATATACCAAAGGAAATGTCTGCACTTTACTCATCAGCATTTGTTACAATCACTACATCATATCTGTTGTTAAAATGAAGCCATGAAAGAAAATAAAGCACGTTCAAAATTACACCCTCGTAACCTACATAAAAATGGGTACGACTTCGATTTATTAACAACAGAGCACCCTGCTCTACTGCCGTTTGTTATAACAACACCTGCAGGGACTAAAAGCATTGATTTTAGTGATAACAAAGCCGTTAAAACACTCAATCAAGCTCTTTTAAAAGCACATTATAATATTGATTTTTGGGATATTCCCGAGCACAACTTATGTCCACCTATACCTGGGCGTGTTGACTACATTCATTACTTAGCCGACTTATTAAGTGATGATAATCAACAACAAATACCTTTAGGTAAGCAAATTAAAGTACTTGATATTGGTACTGGCGCTAATTTAGTTTACCCGCTTACTGGTACAAGTGAATATAAGTGGCATTTTACAGGGACTGATATTGATGCAACCTCAGTAAAAATAGCAAAGCAAATTGCTCAGTTTAATGGTTTAAAAATAACCCTAAAACAACAAAAAAACGCATCACATATTTTTAAAAGCGTTATAAATCAAAAAGATTTATTCCATTTAACACTTTGTAATCCTCCGTTTCATGCCAGTGAAGAAGAAGCGACTAAAGGCAGTGAACGTAAATGGAAAAACTTAGGCAAAACACCAAGTAACGCGCTTAACTTTGGTGGTCATAATAATGAATTATGGTGCGAAGGCGGTGAAGTACAGTTTATCTCTAATATGATTAAAGAAAGCGAAGACTTTGCAGAGCAAGTACTGTGGTTTACGTCGTTAGTATCCAAAAAAGATAATATTGCAGCCCTTGAAGAAGTATTAAAAGCCCAACCGATAGCACAATATAAAATAGTTGATATGGCACAAGGTCAAAAAATTAGCCGCTTTATTGCATGGAGCTACTTTGATAAAGAAACCCGCGAGCAAATTTGTAGCGAGCTTGATTAATACTAATTTTATTAAAAACAATAAAAAGGATAAGGCAATCATGATAGATTTTCGCTCTGATACAGTTACAAAACCAACAAAAGAAATGCGCGATATTATGTACAGCGCACCGGTTGGTGATGATGTATATGGTGATGATGAAAGCGTTAACCAACTAGAAGCTTATGCGTGTAAGCGTTTTAACTTTGAAGCCGCACTTTATTGTAGCTCAGGTACACAAGCCAACTTACTTGCAATAATGGCGCATTGTGAGCGAGGTGACGAATACATTTGTGGTCAAAATGCGCATAACTATAAGTTTGAGGGCGGCGGCGCAGCTGTTTTAGGGTCTGTGCAACCACAGCCTATCGAAAACGATGCTGATGGCAGTATACCTTTTAGTAAAATAGCGGCGGCTATAAAACCAGACGATTGCCATTTTGCAAAAACGCGATTGCTTAGTTTAGAAAATACCATTGGCGGAAAGGTGCTGCCTCTTGAGTACTTAGCCCAAGCTCGTGACTTTGTTAACACACATAATTTAGCGCTGCACTTAGACGGCGCACGAGCATTTAATGCCGCAGTTGAGCTAAATGTTGATATCACTGAAATTACAAAACACTTTGATTCAGTTTCTATTTGTTTATCTAAAGGCTTGGGAGCGCCCGTAGGCTCTTTATTATTAGGCTCACCAGCACTTATTAATAAAGCAAGACGATGGAGAAAAGTACTTGGTGGCGGTATGCGCCAAGCCGGAATGCTTGCAGCCGCTGGGCAGTTTGCACTTGAGCACAATATAGAGCGCTTAAAAGACGATCATGCAAATGCACGTTATTTGGCTCAACAATTAAGTGAAATCAGTGGCTTTACTGTCGATATGAGTAACACCACTAATATGGTTTACGCAACATACACTAACAGTATAAACATTGAAGAGATTGCTGAGGCACTTAAACAACAAGGTATATTATTTAGCCCAAGCAAGCAGCTTAGGCTAGTAACGCATTTAGATATTACGCGCGAAGATATTGATACATTTTTAAATGCTTTGTCGGCCCATATTTAACGCGGCTTTATAATGTTTGCGGCATACCGAAACATATCGGTCATTGCCGCCAATTTCTACTTGATTACCATCGGCTATTGCTTCACCATTTTCATCGGTACGAAGTACATGGTTAGCTTTACGCCCGCAGTGGCATACAGTTTTGAGCTCAACTAACTTATCAGCCCACGCAAGTAAGTATTGCGACCCTATAAATAGCTCGCCTCTAAAGTCATTACGCAGGCCATAACACAATACCGGTATACCAAGCTCATCAACCACATCGGTTAATTGCATTACTTGTTCTTTTGATAAAAATTGACACTCGTCAACTAATACACAATGGCGCTTTTTATCATTGTTGAGTGATTGAATAAGATCAAAAACATCTTTGCTAGCATCAAATACATGCGCATCAGCTTGCAAGCCAATACGAGACGATACTTTACCCACGCCTTGTCTATCATCAATGGCCGCAGTAAGGATGACAGGTTCCATGCCACGTTCTTTATAGTTAAATGCAGATTGTAATAACGTGGTTGATTTACCTGCGTTCATTGCAGAGTAGTAAAAGTATAATTGAGCCATTGCGGTGCCATTTTATAAAAAGTGCGCTTATGCTACCTTAATATTAAATTAATACAAATTTACAAACGCGAATTTTATTTTTGTCAGGGCCTGTGACCTTTCAGGATTGTAATTTGTTCTATCTAGGGGGGATTTAATCGCGGCGCGAGATTTGTAACCTAGTGAGCTAAATAAAAACCGAGCAACAAAGAGTAAATCCCTACTAGGACAAACCCAGGGGCAGCGCGTGTTTGGCATTTATAATGCGTTATCGTTTATTTATGGGGACTAACCACACTACATAGGCTCCGCCTAGCCTAAAAACCAAATACGCTGCTGCAAATTTAACCTCGAAAGATAAACAGGCCCTTTTATTTAAGTGTTTGTAAGTATTTAATATACACAGGTGCACTTTCAAATTTTGATAACCATTGCCACATTTCCAAGCTTAGAGTGCTATTTTCTTCGTAGAATTTTTTTGAAAAAATAAGGTAACCATGGCTGGTTTCGTACGGTGGGTAAATAGGTTTAACATTTTTACTTTTATAAGGGTAACTCGACACTTTTAAGCCATCTACTTGGCATAGATCGACACTCGCCTGCACCACGCCCTTATCTAGCAACTCAAAAGCTTTGCTTTTAGAGAACGTATTATGAATAAAAAATGGTTCTTCTTTTAACGCGCTATTTAGCCCATAGCCATTAGGAATAGCTATCGTAAATGCTTTATTTTGAAATACTTCGCGAGTCTCCCATTCTTTATGAAATTTATAACGCCCTATAAGGCAGCTACCAAATTCACTTACTGCATACTCTTCTTGTAACTTACCTTGTTCATCAACAGGGTAAACAGCAACATTTTCTCGTCCTGTGCGGTAACTTGCAATAACAGCATTCACTCGATTAAATTCTAAATCGTTTAAGCATCTACGCCATGGCTTTCGAACAAATTTAATCTCAACACCATCAATCGCTTTATCTAATAAGCTTAAAACCTCCACTGAGGCCTCAGGTTGATCAATAGGTATAGCCTTATCAACACCTAAAAATAGTGGTGCTGCGTTTTTATCTTCATAACAAAAAAGTAATTCTTTGGCCGTAACGCCATCGCAAAACACAATACACTTCAAAACAAAAATATAAAGTAACGTTCTAATTTTCATAGTGATTTTTATTTATAAACTAAATCTACAGTGTAGTATGTAGTACTAAACATACAAAATATTCGTTAAATTAATTTACATTAATCCTTCGTGTTTCAGCAACCATAGTTTTCTATCAAGCCCACCTGCATAACCCGTTAACTTTGCATTTGCGCCAATAATTCGGTGACAAGGCACTATAATACTAATCGGGTTTTTACCATTAGCAGCACCTACCGCCCTCACTGCTTTTGGGTTATTGAGTTGGTTTGCAATATAACCGTATGTTTGCGACTGTCCAAAAGGTACCGTTAATAATGCTTGCCATACACTGTGCTGAAATACCGTACCGCTTGTATCAAGTGGTACATCAAAAGTAGTGCGACTTTTTGCAAAATACTCTTTTAACTGCGCAGCGCAAATAAGCACCGCCTTGTTAGTGACTTGCTCAAATGGCGTATAAGGGTGTTCAACTGGTGGATAAAACCCAACATAACTCACGCCTTTTTCGGTCGCTTGAATAATTATGTCGTCTATTGGGCTCGAAATTGATGTTTGAATTATCATTATAATTGCTGCCAAAGTTGAAAAGTTAAGTAAGATCGAAAAGGAGCGCAATTAGCAGGCTCAAACGGGTTTGCCGCTGCTTGTGCTTTTTTAACACCTAAATCACCATCAAGTAATATATCGGGTTGGCTTTGTCCTCGCAGCTTTGCATAATTTACTGTCCAAGGGCCAATTCCTTTTAAGCTAAGCCATTCATCTAAATCGTCATTTTCAGGATTTAGTGCACAAAAATGGGCTAAATTGTGCAGTGCATTTTTGCGTGCTTGTGGCATTTTAAAAAAAGCAAAATCACTATCAGCAACAATTTTAGCTGTGGGGAAGTAAACAGCATCCCCCTCTTTTCCGCCTAATTCATCAACTAACTTTGTTACTAAATTATGCGCCGCAGTAACACTGACTTGTTGTCCAAGTACTGCCCTTATCCCTGCTTCAAAACTTGACCAAATCCCCGGAAGCCTGAGCCCTTCACACACTGTAAATGCATTATTTATATTAGCGCTTAAATGCATTTGAATTAAATTAATATCGGCGTCTAAATCAAGCACACGGCGTATATTATTTATAACAGGTTGTAAGTACAACGTATTATCTATATTGATAGACACACTAAAGTGGTTTTTACTCGCTATAAATTCAGCGGTAAAACTTCCTTTATATTGCTCACTTGCAAAAGTACGTCCGTAGCTCGTTTGCGTTATCCACTCCATTGGCTTTATCAAACGCCTTTGCAAAAAGCCCTGCAAAGCAGGCCAATTATAAGGCGGCCTAAATGGTAACGTTAATGTGAGTGTTGACGTTGGTTTTTTATCGCTACTACGCAGCTTCGAGGGAGCTATATTTAACTGCTGTAAAAATGCATCATTAAAGCGCCTAATGCTTTTAAAGCCTGCGGAAAACGCTATTTCGGTAAGGGGTAAATGTGTTTCTTGAATCAGCTTTTTAGCAAAGTGACATTGGTTAAACAATCGATATTGCGTAATCGACACGCCAAAATACTGCTTAAACAACTGTCTTAAATAACGACTACTTACACCTAAACGAGCTGCTAAATTTTCGCAGTCGTGCTCATCATTTTGATCTATTAACTGTTTTGCTCTAAGTGCAGTCGTTTTTGTACCCTGCCATGCTGCGCTGCCAGGGGCACTATCAGGCCTGCAACGAATGCAGGGTCTAAAACCGTCTTGCGCCGCGTTATGGGCAAACTGATAATAAACAACGTTTTTTTCGTGAGCCGTTGGTGCAGGGCAAATAGGTCTGCAATAAATACCGGTACTTTTTACCGCTACGTAAAAAAGCCCGTCAAAACGAGGATCGCGACTCTGACGTGCTTTTTGCCAATGTGAAGTGTCCATAAACGGCTCTATAAATTAACCTTATAGAGCCTAGCTTATACAAAAAAATTCACATTACTAGCCATATTCGGCACTCAACCAATAGCCAATAAATAGCGATTTTGTACTTCTTGCCAATTAATTACATTATAAAATGCGGCAATATAGTCAGGGCGCTTATTTTGATACTTCAAATAATAGGCATGCTCCCATACATCAAGTCCCAAAATAGGTGTATTACCTTGCATTAAAGGACAATCTTGATTAGCGCTATTTTGTATAATCAGCTTTTTATCTGGCGTGACACATAACCATGCCCAGCCACTACCAAATTGGCTAATTGCCGCGGCTGTAAATTCCTCTTTAAACTTATCAAAACCGCCTAGTTGCTCATTTATAGCCTGAGCCACAATACCTTCAGGTTTACCGCCTCCTTGTGGGCTCATTACTTGCCAAAATAAGCTGTGATTAAAATGCCCTCCTACATGCTCTTGTACTGCTTTTTGCAGATTACTAGGCAGGCTGTTTATTCCCTTAAGTAATTTTTCAACATTTACGTTTTCATACTCAGTATCTGCTAAAGCAGCATTGGCTTTATTGATATACGTTTGATGATGCAGTGTGTGGTGAATATGCATCGTTTTACTGTCAATATGAGGTTCTAATGCATCGTATTCATAATCTAGTTTAGGTAAAGTAAACGTCATAAATAGTCCTTTTTAGTGCAATTGTTTGTTTGAAGGTGTGTTTGAGCTTAAACAAAAATTAACTTGCTCAATCAGTTCTGGAAAAGAAGGGTACCGGCGTGCAAATGACACAAGTTCAGAGGAAGTTTTAATGTAATGATGCTTACTCACTTTTTGTATATCGTAATGAGTATGCTTTGTTAAAGGACAAAGCGTTAGGTGTATTTCGCATAGCCATTTACATGCATTTTCTGGCTGCTGCATAGCTATATAGGTATCAGCTAAATTATGCGACGCAACAACAAGTGCGGGTATACAATGCTCAATAGCATAAATGGCATTGTTATTAATCTGAGCATATAAAAACTGCTGAAGGAGATGATCCGCAAGCGTTTTGGCTAATAAGTATTTATCGCGTGCTTCGAGTAAAGCACCCTGCTCAAATGCATAATTACCTTGCATTATGTTCGACTGCCAAGGGCTTAATGCTTGCTCAAGATAGAGTAGATCTGGGTGGGGCTGTTTTTGACCTGAGATCATATAATCATCTGCACATTTAATTATTGAGTGTGTATTTAACTTACACACCCAACACCCCAAATGCAAATGATTTTCATTAACTATTTGGCGAAATCTAATAATTCCTGCCCTGTTAAGCGATATATAATCCATTCGTTTTGAGGCTTTGCGCCAATACTGTTGTAAAAATCGATAGCGGGTTTATTCCAATCAAGCACCACCCATTCAAAACGACCACAGTTATTACTAATCGCCTTATTAGCTAAGTGCTTCATAATGGCTTTGCCTGCACCATTGCCACGACTATCTGGGCTTACGTATAAATCCTCAAGGTATAGGCCATTTTTACCTAACCAAGTAGAGTAATTATAAAAATATACTGCAAAACCAATTGGCTCATCGCCCTCTAAACAAATTATGCTGTGCGCGGTTGCCCCTTCGCTAAACAAAGTATCTAAAATTGCTTGTTCATCGGTTTTTACCGCATCCGGTTCTTTTTCGTATATGGCAAGTTCGGTAATAAAGTGCAAAATTGTTTTTGCGTCACTTGGTTTTGCATCACGTATTATAACGGGTTGGCTCATTGTATTTTTACCTTAAATATACTGCTCTAATTTATCTTTTAAAATATCTAATTGAATAGGTTTACTCAAATAATCATCCATTCCAGCTGTAATACAACGCTCTTTATCGGAGTCCATTGCATTAGCGGTGATAGCAATAATTCTAATATTTTTGTGCTGTTCACCCGCTAATCCTTTGCGAATAGCCGCGGTTGAAGCAAAACCATCCATAACAGGCATTTGGCAATCCATAAGTACTAACTTAAAGAACCCTGAATCGTGAGCTTTTAATATATCAATTGCTAATTGACCATTTTCGGCAATTGTAACGTCACAATTAAGCTTTTTGAGCATTAATGTAGCTACTTGCCGATTAATTGGATTATCTTCTACAAGTAATATTTGGGTAGGTTCCTGCACCTTTTCTTTTTTGAGTGACGAAATATAACCTGACGTAACAAGTGGGAGTGTCTCATCTGCATCATTACTTGTTATGACTGACAGTGCAGAAATTAAATCGGCAGTGGTTACAGGTTTGGGGAAATATGCCTGAAAACCAGCATCAGAATAGCGCTGCGCGCCTTCCATACCAGCAATACTAGTCATCATTACAAGTGGCATTGATTTATAATGTTCATGTGCTTTTAATGCTTTACAAAGCTCTATGCCATCCATTCCTGGCATTTGCATATCAAGCACTGCAATATCATACATGCAATTTTCGCTTTTATATTGCTGCGCACACATATCAAGTGCTTGGTGTGCGTCACATGCCAGAACAACTTTCGCGCCCCAATGTTCAAGCTGTTGTAAAATTACTATTCTATTTGTTTCGTTATCATCAACAACTAAAACTGTTAATTCTTCCATATTAATATTAGGAATATAACGCTCTTTTTGATCTCCCGGTGTTAGCATTATAGAGGCAGTAAAGGTGCTTCCTTTACCTGCTTCGCTAGTGACAGAAATAGCTCCTCCCATTAACTCGCAAAGCTGTTTGCAGATGGCAAGCCCTAAGCCACTGCCCCCGTATTCACGCGTTGTTGATGCATCTACTTGAGAAAACGGAGTAAATAATTGCTGTTGTTTGTCTTCACTTATTCCTATGCCTGAGTCTTTTACACTTACAACAAATTCTAAACCTTGAACCATTTTATTAATTTTCGCACTTACCACAACCTCGCCTTTAGCCGTAAACTTAACGGCGTTACTCAGTAAATTAGTAAGCACTTGGCGAATTCGCCCGGGGTCACCACATAATTGCGAAGGCTCCAAGGCTAACAAATCTAAAATTATTTCAATGCCTTTGTCTTGAGCAGTAAATGCTTGCGCGGCAGCAACTTCGCCAATTAAATCTCGTCCATTAAAGTTAATTTCTTCAAGTTCGATTTTACCAGCCTCGGCTTTCGAAAAATCTAAAATATCGTTAATCACGGCTAATAAAGAATGTGCGCTTGTTTTGGCAATGTCTACTTTTGTCTCTATTGGCTTAGGTAATGATTCTAATTGAACAAGCTCTAGCATACCGAGCACACCATTCATTGGCGTTCTTATTTCGTGGCTCATGGTTGCTAAGAATTGACTCTTAGCAAGCGCTGCATCTTCAGCCTTAACAAGCGCTACTTTTAACTCCTCACTGATTACTTTACGCTGCTGAGAAACTAAAGAGCTTCCCACTAAAGTAGCTAATGATCGAAGATACGTTTCTTCGCTTTGCGTCCAATTGTGGTGCTCGCCTACCGTTTCAGCACACAAAATACCTAAATTACCATCGCCAGTTGCTATCACTGCATCAAGCATCGATTTAATATTTAGTGGTTTTGCATACACTTCTATAAAATCAGCCGTTGCTGGGTGCGTATAAACATCATCAATAGCTACTAAGTTTTGCTTATAAATGGCGTTGTAATATGCAGGGTAGTCTTTAGCAGTTAAAACAGCATTTGTATCTACAAAACCTTGCCCTTTAATGTATAAACTATGACATGTCATCACATCTCGTTTATCGTTAAAAATCCATACCGAGGCGCGTGCAATATCTAGCACTTCACACATAGATTTAACTGCTAACTTTTTAACTTGTTCTACATTACTGTTTTGTACTTCAGGGGCAACAGTAAGTGCGGCTAAATTTTTGTTATACCTGTTTGTTTTTTCGCTTTCGAGTTCAAGTCGCTTATGCGCATCAATACTTTGAAACGAGCCAAAAACACGTACGCATTTTCCATCTCTAAGCTCTGCTTGGCCCATTGATTTAACCCAACGCTCCTGCCCCGAATAAGTTAAAATAATAAGCTCAACACTCCAACTTTCACCTAAAGTCACAGCGCATTCAAACAAGGTACTTATAGTGTCTCGGTGTATTCCTGGTTTATAAAAATCAATTGCGGTATCTATGCTAGGTTCATAACCCTCTGGTACCTCATGAATAACTTTAACTTCATCAGACCAATAAAGCGTATGCGCCTCTAAGTCAATTTCCCATGCGCCAATCTGACCTTGCTTACTCATTGATTCGAGTAAATTTTGCTGACGATTTATTTCTAATTGAGTGTTGTAACGTTCCGTAATATCTAAAATAAACCCATCTAAATACAATATGTTGCCATCATCTGCGTAAATCGCTTGGCCTTTTTCGTTGACCCAATGCAAGGAACCATCGCGAGCTGTAATTCTATACTCAACAGACCATGGTTGCTTGGCGCCGACACAACTTAATATTTCAGCTTTTATTTTTGTAGAATCGTCTTCGCATATTAAATCAAAAAAGTTAATGGCTTCGCTATGTATCAACTCATCAGGCGAATAGCCTGTTATTTCACTCGCTTGGTCGCTCATATAAAGCATGCTTAATTTGTCATCAAATTTACATCGATAAATAATGCCCGGTATATTTGATACCAAAGATGCAAACCTATCTCGACTTCCTTGCAGTTCATGCTGTGTAGATTTTTGATCAGATATGTCTAAATGCGTACCTATCATACGTTTTGGAGAGCCATCGGTATTCCACTCAACTATTTTTGCAGTATCGAGAACCCAAATCCAATCTCCATTTTTATGCTTCATGCGGGCTTCGCTAACATAATAGTCAGTCTCGCCGGCAAAATACGCTTGAAGTTTTCTCTCCGATATAGCTAAATCATCAGGATGAGCAAAGGTATACCAAGTATCTATAGTGCATGGTTCAAGCTCGCTGAGTTTGTAACCTATAATCTCGGCCCAGCGATTATTAAATGTCACTTTTTTAGAATCGATATACCAATCCCAAATACCCACGGCTGTTGAGTCAATCACTAGTTGTAACTGTGTTTTGTGCTGTTCAAGCTCCAACTCTTGTAATTTAAGTGCTGAAATGTCGGTACGAATAGCGATATAGTTTTGTGGTTTACCGTTTTCATCTAAAAATGGCACGATGGTCGTATCTACCCAATAAAAATCACCATTTTTAGCTTTGTTACATATTTGCCCGTTCCATATGTCGCCATGTTTAAGGGTTTTATACATATTTTTAAAAAATTCTTTTTCGTGTTTTCCCGAATTTAAAAGGCGATGGTTTTCGCCTATTAATTCATGCTCATCAAAACCACTAATCTCACAAAATTTCTTATTTACAAAAGTGATAGTGCCATGCAAATCGGTTACAGCAACAATTGCATGTTCATCTAATGCGCTTTTTTGTTCAGCTAATTGTTTTAATGCAATTTGAAGTGCCGAACGTTGTTTTTGTAATATACTTTGTTGCTCTGCTTTTACGTCCACTAACTTACGAAGACCTAATGAAAGCTGATTAAACTCTATACTGTCGTTTATTATTGGAACTTTAACCAAATCGCCTTTTGTAATATTTTCAACAATTTTAGCTAAGTTAATTAAAGGCTGAGAAAGCCGGCGACCAAACCACCAAGACAGCGTTAATATAAGCAATAACGCCCCCGTATTAGTCAATACAGCAAGCTGCTTATAATAATTGGCGCCTTGTAGTGCGACTTCTTTTGGTTTTGATACGAGTAGCTGCCAGCCAGATTCATTTAAAAACTCTAATGAATTAATATACCCATATAAAGTGACTTCATTCTTATCACTATAAGTAAAAACACGTTGTGTTGGTGATCCGTTTTGAGAGAAAAATAGTGGTTGGGTATCGTCTGAATTATTACTTTTTTGAATTTTATTTTTGTACATAACATAAAATGTTATGTCTTTATTAGCAGCGTGTATTTTACTTAAATTATTTAATAAGCCGTTTAAATTTATATCTGCGATCAATATTGTTTGTAACTTATTTTCATCATTTAATACTGGCAAGCCAATAATATGATAGTCGCGCCCTGAGGCAGTCATTGACTGAAACTGAATCTTGCCTGTATTTTTAATACCTGTGCGTATGTCGTCAAAGCGCTGCTCTTTAATAACATCAAAAAAAGGTGATAAAGGTCGTGAGTTAACAAGGTTTATATCTATAAGCTCTACATGATTAACGAAGTCATACTGCTCAACAAATTGATTTATTAATTTTTGTTTTTTAGCAGAGCTAATATCAAGTTGTGACCTAAGCAAATATAAATCTTTAACATGGTCTGCAAACCAAATATCAGCAAATTGCTTGCCTATATTATTAAGCTCGTTAAGTTCGGTGTCTGCATTTTGTTTAAGGGTGCGATTTACGTGTTCAAGACTAAACCACGTAAGTATACAAAGCGGCACTAAAGCTATAATTATAAAGGTTATAATTAACTTACTTCGAACAGATTGTCCTTTACCTGTTAATTCACCAAAGTTTAAACCTTTGTCCATGCTTAATACCCAGCAGCTTTTAATCATTTAATATTACTTACATTAATGCACTAAATATATAAAGACGCAAGTTTTGAGCCGTAAACTCCTTAAAAACTCGACATTTAGCGCGACAAACTTAAATTCACGCATTTAATAAAATACGCCTTTATCATTAACTTAAAATTACGTTCATGTACGCGACAACTTCTGTAGCTGTTTCAAACCACCCATGATATAAGCAATATTCAGTCAATGTATTTGAAGGGATTATGGCAATGGCGCACGATCATTCACATAGTCATGTAGACGAAAACCAAAGTAATAAACAGCTCACCGTTGCAGTTTTTATTAATGTATTACTAACCATAGCCCAAGTTATTGGTGGGTTATTTTCGGGTAGTTTGTCACTTATAGCAGATGCACTTCACAACTTAAGTGATGCCGCCGCTATATTTATAGCCTTGATTGCACGAAAAATCGGTAATAAACCAGCTGATGACACTCATCACTTTGGCTATAAACGCGCTGAAATACTCGCCACTCTTTTTAATAGCAGTACACTAATAATAATTGGTGTGTATTTAATTTTTGAATCAATTTCGAGTTATTTAAACCCTCAACCAATTAATGGTTGGATAGTTGTGTGGGTGGCCGCAATAGCGTTAGTGATTGATTTAGCAACAGCGTATTTAACCTATCGAGCTGGTGCAAATCACAGTATAAATATAAAAGCAGCCTTCATTCATAACGTATCAGATGCAATGGCATCTATTGTGGTAATCATTGCTGGCACCTTAATTATTTTATATCAATGGTATATTGTTGATTTAATCGCCACTGTACTTATTTCTATGTATGTAATTTATCATGGCATTTTACTTTTAAAACAAAGCTGCAAAGTTTTAATGCAAGCAGCGCCTGACAATATCGACACACACGCAATATCGGATGCTATTAGTAGTAAATTTAATATCGAATCGGTAACCAGTATTAAGCTTTGGCAATTAGACGATAAAGAAAGCTACTGCGAGCTTATTATTAGCACTCAGCAAGCGATTAATTTGCAAGCCATAAAAATATTCTTACACGATAACTATAATATCGAAAATTGCATAATAGAAATCCAACCAAATACATCACTATTTAATTGAAAACAGCTCGTATTATCATTTACAATATTACTATTAACTCATAATGAGATACCGTTTTTGAAAATTTGGTTACGTAGAATTCATTTAGGCCTTGCCCTTATTAGCGGACTATTTTTATTAATAGTGAGCTTAACCGGTGCTGTTATGATTTATGCAAAAGACATTCAGCACTTAATAGAACCCGCAAAATGGCAAGTAGCACCACAAGCTACTTTTATGCATTACGATGAGCTTATACAAAATGTACAAACTCAAACTAAGCAAAAAATTACTTTTTTTATGCCAGAGCAAGCACCGGACGCCGCATGGCAGTTTAGGTTAGCTAATAAACACTACGCTAGTGTTAATCCCTATTCAGGGAGTGTACTAAACGTCTATGAATCAACCGATACTATTTATGGGTTTGCCCAAGGCTTACATCGCTGGCTGTTGTTTGAAAACAGTAAGGGTGAAAAAACCTTTCGAAATTGGATGTCCGTGTGTGCATTGCTGCTGCTAGTAAATGTATTACTTGGTTTTTACTTATGGGTAAAACCAAAAAACAGAGTTAAACGTTTAGCTATAAAACCAAAAGCCAAATTTAGAGTGCTCATGTATCAATTACATACCGTGCTTGGTGTTTACTTTTTTATACCCCTTATGCTTATTGCCTTTACTGGCATGGCATTTAACTGGAAAACACAAACTCAATCTGTATTAGAATTTGTAACGTTTAACAAAGTAGAGCAAAGACCTAAAGCACCAAAAATAATCCCCCTTTCTCAAGCTGTTTTAAATTATAACGAAGCAATAAAAAATGCCGAGAGCGTATTCCCTGATGGCAAAACATATAGAATTTACTTGCCTAAAAAAGATGACGAAGCAATTGCACTGAGAATGCAAAACCCTGGCGAAAGCCATGCTTACAGCTGGGTTTGGACTAACCCATTTACTGGTAAAGTATTAAACTCATTTGACGCCAGTAAAACCAACTTCACAACACAAGCATGGAACTTTAAGTATAAATTTCACATTGGTGATTTTGCAGGTCCTATAGTGCAGTTTTTATGGTTATTAATAGCCCTTTCACTCGCATTTTTTATTGTAAGCGGTGTGTATTTTTGGTTAAAACGCCACAAATGGAAATAAATCTCATTAACACTTGCGTCATTAGTTGATAATAATTACCATTACGCAACTTATTATCAACTAAGACCCTCCCATGTTAAAAACTTCGCTTTGCCTTATTGCTGTTGCAATAAGTGCTAACACGTTAGCAAATGAAAATAATAAAAATGAATACACTTCTGATCAGTTAGAGCATGTGATTGTATCTGGCAGCCGAATATCAGAAAGCATTGACGAAGTACCAGCCTCAATTACCGTTATTAATCAGCAACAAATACAGCAGCATTTAAAAGTAAGCTCAGAGCTGGGGAGTTTACTCGCGCAAATGGTTCCAGGCCTTGCACCTAACACTGGCAGCTCAAGTAATTCAGGACAAACACTGCGTGGTCGCGCGCCATTAATAATGATTGATGGCGTACCGCAATCAACCCCTCTTCGTAATGGTTCATTAGGTGTAAAAACGTTAGACGCAAGCGCAATAGCGCGCATTGAAGTCATAAAAGGAGCAACCTCTATTTATGGTAATGGTGCCTCAGGTGGCATTATTAACTACATAACAAAACAAGCGCGTAGTGATGGTAAACCGGAAGGCGAAATAAGTATTTCAAGTCGCTTTAGCGCTGTTAAGTTAGCAGAAAGTGGCGGCGGTAGAATATCAGCAGCAGTGAACGGCAAACTTGATAAACTAAGCTATCTACTAACAGCAAGCTATGAAGAAAACGGCGTACAACGCGATGCACAGGGCGATATTTTAGGCTTGCAATATGGTTTATCTGATTCTGAAACTCAAAACTACTTTACAAAGTTAAGTTACGATTTTGACGACGAAAAACAACTTCAGTTTAGCTACAACTTTTACAGCTCACAACAAAAAACAGACTTAGGCGATGTGACTGGCGATGGCAATATAGGGGAAAAAACATACGCTATACACGTCCCTTTAGAGCTTCAAAAACAAGGTAAACCGCAAGGCCCTGAAGGCAACGAGAATATAACCCTAAAATATGTTGATTACGCGCTGTTTGAAAACACACAAATGACCCTCGATCTATATAAACAAAATATAGAAAACGTGTTCTTTTTCTCAACCGCTTTAGCCAATCTTGATGAAGGTTACAGCGGTGGTCAATCGGTTATTAAATCAGATAAACAAGGCGCACGAGCCACGTTTAATAGCCAGTTTGATTTTGAAAATGTAACAGCCACCCTAATCTACGGCATTGATGCCTTAAACGATAAAACATCGCAACCTTTAGTAGATGGCCGTGTGTGGGTGCCAGAAATGGACATGGAAAGTGTGGCAGGCTTTTTACAAACCAAATGGGTAATAAACGACGACATTATTGTAAAAGCGGGTGTAAGAAACGAAAGCATTGATTTGAGCGTAAGTGACTACCAAACGCTAAAACTTTGCAAAACCGTATCGCAATGTTCAGTACCATTAAATGTGCGTGGCGACACCATTAATTACGATGCAACAACCTATAACGCCGGTATTAAATATAACTTAACAGATGCCTTTAGCCCATTTTTTAGTTACTCACAGGGCTCTGATATTTCTGATATTGGTCGCTTACTTCGCGCTGCAACCGTTGACGACATTGCACTTATTCAAACACAAGCCTCAATAATCGACAATTACGAAGTTGGTTTTACCTCACAGTTTGAAAACGTACGTTTTGAATTTGCTCTTTACAGAAGTACCTCAGAGCTTGGTACAAGTAATGAGTATAATGAAGTAACAGGTGTTTACGAACCCGTGCGTGCACCACAAGAAATATGGGGTTACGAAGGACTAGTTAACTACACTATTACCCAAGACCTTAAATTAAGTGCTACTTACAGCTATGTTGAAGGTAAAAACACCGAGACAGATGACTATTTAGGCGCAAGCCAAATTAGCCCACCTAAAGCAACAGCTAATGTAACATGGCAAACAAATGACGAACTATCACTTGCAATGAGCTTTTTATACGTAGGCGACAGAAAGCGCTTTGATAAAAACGCACAAGGGCAATACTCCGGCGATCAGGGCCCTGTTAGTAGCTACAACACATTTAACTTAAGTGGCCAATACAATGTTAACGCCAAGTGGAGTGGCTATTTGGGAATAGAAAACCTTTTCAATAGTGATTACTACCCAGCCCGCGCACAAGCATATACTTACGGTGGGTACAACATTAAAGGATTAGGCACAACTGCAACATTGGGTGCTACATACCAATTTTAACAAATAAACACACACTATAGGCATGCCCTGCATGCCTATATGCTTAACCTGAGCTCTGGTTAAGAGATTTACTGACGTATAGAATCATGGAGATATTTAAATTGATTTTCTCTAGCCAGAGATTCTCAGTGAAAACAAGGCGACTTTACGCGTCAATAGCTAGCCTATTGCAAGTAAATTCAACGCAGTTAGCGCTGAAAATAGCTGCTCGAGATAGATTTATTATCCAGAGTTCAGGTTAATTAACAAATCCCACATAAATAGACGTCTCACTTTTTTATTTAAGGCGTCTATTAGATGCTAATGCAAATAAAAAACTGTCCATAAACCAAGCAGTAACGCAAACTTAAATAAGAATCAAAACCAATAGTAACGCAATGATTTTTATAGAGAAAACTTGCAATATAGGCTATTTGTACTACACTGTATACAATTGAAATAGTTAAGGCGATTTATCATGAAAGGTAATCAAAAAGTAATCGATGCGTTTAATACATTGTTAGCTAACGAATTAGCAGCAATCGACCAGTATTTTATACACTCGCGCATGTATGACGACTGGGGTTTAAACAAACTATACGAGCGCCTTAACCACGAAATGGAAGAAGAAAAAGATCACGCAGACTGGCTTATTAAGCGCATCTTGTTTTTAGAAGGTGTACCAAATATGACTAAACGCCGTGATTTACTTATCGGTAACGACGTAAAAAGCATGATGCAAAACGATTTAACACTAGAACTTGAAGTAGTTGCGTGTGTTAAAGACGTTATCGCAATATGTGAAGAACAACAAGATTATCAATCTCGTAGCATTTTAGAAAAACTGTTATTTGATACCGAAGAGGACCATGTTTACTGGTTAGAGCAACAACTTGGCTTAATTGATAAGATTGGTTCTGAAAATTATCATCAAGCACAAATGGCTTAGTAGGAGCATACTATGAAAGGCGATAAAGACGTTATTGCAGCGCTTAATAAAGTACTCGCTAATGAGCTTGTTGGTATTAACCAATACTTTTTACATGCACGCATGTTTAAAGATTTTGGCTTCACTCAACTAGACAAAGCAGATTACAAAGTATCTATTCAAAAAATGAAAAACGCCGATCGTTTAATCGAACGTATTTTGTTTTTAGAAGGTTTACCAAATCTTCAAGACCTAGGCCGACTGCGTATTGGTGAAAACAGCGAAGAAATGATTGCAGCTAACATGAGTTTTGAACTTGATACTATTGGTGAGTTACAAAGCGCAGTTAAACTGGCTGAAAGCAAAAAAGATTATATTACCCGTGAAGCCCTTGACCACATTTTAAATGAACAAGAAGAGCAAATTGATTGGTTAGAAACCCAACAATTACTTATTAAAAACACGGGTATTAAAAACTACTTGCAGTCTCAACTGTAAATAGTAACAAGCATAAAAAAAGCAGCTAAAAGCTGCTTTTTTTATATCTAAGTTTTTATATGTAATTAAGCAACTTGATCCGTTACATCAGCAATCTGAATAAGTCTGCGATTAAGGATCTTTTTAGTACAACCACAACACTTACCGCATTGGCTGCCTACTTTAAGCTCTTTAGTTAATTCACGCATGGTTGTTGCACCATCGTCAATTGTTTGCTCAATTTTTTTATCAGTCACACCGTGACATAGACAAATATACATGAATACAAACCACTCTCAATTTCATTTAGTAGGTGCATACTAATCTAAACGAAAATGGTTATCAATTGTTATTTAAAAAAATGTGTATTATTTGAAATTTTTGGCCAGCGCCACTTAAGTCGAGAATTCGCGGCAGCTTGAGAATAGTTTGAATTTTAAGCAAAGTGTGGCACACAGATTGAGATTTATTAATTAGAGTCTATCTTAAATCTAAGTAAGATTAGGTTTTGGTAAATATTTGAATGGTTGCAAATTAATTACATTAAGGCTTTATAAAACCTTAATTTATAAATACGGAATTTATTGGTAGGTGATTTCCGGTTTGTGCCAATTACGGACGATCGTAACGCCCTAATAACAGGCAAAAAATTGTTTGCTAAAATGTTGAGGAACGAAAACAGCAAACTGTTTTTTGTCCTTGTTTATTAGCTTGTTAGGTACTTATTCTTCAGGCTCATTTTCAGCCTCGATTTCTATAAAGTCTTTTATTACATCGTCCCCAATTGAGAAATTTATATTCAATGTAATATCTTGGTTTAGGCTAAGTATTTCAAATACTGAAAATTCACCTGAGATTTTATTTAGGTGAACACTGCCTAAATTAAAATCATTTACACTACAATTCAAAATTCTTGATAAATTAATATTCATAAATTCAGTTGAAGTATTGTTTATTAAGTAATTGCAGAACTCCTTACCCTCCTCTGTTCCATTATGCTCACAGCTCTTTGAGAAGTTAGCCCAATCATTAATTAATATAACTTTTAAAGGTTTAGCGACTTTTGATTTGCTAGCAAAGGAAATTAAGTGTTCGCACAACTTATCATCTTGCGCTGATGCAATAAATGGCATTCCAATAATTGATATCAATAAAACTTGAAAATTACACCTAAACACTATGAAGTACCTAACGCCTACTAAGCGGCGCGAAATTATTGGCTAAAATTGCGAGGAACGAAGCTAGCCAACTGTTTAGCGTCCGTTTGAGTAACTTATAGTTACTCCGTTCCATTAATTAATGTATTTACCTATCTCATTAATACATGGAATATGCTTCTGTTGATTACCAATATTTGAGCGGAAACAATTAATGTTTGTAACAAGACTTTCGGATCAACAGGAGTAATTTGTTTCAATACGCATACTCAGGGGTTGTCGTAAAGTCGACTATCTATAAGACCTGCGAGAAACACTATTAATCACTATCTATTCTTTCACTTTACCTCTAGGAGGCCCAAAATGGAAGCCTTTAACGTCTTGTTATGTGTTTATACCACTTTGTTTTTATTGGAAAAGCTACTTAACAAATAAACTATACCATACCAAGAAATACAACCAACAATATATACAACTATTTCGCGAAAACTGTAATAAGGTATAGCTCCGCTCCTTAAATCATCTATTGAGCCAATAAATAAACCAACTGAAATTAATGAACCTATGGCTAAACTTATGGAAGTATTGAGGAGCTTAGAAGATAAAAATGTGAAGCATGCTGAAAAGAAACCTAAATAAATAATTATATGAAGCTCAATATAGTAAATGAGTTCAAGTTCATGCTTTTCACCTGCAAAGGGATAAAGTGGTTGTGGCGGTGCTAGAAAATAACCTAATAGCGCTCCTAGTAAAGTAGCTACTGGGATTAACAAAACTTTAAATTTACTCATAGTTTGAAAAAAACATAGACATAATGACTCCCACACGGTGTTAGCCTCCGCTTTTCGTGGGTTAGCTTAATTCAAAGCCAGAGCCATAATTAGTTTGTCAATTAACTAAACAGCAGAGGCTAACATGAATAAACATAGCATACTTTTTATCGGTCTTGATACACATAAAGAATTCAATGAAGTCGCCTATATTGAAGAACATAGAAGTGCGCAACCTGTTCATCTTGGCCGAGTTTCGTCTTCCAAAGTGGCCGTTCAAAAGCTTGTTCGTCAGTTCGAATCGAAATACCCTGGCGCAACACTTCATTTTGTTTATGAAGCAGGCCCATGTGGTTATTGGATTTACAGGTTAATTACCAGCCTCGGCCATTGCTGTTACGTGGTGGCGCCCTCTCTTATTCCTAAAAAACCTGGTGAGAAGATTAAAACCGATAAACGTGATGCTCTTAAGCTTGCTAAATTACTTAAGTCTGAAGATTTAACACCTATCTATGTTCCCGAGCCTGAAGATGAAGCTGTACGCGATTTATCTCGTGCACGCGAAGTGGCAATGAAGGACTTAAAAGATGCTAAATATCAATTAAAGGCGCTGTTGCTTCGCAATAATATCAATTACAAAGGCACTGCGAATTGGTCACAAAAACATTTACGTTGGCTTACTGAGCTTGTGCTGCCCCCCCCCCGCTCAGCACATCGTCTTACAAGAGTTTTTACACACAATTACCGAACGAATAAGCCGACTTGAACGGCTAGACAATGAACTAACACACCACGTTCACCAGTGGCGTTATTATCCTGTTGTCAAAGCAATACAAGCTATGCGTGGTGTCCGTTTGTTGGTCGCCACCGGCGTTGTTGCTGAGCTTGGCGATTTATCGCGTTTCGACCATCCCCGTAAATTAATGAGTTATCTCGGTCTTGTACCCAGTGAACACTCGAGTGGTGGCAAACGCCATATTGGCGCCATCACAAAATGCGGAAATGGCCGAGCAAGACGCCTTCTTGTGGAAGGTGCACACACTTATAGGTATGCGGCAAATATATCGACCGATATGCAAAAACGACAAGAAGGCTTACCAAAGGACATTATTGATATTGCGTGGAAAGCACAGATTAGGCTCTGCAAACGCTATAAAAAAATGATAGCCAAAGGGAAACACTACAATCTGGTTGTTACCGCCATTGCCCGAGAAATGATTGCGTACATATGGGCTATTGCAAAAGAAGTGGTGCTTACGCCAGTGAATACAAAACTTAGATTGGCAAGAGTACCCGCATGATAAACGAATTAGAGTTAATGCATGGGATCAAGCATCGGGTGTGGCACAACCACCGACGGCGTTAGGATGGCAATGTAGCTAACGCTGCATTGAACCACGAACATAGACTGAAGACAGGTGCCATCGGTGACCGCCACAGGACGCAATAAGTAAGGTCTGCTCTGTTACTAGAAATAGTAATAACCAACGAATATCAGCAAGATAACCGACGACATTACTTGCTTCATCCTATGTATTAACTCGCTCTAATTCGAGCTAAAGTAATTATGGCTTAAAAAGTTAGGCAGGGGTCAGTGCGTTTAACTTGACAGTGGGAGTCATACCAACGCCTAAATAACAGGCTAAGTAATGGTTGGCTAAAATTGTGTAGCGAAACGTTGCCAACTGTTACGTGTCCTAGTTGATTTGCTTTGTTAGGGCTTTACCAACTCCGCCCATTTATTATTTAAAAAAGCACGAGATTGAATGACCGATAGCATATAAGGCTTAAACTCACCTTTGGGTAACTTGAAGATCGCACTGTAAACAGCAATTTCATTTGCCTCAATACCTTCGGATTTTGCCCAAGCCTGAACATTAGGATCGGGATCTAAGGTTATATCTGCTTTATCTAGTGCTTTAAGGTAAATAAAATACTCATTGTCTGTTTCAATTTTTGTAGTGTCACGTTTAATCGAAAATTCGAGGACATGTAAATCAGGATTTTTATTATAAAGTTGGGACACATTGATTTTAACAACTTTTAAATATTCAGGCTCGGCTGCCCAGAATTCACTAATATCATTTGCAAATGATGAAAACGATAAAAGTGAAATAATAAAAATAATAGATTTGATATGCACCAGTTTCTCCGTAAACCCTAACAGCTTATTGAACACCATTTTGGTGGTTCATAACACACCAAAACGGCGTATATTACATACCCCGATAATTTCACCAATAATTGCCTTTGTAAACAAGTAATTAAAATAGCCAGATATTAAGCATGTTATTTTTCCCCAAAGCGGCGTTTAATAATGTTATCGGACAAAATTAGGCTCCTACTCAAAGAAGTAGTAATAAATTTAACTTTTCAGTGTCCGCTCCTCGCTCTAGGCGGACTTCGCCAAAGTGCCAATTCGGGGCGGTGTTGTTTTTTGATACATAAAATCAAGGGTTGACTCCTTTAGCATACCTACATATCTATTCCTCTGTATCAAACCCCGCAATAAACTCATCGATAGTGGTTTTGAGGTTTTCTTCATGGCTTTTGATTTTCCCAAGAGCCAGCATAGCTTGCTGTTTAGCCTTATCTTGATCCCCTCTCTCTTCGTAGCCTTTGGCCAGATTAAGCAACACCCATGCAGAATCTGAATAAAGCCCTGCGTTATATTGCAACAGCTCCATGCCTTTTTCGGGCGAATCAAGCCCTGTAATATAATATGAAGCAAAATTGATCGCACCTTTTCGAGGTTTGATCTCCTGGAATAAGTCTTGCGACAGCAGCTTAAAATGCTTATCAAAACCTTCAGGTCCCTCTGTAAAAACTCTAAAAGGTACTGACCAGTTGCGATACAATTCATTGGTGGAATTAACCAGACCAGTCATTAGCGTCGCTACGTGGGGCAGCGTTTGCAAATGTTCTATCTTAAATCTGAGGCCGTTGGGTTTGGTTTCTTCTAGAAATGCCTTTAATTCTAAAAATCCCTCACGCATAGCTATTGCCGAATCGTCAATCACCTGAAAGCCTTCATCTCCTAGATTGACATAAAGAAACTGATTCAAATTGTCTTGTGAAGACAGGTACCTTTTCAGTTTAGGCAATGTGACTTTATTGCCCCAGTGGATAGAAGGGCTTAATGCTACATGGGCAGTAAACAGCCCCGGTCGGGAGTGCATTGCATGCAAAGAAAAAAGCCCGCCAAGAGAGTGTCCATTCAAGGTTTTAAAATCAGAGGCTTGGTAGTGCTTATCGACAAAGGGAAGCAGCTCTCTCTATGTAATCCAAAAAGACATCCGCACCACCACCTTGTTTGTATTCGACATGTTCAGTCGGTGTGTAATCCCTAATTCTGCTTTCGTTTTCAATTGCAACCAATATCATGGATGGTGCCAAACCATTCTCGTAATAGGATGACATAACCCCCTGAATCATGTCCTTGTAATATTTGCCATCCAGAAAATAATAAACTGGATATTTATAATCCGGAAAGTCACCATAATTATCTGGCAGATAAACGGTGACGTTTTGCTTTTCTCCCAACGTCTTAGAGTTAATTATGTGTTCTTTAACAATGACAGCATTGGCAGAAAATAGAGGCAAGAGACAAATGATTATGGCGAGGAGCCTTAGCTTTTTTAGGTAGTTCATAAAATTCCCTGTTTACCGTTTTTTCGAGATAAGTTGCCGAATAATAACTTTAATGAAAAGCGATTAAGGGGGCCATATAAAGATAATTTAATTAGGTCATGCAATAAAAGCAATTGCCATAATGCAATTAAAAATTAAACCAGACAACCACCTTAATTGAACAAACAAAGCTATCCCAGTAAATATGGATGTCATCCTAATTTCTACCGAACTTCGCAAAAGTGCCAACAGCGGACATTAGTGACGCCTTGTTATACGCCGAATGCACCTATCTAAAAGCTTTAATTGCCTCATTAAGCTGCACATCTGTTCCGCTTTCAATATTGTTCACATTAAGAAATACAAACTCATGATCTACAGGCAATCCAATGTTTTCATAATTTTCCCCATGAGAATTGAGATACCTTTCATTTGATAATGTGATCCCCCACCCATTAGGCAAAGCTTTTGTTAACGTATCGCTAAAAGCTCCGTAGCTTCTTTCACCAATAAAAGTAACATTGCCCCTTGCTTGTAAACCTAAAAGAAATACTTCAGCCGCACTAGGTGTTTTTTGACTAATTAGAACAACAATGCTTCCTGTGTAATTATTAATTTTTGATGGAGCGACAACAATTTTTTGAAGTTCACTGTAACCTGTCGATGTTTTAAACTGTTTACCCCCCAAGGCTAATTCTGAATCTATTAAGTAAGATAAAATAGAAAATGCCACTAAGTCACTTCCACCCATACTAAAACGTAAGTCAATAATTAAACCATTGCTTTGTTTGATGATAGGCGTAAATATCTCCATAACCTCTTTTGTTGCTTTTACGTCATTATTTGAGAAATCATCAAAGTTACTTATTTTTAAATAGGCAATATTTTGAGGCGTTTTTGCTAAGGTAAAATTATCGTGATATTGAAGAGTGGAATAGTTTTTATCAATGTAATTCTTAATGTTTCCCTGAGACTTTTCAATTAATGCGGTATGTAATTCCCAGTAAGTTGAGTATTCAGGGTAATTTACTGAGTGCGCTTTTAATTCACCCCAAAATGACCACTTTCTTGGTGAGTAATGTGAAAGCCTATCAAGTTCTTGATTGAGTAATATGGCATGACCGTCGCGTAATTCTTTAAGAAAGTCATCAATGATACTAAATAGCTCATCTTGCGTAGTTTTTGAGGTTATTCTTTTTTGCCAAAGTTTTCTCTGCTCAACCCAATTAATATCTTTATCTTTTGAAAATGCATAGTGCTCTTCAAAATTATTCATTAGAACGTCAAGAACAATACTGGCATTAAATTCGTAGTTTTTGTCTTTAATACTAAAAATTTTTTCGGATTGACATTGAGCGGGTAAACTATCTAATTTCGTTAGCTTTAACGGAAACAAACCACCAAAGTTAAGTAAGCGATTATATTTATTCACTTTTTGTGTTTCTTCAATGAACGAGATTTGTTCAAACTCATCGGTGATAAAGTGGTTTTCCAAACAATGCTTAGTTGTTAAATCAAAGGCTGTTGTTTTATTGTCCACAGTATGAAAAACGTAACCATAACCTTGGGTTTTCCAAGTTGTCTCTGCGGAGTTCGCAGAATTGATGGTACAAAGTACGGTGAGTAAAAATAACAAAATCCCTTTATTCAAAGTTTACTCCTAATAGTGAATCACAACCGAACTAGACTAAGCGCAGAACGCTGTCTTAAGCGGCAAATTGCTGTTGGCTAAAATAAGTAAGGCTCACCATTTTTAAAGTTCGCAATTAATAGCTAAATTTTACTGGTCGTCCACCTCAGGACGTGTTGTTAGGTGCGCATTTCGACACGCCAAGGTGGATTAAGGCGGTTTTCGCCTGCCCAATAAAGTTTAATTTTATTACCAGACGGATCATATAAAACAGCTTCTCGCCACAAATAACTCTGATCCGTTGGCTCTTGATCGAAATTAAGACCTTTAGACTTTAATTGAGCAACCCAACTATCTAACTCTTCGTGTTCGAAATAGATAACAGTACAACCCTTAAAGTCAGAGCTTTCTAAAGATAATGAAAAAGTTGAATTTCCTTCAGGACATTCAAAACGTGCATAATGAGGTGTATCAACTATTTGAGTAAAACCTAGAGCACGATAAAACTCTGTAGCTTTATCCATGTTATTTACGGGTAACGTAACTTGATTTAAATTCACAGGACCTCCTTGTATACCTAGTGTCCTAGCGAGTGAAGCGAGAGCATTGAGTGGTTTTGTTATATTTCATGGTATAAAACTTCCCTGAAGACATCCATACTACACTCACCGAAGCTAGCCACGATAAAGTGACGGCGAATTAAACCAGTATTTATTGTGTACCAGGCTACATTTTTTCCATTTTCTTCGAAAGATTGAAGCTGAGTGAAAAATGTTGGGTCCTCTAGGCTATCAGTAACAAGGAAGACTCCTTGAAATGGGAGTTCACCTATTTGAGAAGGAATTGATATCATCACTGAGTAATCTGAATCTGAAAGTGTTATCTCGATTTCGACTTGATCCTGATATTTGATGCTATTTTCAGTGCGTTGCTCTTCGGTAATATAGCAGCTAGTGGCAAACACAGCCGAACAGAAGAAATATAGAGCTAAACAATAAATCCGCATGACTCAACTCCTTTTGAGATATAACAACTTTATCAGAGTACACTTCCCATATTTTAGCGCGAAAACATCCTTATTTAATGAACTTATATTAATAGCAAATAGTGTAATCTATTGCCAGCTATAAACATTATGATTGTTGAAGTTTATTTCACTATGTAAAAGGGAAAAGTTTCCTCATAGTATCTATTAGCTAATAATAATTAACCCTGACCGACCGCTTATCGCACTTTCCTGACTATCAACTAATTGCCAAAAGCTAACGTTATTACTCCCGAATAAATTAACTATGCGCGATTCTTAATATTTACCGCACAAAATTTTTGTGGAATAATGCCCGCCTCTTAGGGGAGTAGCCCGCTCAGTAATGAGTAAACTTATCAACATAATTGCACCTCAAGTGCATGGTAAGTTTGTAATGTTGTAGCAAGCGTTATCGGCGAGACCTAGGTAGACACTATCCTCATGGCGGGAGATAGTTGTTTGCCTTGGTTTAGTATTCCCGCCTGTAAGAATCAATAATGGAAGTTTTTTTAACCTCAACCGTCACTGTCACACTTGCCGAAATAGGCGATAAAACCCAGCTTTTATCGCTCCTGTTAGCCGCCCGCTTTCGTAATAAAGGCGCACTTATTCTTGGTATTTTAGCCGCAACCTTACTCAATCATGGTTTATCAGCATGGTTTGGGCAGTGGTTAAATAATAGTTTTTCTTCTGAATATTTACCTTGGCTTGTTAACATAAGCTTTATTGTAGTTGGCCTTTGGCTATTAGTTCCAGACAAAGACGAAGCTGTAAGTAGTAAATACGATAGCTACGGGGCTTTTTTAGTCGCTTTTGTATTATTTTTTATTGCAGAAATTGGTGATAAAACACAAATAGCGACGGTGTTGCTAGGCGCACAATATCAGTCTGTGTTTTGGGTAACGGTAGGAACCACGTTAGGTATGCTAATTGCTAATGTCCCTGTTATATACGCCGGAAATGCATTACTAAAAAGAATATCTTTAAACACCGTACGTGCTATTGCTGCTTGTGTGTTTGTGTCATTAGGTATTTATGGCTTAGTTACAATTTAATAAATATTAAAGCTCGTAACTGTTGATTTAAGTGCGAGCTTTAGTTTTTTCTGCACGTTATTTATGCATTATTTACACAGTAACATCCCTTGGTTTGTGTAATTAAGAGGTTTGAGTTAAAACCTGCAGCTAAATTAGTGACCACGGTTTCAACAAAACCACTTCCCTGAGCACAAGCTAATCCTTCGGAGAGCGGACCTGCATAAACAAATTCACCCGCTTTGTTAATAATAACAGCAGCAGGCGTTGCCGGAATAATGCGTTTAAGAATTGGTGTTAATTCAACTTCCACAATCTTTATGCCTTTATTCGTAGCAAAAGAAGTTAGCGATGAAATATGTGGCTTAGCCTGTATAGTACACCCGCAGTTTTTTTCTGTTATAAGCACTAAAGAGGGCTCACCATTATCAACCCAATCCAATTGCTTTTTAAAATTACTAAACCAATGTTTTTGCATTAAAATTTTTGAGCTATCAAACGGTTTTAGCTGCTCTAATTGAAAATAAACTAACCCTGCAACAACACAAATAAGCCATGTAGCTATAAGCGAAAATACGAAAGAGTTAGATTTATTTAAACTTGGCAATGCTTTGCTCTAACACATCAATACTTACATCGATTAACTGCACCTTAGCGGTTAACTGCTGCACTATTTGCGTATCTTGGTACTGATTTTGTCGCATAGTATCAGTACTGCTTGCTATTAATTCAGTATTACCTGCCTGCTCAGCTACAACTTGTGCAACTGAATCAGAACTTGAAGATACTGCGGCTATTTGCTCGCTCATTGCTGAAATATTTTCTTTCATTGCAGCACTAATACTTGTTAAATCAACTACAAAATTCACACACTGACTCATTGATTGTGTTGACGTTTTACTATTATTAACAAGATCTTTTAATGTTAGACTAATTTTATCTGTTGTTGCTTTACTATGGTTAGCCAAAGATCTTACCTCATCAGCAACAACAGCAAAACCTCGACCATGTTCGCCTGCACGGGCAGCTTCAATAGCAGCATTTAAAGCAAGTAAGTTTGTTTGCTCAGCAATACCTGATATCTCATTTAGAAGACCTGAAATAACATCACCCGCAGCCACTAAGAGGTTTATTTTTTCTTCAGTATGGTTAAGTAGTGTTAACAGCTCTCTACTTTTAGCATCTGTTTGAAGAACTTCTTTTAATGCGTCGCTCGCAGCTTGTGTAATATGGTCTACTTGACGCTTTAGCACCTCACTTTCTTCTTCTACAAGTTTAAAACCATTAGCAACTTGAGCGCCAGAATTAGCAATATCATCAGTTTGTTGTGTACGCTGCACTGCACCACCCGCCAACTGATCATGAACATGTATAAGCTCTTGTGAGTTTTTTTGCAGTGATTCAGATTGAGTTTGTACCTGCTTAATAACATCCGATAAGTAATCTAGTAACGTGTTAAAACCTGCTACAGCTTCACTTTTAGTATCATCAGCGCGAAGAGAGAGTTTTATGTTTTCAGGGTCTTTCATTATTTGCTCTGTCGCATAACTTAAAGATAGAGCTGCACGACGTTCGCGTTGCAACATTATGGCAATGTAGCCTGCAACTAACACTTCAACTATTGCGTATCCAGCATGAATAAGCACCGTAGTAAAAGCAAGCCTGTCAGGATCAAATACATAAAATCCTGTATTTTGAGTTTGTAAATAATAAAAAGACAAATGATGAACTGCCACAAATACAATTGCAGTAATAAACACTCGCCACTGTACAAAAACAATTAACATGGGCATTAAAATAAATATTTCAAAATGGACTTCAATCAACCCAAAAGTTTGTTGTATGTGCAAAAAAGAAAACATCATTATGGCAGCAGCTATCACATGTGGGGTAACAGGGCTGTCCCCTTGTGTGTTTAAAAGCCATATAGGTAATAAACACAATGGCAAACCTATCATAAAGGCCTGCGCTAATGTGTCGAAATACAAGCCAATAGCGATAGACTCGACAAACAAAAGACTGAAAATAATTGTAAATAACCGGCCAATACTAGACATAAAAACCTTAAAATTGTTGTTTGCATTGTTGTTTTATAAAGCAGTCTGCAATATACGTGTAAAAACGAGTTTCAGTTCACTGAACACAATAATAAACTACCGACACACCAAAAAGTAATACATTTGATTTACATTACATACATGTGGTCTACTTAATTATAGGCAGTATTTTTTTAAACGTAGGCGTTGCTGCTTTTTTTGTCCATTGAAAAATAACAATTTCAGCGCATGAAATTACCGCACCCGCTTGGCGTAATTGCTCAACTGCCAAGTTTTTATGTTGCGGATTTCTCGAGCCAATACCATCGTGTACGACAATAACCTCAAAACCATTTTCTATTAAATCTAAGCATGTTTGTAAAACACACACATGCGCTTCAGTGCCCACAACAACAACCTGCTTTTTATCATGGCTTTTTAACTTATCAACAAAGCCGAGCTCTGCACATGCACTAAAGTACGTTTTATGAAAATACATAGCATTAGGTAATGTATTTTTAATTTGCTGATTAGTCGCGCCCAACCCTTTGACATATTGCTCAGTTATTAAGACCGGGACGTCGTGAATAATACCTGCCTGCGCTAACTGCAATGTACTTTTTAAAATATTCGGAAAATCTTTAATTGCAGGAGCAAGCAACTCTTGTAGGTCTATTATTAATAATACGCTGTTTTTTACATCAATATTAGATAAAACCACTATACTCTCCTCATGAACATTAACTGTTATCTATTTAGATTAGCTCACTATTTGAAAATAGAACTTTTAACTTTACGTATATTATTTGTAATTAAAAAATAAAAACTTATGCTATATTTACTATCTAGCTAAGTATCATCCTATCCTCCACTGAGAGTGTTTATAAGTGCGTTTGAGCAAAGTTTTTTTTCCTATCACCATTATTTTTTTACTATGCATTCAATGTACTTTTGCATCACAGAACTATGCTCAACAATTACAACGAATTTCTACTGACGAAGGTCTCTCGCAAAGTTACGTTTTGCAGACACAAGAAGACGAAATTGGCTATATTTGGATAGCTACCCAACAAGGTTTAAATCGCTTTGACGGGTATAAAGTAAAAACTTTTAATGGTGGCTTTGGCTTAGATAAACACTATATTTATGCGTTATTTAAAGCCGAAGACGGAAAGATTATCGTTTCAACTGATCTTTCTGGTGCGTTTATAATAGATCCCCTCACTTTAAAAACCGAAAAAATCTATTCAGGTCAAATAGATAAAGAACAAAAAATGTTTTCTCCAATCTCCGCGATGACCCAAAAACAAAATACTTTTTACTTCGCCATAGATGGTCAAATATATACATTTGATGAGACGAGTAAACGCTTTGCACTTAAACTAGCTCTACCAAATGAAGGTGACTACATTAGGTCATTAACGATATATAAAAATACTTTATATATTGGTACAAATGATGGCTTATACACGGCAAATATAGATAATTCAGAACTTGTAAAAATCCCTCTTCATCCCCCTGAAAAAAATACGATAGATAATGTAAACGTCAAATTCTTAAGTGTTGATAATGAATTAGGATTACTTGTTGGTACTGTTGAAGGCATGTATCAATTAGCATTCGATAATAACAAAAATATATCTGCAGCAAATATTACAACTTTAATCCCTGATTATAATATATGGGATTATGCCAATACTGTTTACGGGGAGTTTGTAGCAACCGAAAGTGGATTGTTTAGTTATCACCGTGAAACCAAAGAACTAGAGTTCATATTAAATTATGAAAAAAGTAAGTTTAATATTAGTGAAAACTCAATCAACGACCTAATGATTGATAAATCGGGTGTACTTTGGCTAGCTTCTAGAACCCAAGGAGTGTTTACTTGGCCAGTCAAAACTCAACGGTTTAAACATATTTTTTTACCTGGGAATAATACTGTTCATGCTGCCTATCAAGATAAAAATAATATTATATGGCTAGGGACCGAAGATGGTATTGCGCGCTACGACCAAGTTACAAATAAAAGTAAAGTATATTTAAGCTCGACCGACTCAAAAGCTATATATGGAGCATCTGCCGTTTATGATATTTTTCCGTCTTCAATTGGCGATAATCAATTCCTTTGGCTTGTTACTTTCAACGGGTTCAAACTTTTTGATAAGCAAACAGGTAAAGTTATTGAAAACCAAGACATAGAGAATGATGTAATTAACCGATCAAACTTATTTGGCTTTTCCCAATTATCTGCAGACACATATGCATTTATGTCTGATGATAACTTTTATCTTTTTAATGAAACAACCGGAAAAACAAGAATTATTAAGGGACTCAAAGAGCAAGTCGACCCTTTATTTTCTTACGCTTTTTATAAACACCTCGACACACATCCTGAAGAGTTTGTGCTTGGTACATCAAAAAGTTTTTTTAGGTACAACGAAAAAACGAAAACTTTAACGACTATATTTCAGTCTTTTAACCCTAAAGAAGATATTTTTTACACTGTAGAAAACTTTTACTTAGACTCAAAACGGAATACTTTATGGTTGGCAACCACCCAGGAAGGCTTAATTGGTGTTGACCCAGTTACTTATGAGAGAAAACACTACATAGGATTAAAAAATTCATTTAATACTGACTCTATCTACTCATTACTTCCTGATCAAAATGGTTTTTTATGGGCAAGTACCGACAATGGTTTATACCAAATAAACCTAGATACACTCATTGTGGTGAGTTATTCAGTAAAGGACGGATTGAATATAAACCAATTTACTCCTATAGCTGCAACAATGTTAAATGATGACAGGCTAATTTTTGGCAGCAATGTCGGAGCTCTACTCTTTGACCCTCTAGACTTTGATGAAGAAGAGTTATTTAAAAAAAATAATGTAGCGATTACTGATATAAATCTTTTTACCAAAGAGCTCAATTATTACCCTCATCAATATCTTAGCCAACCACTTGAGCTCAGTTATGAAGATATGGGGTTGACGGTTAGTTTTTCTAACTTTTCTTACCCCAATATAGACAAAGCGTATTATAAAGTTACCCTTTTAGGGCCAACGTCTCTTACATATGAAGACTTACAATCTAATCAAGTGTTTTTCACAAAGCTCCAACCGGGTAGTTACTCACTAAAAATATCAGCACATAATCGCGATGGTATTGTTACAAGCGAACCAGCCACGCTTAACATCAACGTAGCTTACGCTCCATGGAAGTCGCCCTTTGCTATTGCCGCCTATATAGCCTTAATACTAGCCGTATTGTTTTTTATTTTTTGGCAATACCGCAGCCGCCAAGTTGCAATAGAACAAGCTCATAGAGCGACTATTCATTCGCAAAAGCAAACAGAGCTCGCGCTTAAAAATAACAAAAGTGGCGTGTGGGATTATAATTTTAAAGATGCTTCCGTAAGCACGCTCAGAGGAATTGAATTAGGCTATACAGACTTGCCTGTACGCGTACACATAGAACAATTTTTGGCGCTAATACACCCTGATGATCGACGTCGTTTTGAAAACCAATGGGAAAACTACTTCAAATACAAAAAACAACAAAACTGGCAAGCAACCTATCGCTTACAGCACAAAGATGGCCATTGGTTATGGTATCAAGATACAGGTCAAGTTATATATGATCCTCAAACAAATGAGCCGTTATATGTTTCTGGCATATATACTAATATCACAGCGCAACGTGCTAACGAGCAACAAGCAAAAATTTTAGGTGAAGCGTTCAGCCAAATAAATGACTGGCTCCTTATACTCGATAAACATTTAATGCCATTTTCTGCAAACAACAGTTTTATTGAAACATTTTCAAATGAAAAAGTAGCCACTAAAATTAGTCCTAAATTGTTCATAAAAGCGATTGGTAAAGATAAGTGTAAAGAGTTTGCTGGTATTTTAAAAAAATTAAAACCGACAGAAAACTGGCAAAGTGATGCTTATATAAAAACAGCAAGAAATAACGAACATCCAATTCATATAAGTGCCACAGCAGTTACAAAAGATACTGCAAGTTACTATGTGGTGGTTATTACAGATTTAACCGAGCAAAAACGTGCTGAAAACGAATTGCGCTATTTGGCTAACTTTGATCCTCTAACGCATCTCCCAAATCGTAGTTTAATGTATCAAAACATTGAAAAAGCGATTAAATATGCCGATGAAAGTAATACACAATGCGCATTATTATTTATTGATTTAGATAAGTTTAAACCTGTTAATGACTCTTTTGGCCACGCAGTTGGCGATAAGCTCTTGTGTAATATTACCCAAAGAGTGAACGGTATGCTCGGCGCAAACGCAAAACTTGGCCGACAAAGTGGTGATGAATTTTTAGTGCTGATTCAAAATATAAAATCGCTTCAGTCTCTTCGCGATACAGTAAGAAAAATTAGTAATGAGTTAGCTAATAAAGTAATTATTGAAGACTTCTCTATTAATATTTCAGCCAGCATTGGCGTTGCTTTATACCCATTCGATGCTGTAACCACCGATTTACTTATCCGTAATGCTGATGTAGCCATGATGCACGCTAAACAAGGCGGGAGAAACGACTTTAAGTTTTTTAGCGATGAAATGAATGAGCTGATAAAACAAAAGTTACTGCTCGAAAATGATTTAAAAGATGCAGTGAAAGACAACCGATTTTTTAATCACTATCAGCCTATCATCGACATAGAAGAAAAAACGATAAATGGCGTGGAGTTACTCATGCGCTGGAACAATCAAGGACAGTTAGTATCGCCTGCACTTTTTATTCCTGTCGCAGAGGAAACCGGTTTAATAGAACTCCTTACTGAGCAAGCATTGCAACGAGCTCTTATTGAACTTGCACCTATACTCAGTGAAAACCCATTGTTTTACATATCTTTAAACTTATCGCCTAAACACATTTTAAAAACAAACATAACCCAAAGGTTAATGTCTATATTAGCGGACTCTCAAGTTCATCCAAGACAATTAAGACTTGAAATAACAGAGAGTATTTTACTAGAAGATAAACTCAAAGCAGCCAAGCAGCTACATAACTTAAAAGCTGCTGGCTTTAAATTACTACTTGACGATTTTGGTACAGGTTACTCGTCACTCACCTATTTGAGCCAATTTCCTATTAATGTTATTAAAATAGATCAAAGCTTTGTAAACAGTATTGGTATAGATAAAGGTGATGAGTCAATTATTAAGACCATTCTTTCATTGGCCGAAAACCTAGATCTGTACTGTATTGCAGAAGGAGTAGAAACGCGCGAACAGATGAACTTTTTAGCTGGAGTTGGATGCAATGTACTGCAAGGTTACTACTTTGCAAGGCCAATGGATGCTAAAGACTTACGTAAAAGCGATTGTTTTAGCAATATCATTGATTTGATTTAAAACATTAAAAGCGTGCTAATCAGTTTTACACGCTTTTATATTAATTTGTATTAATGAATGTGATGGCATTCGTGGCTTTCAATTTGTAATACACTATTGTGTACATTAAATTTTTCAGCTAACAGTTGTTCTACTTTCATACGACATGCTTCATCGTGCTTTTCAATAGTACAATGTTCTTTAAGGACAACGTGTGCGCCTACTACTACACCCTTATATTTTCGCGTGACAGTGACGTTATGGACATTGTGAACATGCTCCATATCTGTAATCTCACTTTCAATATCTGCTACTTTAGGGAGTTTAGCCTTATTTAAGCGTAAACCTTTTATACAACTAATAATGACCTTAACACCGGTAAACAACACGAAAGAGGCGATTAACATGCTCGATAAAATATCGATAACAACCCAGCCCGTAAAATATATAAGAATACCAGCCACAAATGTCGATACTGTCGAAATCAAATCAAAGAATGAATGTAAAAATACCGCGTAAACATTAATACTCGCTTTGCGGCCTTTATATAAAACCCATGCAGCAGCACCATGAAACAAAAAACCAATAGCAGCAATAACCGACATTAAATAACTATTAATAGCCAGCTCATTTCCTTCATGCTGGTGTATATAGCGCTCACCACCTTCATACAAAATAATTAAACTTATTGCTAGATATAAAAACCCGTTCACCAGACCGCCTAGAAGCTCAGCTCTTTGATGACCATCGTTATAGGTTTTAGCAAAATGAATAGCGAGACTTGATGCAATCAGTGCGATGAATAACGAACTATTGTGAACAAACAAATGCCCCGCATCGGCAAGTACAGCAAGCGAATTAGAATAATAAGCACCTATAACCTGAATTACCATAAACGAACACGTAATTGCTAGCGCAATAAGTAACCGACGACGAGAAGCTTGATGTGTAGTGATTTCTGTCATGAAATGCTTGAATAACCTATACTTAAAGTGCAAATAAGCCAAAGATGGCTTAGAGTAGAAAGGGTAATGATATACAGTATCAATTATAATACGTACTACCCTTAAACGCACTAAAAACTTAGTAAATCAAAAAAAATGTGCTAATAATTAGTAGGTAAAAACAATAAAAATACAATAGATAACAATTTAATTGTGGCTTAAACACATGGAGAGTTAAGTGAGTAATAATCGATCAGATGAAATGTGGCAAAACATGAAGTTACTGCCATTTTGTATATTACTTTATGATGCCAATGAAGATATATTCAAAGTTAACAGTCAGGCACTGAGTTTATTTGACTTAGAAGAGCAACCACATTTTAAAAAAAACGATTTTGCACATATCACTTTAACCAATCATCACAGTAAAAAAGAACTGTTAATCGAAGATCTATTCTTAGACTATTTTACAGCAAATAATCAATGCCAGTTTGCTTTATCAAAACAAACATCTAAATTACTACTCAATGTAAAATTTGCAAAATTACCTAACTCACATTCAATTATTATCATTGATATATTAAATAACAATGTCGAAGAACAATATGATTTTGATAATATTATTTCGAACATATCAACTGACTTAATTGATATTCAAAACGACGACGTTGATAAGCATATCAACTATGCATTAAAAGCTATTGGTACCGTATGCCACGCAGATAGAAGTTATTTATTTAAGTTTGCCAAGGACGGTAAAACAATAAATAACACTCACGAATGGGTCAATAACGATATACAAGCATTTAAAGACGACTTACAGGACCTTCCAAAAAGCGATCTCCCTTATTTTTTTACTTTAATGGCCCGTACTCACTTATTTAGAGTTAACGATGTAACGTTGTTACCTATTCAAGCAACGAGCGAAAAAATAATTTTTCAGCGACAAAAAATAAAATCAGTTCTTTGCATCGGGTTACGTTATGACAAAGAGCTCGTTGGCTTTATAGGCTGTGATTGCGTTGTTCAAAAGAGAAACTGGACTGATTTAGACCTTATTCGCCTAAGGTTAGTAGGTGAAATGCTTGCTAATGCTTTCAAAAATTTAAATTACAAGCAAGAGCTACAAAAAACTCAGCAGCAACTCATTAATGCCAACCATAAACTCAACAAACAAGTTAATACTGATGGCCTTACAAACATTGCTAACAGACGCTGTTTTGATCAAACTTTAAAATGCGAAATAAAACGCGGCGCACGTAATAAAGAACCCATTAGTTTAATAATGTGTGATATTGATTTTTTTAAGCGTTATAACGATAACTACGGGCATCAGCTCGGTGACGAAGTGTTAAAACAAGTTGCCAAAGCGCTGCATGATCTTTGTAAACGTGAAGGTGATTTAGCCGCTCGTTTCGGTGGTGAAGAATTTGCGATAATTTTACCTGCAGTCGACACAGATCATTGTCAAAGGTTTGCTGTTCTTATTCAGGAAAAAATCGCAGAACTCGCAATTGAACATAATTTTTCAAGTGCTAGTAATTACCTCTCTTTGAGTATTGGATTTTATAGCCTTATACCCAATCAAAAAACAACACCTAAAGAAGTAATAAATAACGCCGACATAGCCCTTTATAACGCAAAAGAAACAGGCAGAAATAAAATAGCCAGTTTTAAAAAAATAACTATATGAATCTAAAAAATAATTTGATGATTAACCGAGCGCTTTGGTAAATACCAATTAACGAAAAAAGATAGCCTTTACCTTATTATTCTATTTATAGATAAAACTTCAGCTAATCGAAGCTTAAAAGAATAACCTCACTATCATGGTAATCAGCACATGTACTGAGATTACAGTAAAACGGGCGGCTCAAACTGCCCGTTTTTTATGCCTGAGATTTGAAATACAGTGCCTTGTTGACTAGCAGTATTATTAATCGTTTCATCAAATGCCGATGTTACAAGTAAAAACTCAGCATTTTCACCACCAAATGCAGTGCAAGTCGGTTTTATTGCACAAAGCTTGATTGTTTTAATTAGCTCACCGCCTGGGGATAAACATATAACACACCCCATTCCCCACACAGCTAGCCACAAATTACCTAATTGGTCGGTTACACAGCCATCGGGGTCAACATCAGTATCATTAAATTGATAGAAAACACGTGGCTCAGAGCAAGGTTCGCCAGTTTGCTCATCCAAATCTAATACATAAATACAACTCGTTAAAGAGTCGCAGTAATAACCGCGTAAACGTGGCTTATCAAAGCACAATCCATTTGGGATACTCAAACCACTTACAACGACTTTAAGCTGGCGTTTATAATAACGGTATATTTTACCATCAGCTTTTTTAGCATTTACGTCCATTGTACTTAACCAAAAGCCACCCCATGGATCAGCGCGGCCGTCGTTTGAACGCCTATTTAGCTCTGTATTTTCAATATTAAAAATAAGATGGCGAGTGCTCGAATTAATATGGTATTTGTATAAACCTGTACTTGTACCTAGCAACAAGTGCTGCTCATCAATCCACGCTATTGCACTGAGTGTATCGGGCATATTAATTGTTTTTAGTTGGCTTTCGCTGTGTATTTTTTTGCTTAAAAGTAATTTTTTATTTATGTCGACCCAAAAAAAAGTATTCAGCATAGGGTGCCAAAGAGGACTTTCTGCAAGCTGATTCTGTGTGCTTTCAAAAATGGTTACGCTAGGGTCAAACATAAATACTTATTCTTTATTATTAACAAAGCCTTGTAACCCAAACCTTACCAGAAAACAGTTGATTTCGCGATGTGTACCTGGCTTTAATTTATTAACACGCTCTAGTGACTGCAAAATCAATATCATTGCACCACCGGCTAATTTTAAAGTTGGGCGTACCACTAAAAAGTTTGAAATACTTAATAGTGGTTACAACATTGGAGTTAATACTGCAAAGGCCTTTTTAGCTAAAGATCTGCATTATTTAACCTAATAATTGCGGTGCTTTACCTGCAATAACTGCGGTTAGTAAACCAGCTAACATAGCTCCCACAACGGCGCATATTGCACCCCCTAAAATACCGTAAACACTCATAAAACATATCAGCGCTAAACCAAATAGCAGTGTACTTAAAAATGTTTTGACCAATAATGTAAGTGTGTTTTTTCGTATATTGAGCATCATTAATAGTAAACTCACCATCGCAATTGTAATTAGTAGCTCGTTCATGCGGGTTGTACCTCAACTTGTAATTTTTGTGTGTTTTTTATTTTTAAGGCACCAAACATACACCCGAAACCCACCACCATAAAACTTATATCTACTACCGCAACAAGCGAGCTATTAAAGTTAATAACATTGCTCACGCCAAATAGGATGTTAAGCGGCAGCACCAAAGCAAGCGAAGCGCCGCATAGTAAAAGAGTCAGCTTGAAATAGTTTTTATAATCTATGGGTAATACACTAAAGAGTAACCATGCCAACCACGTATAAAAAAACACGGGTCCAAAAAAGCTATTTTGCGCCACACCAATAACGGTATAATTAAGTACAACTTGCACAGGAAATAGCACAAAGCTTGCTAATACCAAGCCACCACAACTGCCTATAATAAAGCGATTCCAGCGTGCATATGCCTGCATACTCAGTGAAGGACTACTGCCACGTGTACGCTTTGCTAGCCACATCATCATGCCCGAAATAGGTAAAAGCGCAGTACTTAAACCAAGTAATACCCAAAGCAGTTTGACAAACACCCCTGCAAAGTTTCCAAAGTGCAGCGGAAACATCAGCTCAATTACTTTTATTGAAACACCTGAAATATCACCAAAACTACTCATCGACTGTACAAACTCACCATTGCCTTGGTAATGCAGTAACTGAGAAGCAACAGCCTCGCCACCTAACAAACGCAAATATACCTGCGCATTCGCATCGTTATGCGCCATTATTGTGACATCTCTAATTATTGCTTCAGGGTAACGACTATGAGCATGCTCTAAAATAGTGTCTATTTTTGTAGGTTGCTTAATGTGGCTAACTACAGGCTCAGGAATGGCGGTAAACGTTTCTATTAACTTATCTTGATCGCCACCAAAGCTCACAAACGCAGCTGCTGGTAGTAAAAGAATAGTCGCGAGTCCTAAAAATGATCCTGTAAAACCAATCACAATATTAAATACGCTACCCCAAATACCTATAACCTTATGAGCATCGCTTATTGCAATATCTAACCCTTTATCTCGCCTAAACGTAAAGAGCTCTTTTATCAATTTGCGATGAATAAACAAGCCTGTCACTGCACTTACTAAAAGCGTTAAACCTAAAAACCCAGTGAGTATTAACCCAATTGGTCGCCCTAAATGCAAATCTGCATGAAACTCACCTATATAAGTTGGCGCATCCGTTTTTTTATTGGCGTAAAACTCTTTACTAGGCCCATAGTAAGTATTTTCCAGCGCCAATGTATTGGGATGAAATTGAAATACTCTGGCCACCTCTTGGTCGTAATTTTCATCGCCATGGTGAGATTCAAATACCAACGTTAATAAATGAAAGTTATGCCCACTTGGTAAAAACACATGAATGTTTTCGCCAAATTCACTAGGTACTTGTTTATGATATTCGTTTACTAATCTATTAATTTGCGCGCTGGCAACGTGTTGGCTAGATTGTAGTTCTGGATTAGCCCATATTTTTAACTCAGGTCGCGACAGAACTGCTAATGCGCCGCTAAATGCAACAATAAATAGCAGTACCGCAGTAATAATTCCTACCCAGCTATGTAATAAAAATAGCTTTTTTAAAGTAATCGACTTCATCCCTGCCCCTGCGTTAACGCCCAAAAACTCAATAAACCATGTAATACACACAATGCAATCATGACTACAAAAGGTTGCCATACTTTTTGCGCCAAATACGCATAAATAAACAACGCAGTCCAAATAACAGGAAACAGTAAAATAGGCAGTAATATTTGTTCATTCATTTGAAATGGTAAATAGGTTGTCATACCCGGAATCATTATTACCGCAGTAACTAGCGCTAATACACACGCAATTAAGTGCCTTCTCCGTGTAGCTGTAAACGTTTTTTTATTATTCATTATTCGCTCAGTAAATTTGCCCAAACATATACAAAACAGTATATGCAAATGATAACAATTACCATTATATTGTACATTTAATGTTTAATGCAATTTATTAAACAAATTAAGTCTAAAAACACTGTTGGTTTGCCTTAAGAGCTTTTATGCTACGCCTCGCAATTTAGGTACGCAGTAATGCGTCATTTCAGTTAAGCCGAGTTCGGGCTTTTTAATTTTTCAGGAAGCAGTAAACCGTGGATATAATTAACGCGATTATTTTAGGTATTATTGAAGGTATAACAGAATTTTTACCCATATCATCAACTGGGCACTTAATTGTAGCGTCAAAGTGGTTAGGCATTGAATCAACAGACGCTAACCTCGCCTTCGAAGTCATTATCCAACTTGCCGCCATTTTAGCGGTACTAGCCAACTATAAAGATAAGTTTAGCCCTAAACATTTCAATTTATGGGTGAAAGTTGCCATTGCATTTATTCCTTTGGGTATTATTGGTTTTATATTTAGTGATGTAATAAAAACACTGTTTAGCGTACCAGTAGTAGGTGTTATGTTTATTGTAGGCGGTGTGATTTTTTTACTATTAGAGCGCAATTATAAAGAGGCTCAATGCACAACTACCGATGTAACCCAAGTTACTTATAAACAAGCTCTTTGGATTGGCGTAGCACAAGTATTTGCGTTAATTCCAGGGACTAGTCGTGCTGGAAGTTCTATTGTTGGTGCCATGTTATGTGGTTTAAACCGAAAAGCCAGCGCTGAATTTTCATTTTTACTTGGTTTACCTGTACTTGCAGCAGCCTCAGGGTACGACTTACTTAAACATTACCAACTGTTTAGCTTAGATGACCTAACTGCCCTTGCAGTTGGCTTTTTAACGTCTTTTATAGTCGCTTATTTTACTATTAAACTATTCATACGCTTTCTAGAAAATTTCACTTTTGTTAGTTTTGGTCTTTACCGAATCGTATTTGGTGTTATTTTATTAACTATAGCCTACACATAAGAGAACATTATGACCGAAAAAATAAACGAAGAAGCACTCCACGCACTTAAAATAGCCTTTACTTACATGCCTAAAGCGATTGAAGTGACAAAGTATGAATATGGCGAGCGCTACCAAAGCGTACTTGATCACATTGAAGCTGTACGTGAAACGCTACTTATTAACGATGTAGACCCGGAAGAAGTTGGCGGCGATATAAATCCTGAGTACACACCAAACTCAACCTACTAAATATAAAACACTGAGCATTATATAATCATCATTACACTCAGCGTTATATTAATGCTCTATTATTCTACAAAACATAAGGTTATAAATTTAAAGTGTACGCATCAGTTTTAGTTATCATCGATAAAAACTGCTAAACTTACTTAGTAATTAATAAATATGCCTTTAATTGGCTTTTATATTGTATAAATTGAACAAAAGCTTACGGGGTGTTTCCTTTTGAATTTTTTAAGACGTTTTCACGATATAGTTTCGAATCAGTCGTTTGATTTTCAAACCAAAATCAATAAACTTTTAATCTTTGGATTAGAAGTATTCGAGCTAGAGCTAGGCATTATTAGTAAAGTAGATGAGAACAGTTATACCGTTTTATATGCCATAACCCCCGACAACTCACTTTTACCCGGTACTGTGTTTGACTTACAAGGTACATATTGTGTACATACGCTATCGGCTGGCTCCGCACTTGCTTTTCATAAAGCCTCTCAAAGCGCAATTGCGAACCACCCCTGTTATATAAACTTTCAGTTAGAGTCTTATATTGGCGCGCCAATAAAAATTGGTGATAAAATATTTGGTACCGTCAACTTTTCATCCGCAAAAGACTCCCTCGCTTTTAACGATGATGCTTACGACTACATCGAATTATTTGCGCAATGGCTAGGCTCGGAATTTGCTCGCGCACAAACTAAAGAACAACTCATAAAAAATAGTAATACCTTATTAAAGCTAGAGCACGTTGCAAATATAGGCACCTGGGAAGTTGATTTAATCTCTGACAAAATCACCTGGAGCGAACAAACATACCTCATACATGAAGTAGATGAACAATTTCAACCACAAATGAATTCTGCAATCGAGTTTTATAAAGAAGGCCCAAGTCGTGAAGGTATAACTCGCGCTGTAGAATTAGCCATAGAAAAAGGCAAAAAATGGAATTTAGAGCTAGAGGTTATAACAGCTAAAAACAACCATTTGTGGGTGGCTACTTTTGGCGAGGCTGAGTTTGAAGGCGAGCGCTGCATAAGGTTATTTGGCACCTGCCAAGATGTAACCGAGTCAGTCAAGCTTCGAGAAGAGCTTAAACAAAAGCAAGCTCAAGCAGAGCGCTTACTTGAAGACAGAAGCATGCTCTTTGCTAAAATCAGCCACGAATTAAGAACCCCTCTTAACGGTATCACAGGCATGCTAACCACATTAATTGATGAACATAGTGAAGAAGTACGTGCTGAAAAAATAAAAATAGCACTTAGAAGTGCTGATATTTTGCTCAGCATTATTAATGAGGTGCTCGATTTTTCTAAAATTAATCATGGTGAGCTAAAGCTAGAGCCTACTGACTTTTTGTTAAAAACAATTTTTACCGATTTAACTTCTTTATACACACCACTATTTAAAAATACGCATGTAACGCTACAAGTAAATAATACAATTGATGATGACTGCTGGGCTTTTAGTGACAATACTCGACTAAGCCAGATTGTTTCTAATTTATTGAGTAATGCACTTAAATTTACTGAAAATGGTTCAGTTACACTAAACACCAGCCTTTCTAAAGTAAAAGCTAAGTTAAGTTTAAACATTGAAGTGTCTGATACAGGCCGCGGAATGAGTAAAGGCTTTTTAGAGTCACTGTTTTCTCCTTTTTCTCAAGAAGTAGATGCTAAAAATTCAAAAGGTGGCACAGGCCTTGGGCTTGCAATAGTAAAAGAGCTTGTTGAATATATGGGCGGCAAAATAAAGGTAAAAAGTACACCTAATAAAGGCACTACGTTTTTAGTAAATATTCCTATAGAGCCAGGTAAAGAGCAAAAACAAGAAAGCCTTAAATCAAACTTAGACACTAACGGCAGTGACTTATCTGTACTTGTTGTTGATGATAACGACATTAACAGATTAGTTTTACATGCCTCGCTAGATAAGTTGAATATTAAAGCAGACTCAGCCGTTGATGGCCAAGATGCAGTATTAAAATGTCGCCAAAAACATTATGACCTTATTTTTATGGACTGCGTAATGCCCATACTCGATGGATTTGAGGCAACAAAACAACTTAGAGCAGAAAACATCTGTCCAGATGAAGAAACTTACATAGTGGCTTTAACAGCAAATACCTCATCACAAGACAAACTGGCCTGTAAACAAGCTGGCATGGATATGTTTATATCAAAACCTTTTAAGTTACCAATACTCGAAAAAGCAGTTATTAATGCGCTTGAGCATACAGCTAACGTTAGTTAACGTTTATAGTTAACTTATTGGTTAAATAGGGATATAAAATGAAAAGTATAATAAGAACAATACTATTTACGGTGCTTTGTTTAGCAATATTTAAAGGCGTTTCCACTGAGCAATGGGGGTCATCAATAACGGTAATTATCGTATCAGGCATATTGCTGTTAGTTACATTCATCAGTGCTAAGTCATCACGTGGATCATCAGCTTATACTGGCAGTGACTCATCAGTTTCCTCTAGCAGTAACTCATCGCACTCTCACACACATTGTAGCGGCGGTGATTCTGGCGGTGGGTGCGATTAGATCGTGTGCTAATTCTTAAGTATTAAAAAAGCCGCCTTTGGAGAAGGGCGGCTTGGGTTAACAAACAGCTATGGGTGTAGCCTTGCTGTTATATCAAGAGAGTTTTTACTAATTACATTAAGCAGCGCTTTGATCAGCTTCTTCAGAGTGGCGAATTAAATAATCAAATGCACCTAAACTTGCTGTTGCACCGCTGCCCATTGCAATAATAATTTGTTTAAACGGAGTATTGGTTGCATCCCCCGCGCCATAAATGCCTGGTAATGAAGTTGCGCCTTTAGCATCAATCAGTATTTCACCAAATTTGCTTAATTCAAGGTCGCTATCTTTTAACCATTCTGTATTAGGTATTAAGCCTATTTGTACAAATATACCGGCAAGTTCAAGCTCTTTGCTCTCTCCCGACACTCTATCTGTGTACATTAAGCCAGTTACTTTTTTACCATCACCAAGTACTTCGGTTGTTTGTGCACTTTTGATAATAGTAATATTAGCCATGCTTTTAGCTTTACGAATAAGCACTTCATCAGCACGTAGTGTGTCTGCAAATTCAAGTACCGTAACGCTTTGCACAATATTAGCTAAATCGATTGCAGCTTCTATACCTGAATTACCACCGCCAATTACGGCAACAGGTTTACCTTTAAATAAAGGACCATCGCAATGTGGGCAATATGCCACACCATGGCCGCGATATTCTTGCTCCCCTGGTACGTTCATTTCGCGCCAACGTGCACCGGTGGCAAGTACGAGCGACTTAGCTTTAAGTACTGCGCCATTTTCTAGTGTAATTTCGTAGCCATTGTTATAGCCAAGTGCCGCTGCACGCTGATTATGCATTACATCTACATCGTATTCTTTAACGTGCTCTTCAAGCTGGGCAACCAACTTTGGCCCCTCTGTCGCCTTAATCGAAATAAAGTTTTCTATTGCTAATGTATCTGCAACTTGTCCACCAAACCTGTCGGCAACAATGCCTGTATTTAACCCTTTTCGTGCTGAGTAAATCGCAGCCGATGCGCCCGCAGGCCCACCACCAATTACAAGTACATCAAATTTATCTTTTTCACTTAGCGATTCAGCTTGGCGCTGTGCCCCTTTGCTATCTACTTTATTGAGTATGTCGGTAAGGCTTAGTGCACCTTGGCTAAATGGTTCGCCATTTAAATATACAGCCGGTACAGCTAAAATATTTCGCTCTTCTACCTCACTTTGAAATAATGCGCCATCAATCATGGTCGCTTTAATATTGCTGTTTGTCGCTGCCATAGTATTAAGTGCTTGGACTACTTGCGGGCACGTTTGGCAACTTAAACTTATGTATACTTCAAAGTTGAGTTCTTGAGTGAGCGATTGTATTTGCTCAATGTCTTCGCTTTTAGCTTTACTTGCGTGTCCGCCAGTATGTAAAAGTGCTAACACTAAGCTTGTAAATTCGTGGCCCATAGGTACGCCTGCAAACGTAATATGAGTGTTTTTAATAGGTGAATGTACAACCATCGACGGGCGACGCGCGCTTGTATCTGGGTTGTTTATTACCGTAAATTTATCGCTCAGTGAAGCTAAATCGTTCGCTAAGCTTTCTACTTCTGCTGATTTTTTGCTGTCATCCAAGGCAATAAGCAGCTCAACAGGTTGAGTAAGCGATTCAAAATGGCTTTTTAATTGATTTTTTATGTTGTTATCTAACATGGCTTAACCCTTTTAGGAAAATTTAAACAGCAAGCCTCCCATGCCAAATAATGCATGTGCTTAAACAAGTATATTGATATAGGAGGCACCAACAAACGGATGTTCGTTGATTTAAGGGCAGTTACCTGCCCTCATAGTAGGAATAAATCTATACTTAGATTTTACCAACTAGGTCTAGTGAAGGTGCAAGTGTGTCTTCACCTGGCTGCCAAGATGCAGGACAAACTTCACCGTCGTGAGTTGCAATGTATTGTGCAGCTTGTACTTTACGAACTAGTTCTTTAGCGCTACGGCCAATACCTAAATCGTGAGTTTCGATAATTTTAATTTCGCCTTCCGGGTTCATTACAAATGTTCCGCGAAGTGCTAAGCCTTCTTCTTCAATCATTACGCCAAAGCTACGAGTAATACGTCCTGTTGGGTCGCCAATCATTGGGTAAGTAATTTTACCAATTGTGTCTGACGTATCGTGCCATGCTTTATGAGTGAAGTGAGTGTCAGTAGATACTGAGTAAACTTCTACGCCCATCTCTTGAAGTTGTGCGTAATGATCTGCAACATCGCCAAGTTCAGTAGGACATACAAACGTAAAATCAGCTGGGTAAAAGAAGAAGATTGACCATTTACCTAGAACATCTTTTTCAGACAATTCTACAAAGTCACCGTTGTGGTAAGCGGTTGCATTGAATGGTTGTAATTTTGTATTGATTAATGAAGTGCTCATGGTATTTCCTCATCTATATTTAATGTATTTAAAAAGTAATCAACGCTTTCGTTTAAAACGACCTTCTGCGTTGGCTTGGTTAATACAATAAGGCTAATGAGAAATTAAATGAAATTGATTGTTTAGATTAAAACAATCGGTTTTTTGGATTGAACTATATAATCTCTTTTACCGTAAGCATTATTTGAATTGTAAACGCTGGCGAATTATTAAGATCGCTAATCGCAATACTGCTACAATAGCCGCGCTTCAAATAAGTCATTAAACATAAGGCACGCTGTAATGGAAAAATTTGTTAACCACATACAACTAGGTTACTTAGGCTTAATCCCGTTTTTAGGGTGTGTGGGTTGGCCACTTATGTTTGGCAGTAATAGCCTTAACTTAGAGTTTTTTACTTTTTACAGTATCGCCATTTTAGTATTTATGGCAGGTAACTTGTGGCGCGCCGGAGAGCAAAGCTATAGCAATGCAATTAAAGCGGTATTACCTGTTATCCCAGTTCCATTTTTATCATTTTTACCTGTAGAGTGGGCACTGGCTTGGCTAGGTGCTAGTTTTTGGTTAGTACTTATATTTGAAAAGGCCACTCCACAATGGCAAACCTACCATAAAGATTATCAAAAAATGCGTGTAGTACTTACCTCTGTTGTGTTTGTGTGTCACATTCTTACTATTGGTATGAGTATTTATCCTAAATAGCAGCTGTAAACTTAAATGTTGCACAGTAATAAGGTAATATCTGCGCACTGCTATTTGAGGACACACCATGATTGACCAATTACGCCAACAACTCGACGAACTTGGCGAAAACTACGTAGAAAAAAACGCGGCATTTAAAATTAAAGTGATCCCATTTTTTTGTGCTATTCGCATTAAAAAAGATCATAAAAGCGAAGGTCGTTTGAGTTTTTATTCAAGTCAATTACTCGAAATTTTCTTGGTTGTCTTATTTTTGCTATTCGGTTTAATGCTTTACGATACAAATGCAGGGTTTACCCACGGGCCTATTCATATTGCCTTTGCCATTTTAATTACCTTTAATCTTATTATTAAACAAATCGCCATTGAAGGGTTAAAAACACGCCTTGCTTTTCATCGTTTACTTGCAGCGCAGTCTCAAAAAAGTACGCCTGATGCCGATAACACACCAACTAAACCATTTTAATTTATGTATTTAAATCCTCAATGGCGAATACTCACCGTAGGCGATGGCGATTTATCGTTTTCGAACGCTATTTACACTCATCTATCGCCAAAAGCTTTGGTTGCATCCACTTACGATGACCAAGCTACTATTGAGCAAAAGTATCATCACAATGCACTTAGCAACTTAAAAGCGCATAACGTTGAGGTACTTAATGGTTTTGATGTAACAAACCCCGCGTGTTGGCAAACTCTAAGTGAAAACCAGTACAGCTTTGACGTGGTTATTTTTCAATTTCCGCTTATACCCGCGTTTGTTGGCCGTGAAGCGTTTGAAAACAACACGCGCCAAACCAGTATGAACGTATTAAACCGCGCTTTGCTGCATCAATTTATTAAATACGCTAACGAATACGCGCTTGATAAAAATGGCCCAATGCTGTGCTACATCACTTCAAAGGATGTAAAACCTTATCGAGAATGGAATATAGAAGGGAGTTTAAATAACGGTTTAAACGCTGATTATTTAGGCCAAATCCCATTTGATATTAGCCATTTTGAAGGTTACAAAATTCGTAATGTTGACCGTGATAAACACGTAAAAGACACCAGCGGTATCACTTACGTTTTCAGCCAAAAAGGTATTAATACACACACTAGCGAATTAAGCTCACGCCTCACAAAGCCAGCATACTTAACACCAAACCACTGCCCTCTTTGCCGCGTTGGACCCTATATGGCAAGCGAGGACGAAATCAAGCATCTAAATGCTAAAAAGCATCAGCAAATGCTGCACCTTGAAAGCGATTGGCAACAATGGCTAAATGAATTTTATAGCTAATTAATAGCCCTACTAAAGTTGATTCAATTAAACATTTGCCTGTTTAATTAAATCAGCTGCTTTTTCAGCAATCGCAATTACAGGTGCATTTGTGTTGCCGGTAATAATGGTAGGCATAATCGACGCATCGACTACGCGTAAGTTACTTACCCCGTGTACTCGCAAATTAGTATCCACCACTGCCATTGGATCTTGCCCCATTTTACATGTACCAACTGGGTGATACTCGGTATCTGCCGTTTGGCGTATAAATGCAATCAGCTGATCATCATTATTTATATCAAGCGGGTAGATCATTTTACCGCGTATGTTATCAAAAGCTTTACTTTGCATAATAGCGAGTGTTTTTTTAAGGCCAGCAATCATTACAGCTAAGTCGTCTGGGTGGCTTAAGTAATTAGGGTCAATAAGTGGAGCACTACGCGGGTTGCTGTCGGCTAATGTTATAGTACCTCGGCTTTTAGGGCGCATAATACTGCTGTGTATACTGTAACCATGCCCAGTGTGTAATTTACGACTATGATCGTCCACCAGCCCAATCACAAATTCTAGTTGCACATCGGGCGCTGGCGAGCCTTCAAATAATTGAATAAACGCGTGCGACTCTGCAAAGTTACTGGTTAATCGCCCTTCTCGCTTACTAAACCAGTTAATGCAGCCTTTAATAATGCTCGCAATACCAAGTGGGCTTATACCAAAGGTACCCTTATTTGTTTTTGATTTATAAAGTGGCACTACCGTTAAGTGATCTTGTAAATTAGCGCCAACACCTTCAAGTACGTGCTCAACTTTAATGTTATGTGCGCTTAGCTGAGCTTTAGGGCCAATACCTGAAAGCATTAATACCTGCGGCGAATTAATAGCGCCAGCACTAAGTATTACCTCTTTTTTAGCACGTAAATTAATAACCTCTTTATTACGCTCTATTTGCACACCTTGCGCTATCTTATTGGTTATATTTATTTTATTAACGTGGCTATTGGTTAATACCGTTAAATTGGGGCGGTTTAAATGCGGTGTTAAATATGCTTTTGCTGCACTACAACGCTCGCCATTGTGCTGAGTTACCTGCGATAAACGTGCACCACTTTGCTCTTTGCCATTTATATCGTCGCTTAAATTAACGCCCTGCTCAGCACAGGCATTTAAAAAGTATTGGTTTATATTGCTTAGATTATTTAGCTCTTGTACATGTAGCGGGCCTTTTGTTCCGTGCAGCTCATTATTTATAAACGCTTTATTGTTCTCAGCTTTAATAAAGTACGGGAGTAAACTATCAAAATCCCAGCCTTCATTACCAAGCTGTGCCCAATTATCGTAATCGTACTTATTACCTCTTATATAAACCATTGCATTAGTCGAGCTCGACCCACCCAGCACTTTGCCACGCGGCACAAAACCACAGCGGTTATTAAGCTCTTTTTGTGGCACCGTATTGTAATGCCAGCTATTTATGCCATAAGGCACACTCGCTGCTATGCCTGCTGGCATTTGTACAAATACACTGTTATCACTACCGCCTGCTTCAATTAAGCACACACTTACATTTTTATCCTCAGACAATCGCGATGCCATCACGCAACCACCACTGCCTGCGCCAATTATAATGTAATCATACTCTGTGCTCATACAACTTAACCGTTTACTTTTTATTTACACCACAATACATAAAACCAGCTCATTAATCGCTATTTATATTGCGTAAACCCTCAGCTAAAAAACGACAATAATTAAAGCCTAAACACGTTAAAAACTTAACTTTTAAAATAAACACACCAAAATTTAAAATGATACAATTATCGCTCTTATATTTTCTAGGGAGTGAGCATGAACTTTGTTATTGTTGGCACCAATTTTATTAGCGACACACTGTTAGCCGCTGCAAATACGTTAAACGATTTTAATTTATATGGGGTGTGCTCGCGCGCAGTATCAAGCGGTGAAGCGTTTTTAGCAAAACACCCACAAAATACACAAGCAAAAATTTTCACCTCAATCGAGCAAGTTTGCCAAGATCAAAATGTTGATGCTGTCTACATAGCCGCCCCTAACAGCTTACATAAACAATACGCTGTTATGTGCCTAGAAGCAGGTAAACATGTCCTTGGCGAAAAACCATCAGCAGCCAATTCTAAAGAGCTTGCAAGTATTATAGCTACAGCAAAAAAGCATCAGCGCCTCTACATGGAAGCCATGATGACCACTCACTTGCCTAACTTTGCAGGCCTACAACAGGCAATGGAAAAAATTGGTACACCACGTAAATATATTGGCCAGTACAGTCAATATTCATCGCGTTACGATAAATACAAAAATGGCGAACGTCCAAATACGTTTTTACCCGAATTTGCTAATGGTGCTTTGGTTGATTTAGGGATTTACCCACTGTATTTATTAATTGCACTTTGGGGAGCGCCGCAAAGCGTGAGTGCCAGTGGCATATTACTTGATACAGGTGTAGATGGTGCGGGCGATGTATTACTAAACTACGCAGATAAACAAGCCGTTATTAGTTACTCCAAAATATCGCAAGGCGACAACATAACCGAAATACAAGGCGAGCATGGACGCATACGTATAGAAGCTGTATCGCAACTAAAAAAGATTGAATTTATTGCTAATAATGGTGACGTAGAAGTTATATCCCAGCCATTTGATGAGCACTTTATGAAATACGAAGTTGAGCATTTTATGTCATTAGTGAAGCAAAATATTTTTGAATCACCCGTTAATACACATATTTTAGCCAGTAACGTAATGAGCGTTCTTGATGAAGCGCGCAAACAGCTTGGGGTTGTGTACCCTAACGACTAATTAAATAAAATATGGGCGTTAACCAACGACAGTTAACGCCCAGAAGAAAGCTTAAATAGCTCTCGTACAACTACACATTTTACAAAACACTTTTAAATAATAGCGATCCCCATCCGTGGGCAATCAAATACTTCTACAACAAACTTAACACTGACAACCTAAACTCAGTTTATTACCAATATTTATTATTCAATAACCTTAAAGCTAACCTAACACATAAAAACATTACCAATCAAGCTGGCCAATTGCATTATTTTGAACTAAATTGGTAATACAAGAATACAACCATTGGTGTATAGTGGTTTTTAACCACAACATCGCGTTAGAATTTTGACATAATAGTGAATTTTGAGGTAACCTCTGGTATTAACAGTTGGTTTTGACTTTTAGGCCCCAGAGGCCATTATTCCTTAAGGTAATGAAGGTAAAGTATGGGTAATCGTCGCTTATTTTGGCGCATAGTTGATAAAATTGAGTCTTTAATAAATCAAGGCGAATTTTCTGCTGGGAGTCGTTTACCACCTGAACGTGAACTTGCAGAAATGTTTGATGTAAGTCGCCCTACCATTAGAGAAGCTATTATCGCATTAGAAGTACGTGGCCGAGTTGAAGTTAAAACCGGTTCTGGTGTATACGTAGTAGAACAAAAAAATACATCTATAAAATCAAAAGAGATCAGTGCATTTGAACTTACGCAAGCGCGTGCATTAATTGAAGGCGAAATTGCCGCTTTAGCTGCTCAAAGCATTACAGAAGAAGAATTAGAGCAACTAAATAAAACATTAATCGCCATGGAAAAAGGCATTTATGTTGAGCAAGCTGACCGTGAGTTCCATGAAATAATTTCGCGAGCAACACGCAATAAAGCACTTGAGTTTGCAGTATCTAACTTGTGGGATTTACGTTTAACAAACCCACAAATTGTTGCTGACTATAGTAGTGTATGTAAAAACAATAACGAATGCGTTATGGACGAACACACCGCTATTTATACAGCCCTAAAGTCTCATGATGCAAATGCAGCTCGCAGCGCAATGCACAAACATTTTAACCGCTTAATTAATGCTTTATTTGATGCCGTAGAGTCGCGCGCACTTGAAGAAATTAAACGCAAAAATAATGAAAAACGAGGCCTTTACTCTCTTGATGGCTTAGTTAATAAAAGTGCCCATTAGGGCCTTTTAACCAACTGATTAAAGTTAGCAAGCACCTGTTTGCTAACTTTACCTCTTACTTTATTAACCCACCCTATTTAATATTATATTAATTGCACTATTTTTGGTCGCAAACACTTACCTATAAATTTAAAAAAAGATACTATGCCGCCATTAATATCGGGCGGGTTTAGCTTTTATACTCCCTGCATTACATAACTAATTGATAGAGTTACTCAACTCAAGGATAAAAATGCGAGCATCTTCAAAAAGTTATTTACTGGCTATCGTGTGTGTACTGCTTGCAATGATGACCATTCAAACGGGCGCGTCATTTGCAAAACAGCTTTTTCCTATTGTTGGCCCTGAAGGTACAACTGCCCTTAGGCTTGGTTTTTCTGCCCTAATACTTTGCTTAGTGTTTAAACCTTGGAAACACTTACCTACTTCTGGTAATCGTATTTCTATAATTGTGTATGGTTTAAGTTTAGGCGGCATGAACATTTTGTTTTATTACGCCATTGAACGTATTCCACTTGGCATAGGCGTAGCGCTCGAATTTACAGGCCCGCTGGCTGTTGCCTTATTTTCATCGCGCCGTAAACGTGATTTATTTTGGGTTGCCTGTGCTATTGCCGGTATTTTGCTTTTACTTCCTGATATGAGCGGCCAAGACAGCCTTGATCCATTGGGTGTTGCACTTGCTTTAGGTGCAGGTGCTTGCTGGGCTGCTTATATATTATTTGGTAAAAAAACGGGCACACAAAGCTCTGGTGGAGCAACTGTCGCATTGGGAATGACCGTTGCCGCTATAGTGCTAGTACCTTATGGCGGTATTTTACAAAGCGCCGCGTTTACATGGGAAATTATCCCATTGGGTATTGGTATTGCCATTTTATCAAGCGCATTGCCTTACACACTTGAAATGGTTGCACTGCGTAACATGCCCTCGCAAGGATTTAGCGTAATGATGAGCTTAGAGCCTGCAATAGCCTCGCTCGCGGGGTTTATTATACTGGGTGAGTTACTTACTTTATGGCAGTGGCTCGCTATTTTACTTGTGATTGTTGCATCTGTTGGTAGCTCGTTTTCAAATGCAAAAAAGCAGGTTGCTTAAGTAAAACTGTAATCGACTAATTCTAAAAAATAAAGCCACCGCATAAGCCGTGGCTTTTTTGTTGCAACGTAATTAGCTTACCGTCTTACTTTGCTTTTTAGTTGTAACCAAATAGCCAATCAACGAAATAAGCGGCATACCCGTAGCAACCAGTGCAATACCTGTCCAACCACCCGCTTCATATAATGGGCTGGCAATAAGCGAGCCTACTGCGCCACCTACAAATATACTCGTCATGTAAATAGCGTTTAAACGCGCACGGCTTTGTGGCTCTAGTGCATACACTGCACGTTGACCCAATACCATATTGGCCTGCACAGCAAAATCAATAAACACACCGGTTAATGCCAATACTATAATGCCGTAAGGTAGCTCAAATAAGCTTGGTAAAAAGCACACTGCTGCAATTACTTTGGCCAGTAACGATACCTGATGTGTATAGCCTTTATCTGCCAAACGCCCAACAATGGGGGCTGCTACAGCACCTGCCGCACCCACTAGTGCAAACAGTGCTATTTCTGATTGAGATAAACCATACTCACGGGCAAGCACAACCGGTACGCTTGTCCAAAATAAGCTGAACGATGCAAACATTAATGCTTGAAAAAGAGATCGTTGGCGCAGCACTGGTTGGCTTATCATTAACTGTTTAAGCGATTTTAATAACTTAAAATACGTTGTTTTATGGGTAGGTTGCCTGCTTGGAATAGCAAAATAAATTACGCCTGCAATAAACACCATACACCCTGCTGCAAAGTAAAATACAGCACGCCAACCAAAGTAATCGGCTATTAAGCTCGATATAGGTCTTGCCAGCAAAATACCTAACAACAGGCCAGCCATAATATTGCCTAAGACTTGCCCGCGTTTTTCGTCAGACGATAAATGCGCAGCAAGCGGAATTAGCACCTGAACAGAAACCGAGCTAATACCTATCATTAAACATAAAATAAGCATTACATTAGGTGAGTCAGCAAGTGCAGTCCCCACTAAGCTTAAAAATGACACACCAAGTGTGATCAACATGAGCTTTTTATTTTCAACTAAATCAGCTAACGGCACTAAAAAAAACAACCCCAAAGCGTAGCCTATCTGTGTAAGCGATACGATAAGGCTAGCACTGTGTGCACTTAATCCCACCTCTGGGGCGAGTAACTCAATAATAGGTTGAGCGTAGTAAATATTGGCAACAATAAGGCCACAACACAAAGCAATAATAGTAACGAGTGTATTGCTAAGTGGTTGTGGTGAAACGCCTGTTTGAGTCATGTGTGTCTCTACTTTATAAAAATAATAAAACCCAACCCGCAAACGCGGGTTGGGTTTTGCTTAGGGCGTGTTTTATTTAATTGGAGATGGCTGCCCATGTGGGCTTGAGCGTAAATACTGTTTAGGTGCTGTTACTGTAGCGCAAAGCTCTGCAGCTGCATGCCAAGGCCAATGCGGGTTATATAAAATGCCACGCGCAAGTGCTACGCCATCGGCTTGCTGCTCACAAATAATATCTTCGGCTTGCTGCGCCTGTGTAATTAAACCCACCGCTATAACAGGCATTTTAACTGCTTCTTTGATAGCTGTTGCAAACGGTACCTGAAAATTAGGTTTAACAGGTATTTGTTGTTCAGGGCTTAGGCCCGCCGTACTTACATGAATAAAATCACAGCCGAGTTCATCAAGCGCTTTACTTAGCACTATCGATTGATCTAAATCCCAGCCACCTTCAACCCAATCGGTTGCCGAAATACGTACACCCACTGCTTTTTCACTAGGGAATACCGCTCTTACTGCTTTAAACACGTCAAGCAATAAACGCATTCTGTTTTCTAGGCTACCACCGTAGTTGTCATCGCGCTTGTTTGAAAGTGGCGACAAAAACTGGTGTAACAGGTAACCGTGTGCACCATGTAGCTCGATTAAATCAAGGCCGAGTTCATCAGCGCGTTTAGCTGCACTTACAAAGTCTTTAATTAATGAGTCAATATCAGATTGGCTCATTGCTTTTGGTACTGGGCTTTTATCGTCATATGCAATTGCAGAAGGAGCGAGCGTTTGCCAGCCATTTACGTCATCAGATGCAATCGCATCGCCACCGTCCCATGGTTTTTCAGTTGATGCTTTTCGCCCAGCATGTGCTAACTGAATGCCAATAGGCATAGGGCTGTATTGCCTTACTGCTTTTAGACTTTTATCTAACGCTTGTTGTGTTTCGTTATTCCAAAGCCCTAAATCGCCGTAGCTAATACGCCCTTCTGGGTTTACTGCTGTTGCTTCTAAAATAAGTAACCCGGCACCGCTTAAGCTCAATTGGCCTAAATGAATAGTGTGCCAATCGCTAGCAGCGCCATTGTTTGCTGAATACTGGCACATGGGTGCAATAATAATTCGGTTATCTAACGTTACTTGCCCAAGTGATAAAGGCGAAAATAGTTGGCTCATTGTTAATCCTTAAAAAACACGCACAAAAAAGTGCGGACAAAATAAAAAAGAGAATACGAAGCGGCAATCAAACACGCCCACTCAAAAGCTTATGCAGTCACTTATAATTACGACTATCACTCATAATGGGGATAAAAACACACTTTAATAGTGCTAATAAAAGTATAAGTAATGACATTATGAAATATTAATTTTAATGTAATAATCTGTTTAACGAGCACGTCATAAAGCCAGCTTTAAAACATGAATGACTATTTACCTTTAAACAAGGGTGTAATTTTTAACCTAACTGTACCTAATTCCACTAAGCTATTGCTTGTATTGCCTATTAACCAAATAAAAACCCTGAAAATAAGCCATATTTATTCTATAAAAGTGAATTAAAATTCAATTTAAATATTCCCAGCTACTTCACTCCCTGATAAACTGCTTAACTTAATTTACTAATGTAAAACATTTGAACTGGGGATCACTTTTTATGTTTAAACCAAGCTTGTTAACCTTGGCTATTTCGAGCGCTGTTTCTAGCGTATTTTTATTACCAAATGCCGCTCTTGCTCAAGAAGAAGTTGCCGCTAAAAACAAATCACTCGAAGTAATCGAAGTTACAGCAACAAGGCGTAGCGGCTCTGTGCAAAATGCACCGCTAAATATTACAGCGCTTGATGCAGATATTATGAAAGATCAAAATATCAGTGAGCTTGCGGATGTAGCACGCTGGGTACCTGGTTTAACAATTACCGATCAAGGTGGCCGCTCAGGCTCACCTATTATTGTTCGTGGTTTAAATACAAATTCTTCTGGTCCATCGTCAGATGGCGGCACGGTATCTACTTATATAAACGAAATTCCAGTTTCGGTAGATATGCGCCTAGTAGATATTGAGCGCGTTGAAGTATTAATTGGGCCACAAGGCACCCTTTATGGTGCAGGCACATTAGGCGGTGCAATTCGTTACATGCTTAAACAGCCTGAGCTTGATTTTACATCGCTTGAAGTTTACGGCGACCTATTTCAAACAAAAGAAAGTGACTCTTTAGGTGGCGAAGGCGGCTTTATATTTAACCTTCCTATTATTGAAGATAAATTAGCAGTTCGTGCAAGCTTAAACGTATATGAAGATCCGGGGTTTATCGATTACGGTTATGTAGTACGTGAGCCTGGCGTATCGTTGCCCGATCCAGATTGGAGCGATAGCTCAGCAGTTAACAACAACCTTAAAAATGTAAAAGACGCCAACGGCGAAACCACAACAACAGGTCGTATTTCTGTACGCTTTAAACCAAATGAATCGTTTGAAGGTACGCTTAACTACTTTTACCAAAACCAAGACAGCGAAGGCCGCTCGATTGTTCATTACAACAGTCTTAATGCAAACAATGGTTTAAGCGACGTAATAGGTAAATACGAGTCAGCTTATCGCTTTGAAGAACCTCGCGAGAAAAAAGATCAATTACTAAGCCTTGAACTAAAAGCCGACTTAGGTTTTGCAGAGCTAGTATCGGCTACTGGTATTTCGAGCTTTGATGCCGACGGCCAACGCGACCAAACAGACTTACTTATTCGTCTTGATTACGGCTATGAAGAGTTTCCTTCGTTTTCAACGTTTACCCGTGAAATTGACGAAGAAGATACCTTCACTCAAGAAATTCGCTTAGTGTCTCAAAGCGACAGCGACTTTAACTGGATTGTGGGTGGCTTTTACAACAAAACAGAAACCGAAGCATCAAGCAGAGAGTTTACGCCTGGGTTTGACCAATTCGCTATCGATAACTTTGGTGGCGAGCAGCTAAGACCAGACTCATTAGAATACTTAGAGCTTACAAAAAGTAAAGTCACTGAGTCTGCACTATTTGGTGAAGTTGGCTACCAAGTAACCGACAAATTAGATATTACCATTGGTGCCCGTTTTTACGAATACGATGTAGAGTCGCAAGCAGCTTTTGACTTCCCACTAGCCAATACATTGTACGGTGGTGCGGGTCCTGACGACATCACAGTTGCATATGAAAAAGATGACGCTGGCGATAACGGTAACTTATTTAAATTTAATGCTAAATATCAATTTACTGATTCAGTAATGGGCTATGTAACAGTAAGTGAAGGCTTTAGAATTGGCGGTTCAAACGGTTTAGTGTCATGTGAGGAACCTATTACTGAGGATCAACAAACAGGTTGTGGTCAACCTGACGAATTATTATTTGAAGCCGACACCACAACAAACTACGAGTTAGGCTTTAAAAGTACATGGTTTAGAAGCCAACTACACTTTAACGCCGCGTTATTTAACATCGATTGGGATGATGCACAAATTACGGGCGCTACAGATATAGGTCAATTAACGTACCTTTCAAACGCAGGCAGCGCAAATGCAAAAGGGATTGAAATTTCAACCCGTGCGATTTTATCTGACTCGTTTTCAGTTTATGCAACTTATGCCTACACAAAAGCAGAGCTAACATCAGACGCACCATTTTTGTTTAACGCCGATGGCACCGGTGGCGCAGAAGACGGCGACCGTTTACCTGGTTCACCTGAAAACCAATTTTCGATGGGTGTAAACTATCAAACAGACGTATTTAACGACAAAACACTCGATATTAACTACGGTTTAACCGCGCAAAGCGACGTGCTTTCAAGAGTTGGGCTTCGTGATAACGGCGAAACACTACCAGGTTACAGCTTAAGTAATATATCAGCTAAATTAACAGCTGATGCATGGTCAACTACCCTATATGTTGATAACCTATTCAACAAATACGCAGTTACGTCAGTTCGTCGTTCAGATGCCGATATAACATCAGCTAATGGCGCCGATATACAACGTAACTACGGCCATTACATTAATCGCCCGCTAACGGTAGGTGTTAAATTTAACTACAAATTTGAAATATAATTTAAGCGACTTTTAAACAGTCTCACTTTTTAAACACTGTTTTAAGGCTCAAATTTATTTGAGCCTTTTTATTTTCTTTTACAAAATAATTACCAAAAACCATGCAGCCAAATTTAAAGCAACTTCATCAAAGCGCAATACACTCCCTAAACCAAGGTAAAATAGAGCAAGCACACAAAGCCCTAGTGGAGTTAGTTACACTCAAACCAGACTTTGCCGATGGGTACTTTTTGCTGGCCATGGTTAATTTAACTGTTGGGCAAATACACAAAGCAATAAAGCTTATCGAAAAAGCCCTCACTCTTGGCCAAAGTATTGAATACACCGCGCAACTTGCTAAATGTTACGCACTTACTGGCGAATTACAAAAAGCAAAAAACACCGCACTATCGGTATCATTAAAACAAATAACTAAAGCACTTGATGCCGACACACTCGGCGTAGCCCTTACTCAAGCAGGCATTCACGAACAAGCACTTAACTACTTTGAGTGCGCTATTAAACTGGCTACAGCAGCTAACAAAGCTCAACCACCGTTTTATTATAACTATGGTGTAAGCGCTAAATTTTTAGGATTATTTGATAAAGCCCAACACGCTTTTGAAAATGCCATAGCGCTTAACCCACTGCACCATCAAAGTCATTTTGCATTAAGTGATTTAACTAAAGTAAGTAGGCAAAACAACCACATTGAACGCTTAAAAAACGTGTTTGAGCAAGTAACACACCCCGATGAAAAACTGCATATTGGCCATGCTTTAGCAAAAGAGTATCAAGATCTTGGTGAGTTTTCAGAGGCTTTTAACGCGTTAGAGCAAGGTAAAGTAGCAAAACGTGCTGTGCAGCCCTTTGATCATACAAGCTCAACTGAGTTATTTGAACATATTAAACGCTTAAGTGAGGAGCATAAACAAGCGCCAACACAAGGTAACCCAACGGCCGAACCTATTTTTGTATTAGGCATGCCCCGCTCTGGCACCACATTAGTTGAGCGTATTTTATCGAGCCACAGCGACGTGCAATCAGCCGGTGAATTACAAGACTTTGGCCTAAGCGTTAAAAAGCTAAGCCAAACGCAAACACCGCATGTACTCGACACTCAAACGCTCACTAAAGCCTACAAGCTTGATTTTAATCAGCTTGGGTCAACCTATTTAAACGCAACACGCGTAATAACAGGCAGCCATAAGCACTTTATTGATAAACTCCCGTTTAACTTTTTTTATATCGACTTAATAACCAAAGCACTGCCAAACGCTAAAATTATTTGTATGCTGCGCGACCCAATGGATACCTCCATTGGTAACTATCGCCAATTATTTACCATTAATAACCCCTACTACGCGTACTCGCTCGACCTACTCGACACTGCAAAATTTTATAGCCGTTTTTACAAACTAATGCAGCACTTCAGCATGCAACACAGCAATATAAAATTAGTAAAATACGAAGAATTAGTTGCACAGCCCGAGCAGAAAATAAAAGAGTTAGTCAGCTTTTGTAACTTAGAGTGGCAAGAGCAGTGTATAGATTTTCACTTAAACACCGCACCGGTTTCTACCGCAAGCAAGGTGCAAGTACGCCAACCACTTAATAATAAAGCAATTGGCCGTTGGAAAGCATTTAAGCCCCATACTGATGAAATTGAAGATTACTTTTTAAAACAAGGTATTAGTATTGAGTAATAGTTTTATAGCTGGGAGTTAGGTGTGAACCTATAGATAGCCCACTTTGTGGCAGTGTAGGTCGCATAAGTGAAGCGCCATCCGACACAGTAAAATACCTTGCCAATTATTATCAATATTTTATGTTGTCGAGTGGTTGAGCGGACCTTCATTATTCAGTCAATTCAAGAGGAAAAGACCAGGCTGTGCTTACTGGTAGAGTGAAGGTATCAGCTAAAAGACGTCTACAATGAATGCCTACGCAATGAGTGAAAAAAATTAACACTCACTGCTGTAAAAGTTTTACGTTGACCCTGCCCCAGTATGAAAAGTTCATTTTCGGGCAGTTAAACCGTGTATTGACGTTTACACAACTCACATTTTCACCCAACGTGCTGGCCACATTGTCCCGTCTAAAACCGCAGCGGGACAAGAGGTACGCGCCAATTTTATTTGACTATTAACACTGGGCAACTAGCTTTATTGGCTATCGTTTCTGCAACGTTAACATTCAAAAAATGAGAAAGTCCGGTTCTTCCATGACTGGCAATTACCACCATGCCTATATCACCGCTATTAGTCTCATCTAAAATCTCATTAATGGCATCACCATGTCGAATAACCGTTTCAATCTTTAAATCAGTATTCAACTGACCTAATAGCTCGTGCATTTTACTCGCCGCAGCGTCTTCCATATTTTTAGCTAACTCTTGGGGAGTTATCGCAAGGATCATATAATTCTCATTATCTGAAGGCTGATCAACAATGTGTAAAATACGAATGCCTACTTGATATAAATTCGCCATTTCAATGGCATATTGCAAAGCATGTGATGCAGTATCAGAAAAATCCGTAGGCCATAAAATATTACCTGTTCGCATATTATTCTCCTTCACAATCTAAAGTCATATTTTTCAATGATATTACCAACTCCATAAGAATGGACTCGGCTCCATCTCAGCAAGTTAAGTGTAGTGAGTATTAAAAGGTTATCTATTGATTACGATCAATAAATAACAATAAGGCACTAAAAGTAACAATACCTCATCAATTTATGCTTATTGATTAGGCTGTGATTGCGGGGTTTATTACTCTGGTTGTCGTTGTTGTTTCTTTTATAAGATAATCAATATTTGGAATAATTAGGGCTGACAGCCAGTTTTTCGCTCACAGTTGAACTTCACAAAAGTGCCAATAACAGCCATTAGTTAGTCTGATAGTAAAAACTGCTATCTGAAACTTTTTGAACAATATCGAATTCCAAACCTATGTGGCTATAATCACCAGAAGTTGGAATAGTTGATTTATGGTTAATTACGATTCCCCAATGGTTATCGCTTATACCTCCAAAGATTATGTTGAGACTCTCTTCGTTTACTCTCGTGATTGCAGCAACATTATACTTAGCCATCACCTCTCTCAGAGCCTTAGTAACTTCAGATAATGCCAACATTTTGGGAGCTTCTTCAGGCTTGGATAGCTTATAGTCACCTGACGGGATAAATCCTGCTTGTTTGGATGGGTAGTAGGTAATAAGCTGCGTTGGACTATAAAACGTGTTATTTATGCGAAAAACATGTGGTGCCGTTTGCTGGACAATATAAAGATTTGTATTTTGTCTCAACATTTCAACTTCACTCTTTGAATCCACTAAAAACTGCTTTATCAGCTCAATTCGTTCTTTTTTACATTTTTGCTCCTTGCATATTGAGATGCTTGGCAAATTAGAAAGTTGCTTCTTATTAATATTCAGGAACCTACTTCCTAATACCCCAAAATTAAAATTTGCAAAGGCTTGCTTGTCATTATTATTGACGAAATTCGTTGGGCGAACATCCAATAGGCTAAATGGAAAGAATGAAGGAAGGTATGCTAGCTGTTTATCCGTCTGAGGAAGCATCTTGTCCGCATGTTTAAGCAGCTCTCTGTACTCGCTATCAATGTCTTCGTTGAAATAGGATGGCATATTTCCATAAGCAGGCGTCGTAATGATTAAACTGCAACACAATAAAAAAGTTCTCATCATTTGTTATTTCAAATCCCTATAAAATAAAGAGTCATTATAATGGTACAGCATAATATTATTTAACAATGAAGATTAGCTCAATGTCCGTAATTCGCTCTTTCTCGAAGTTCGGCTTAGTGCCAGAAGCGGACGATTGTGAAAGCTGAGCAAAATCAACTAATCCAATTCTAAGACCAGTAGTTTCATGATTTATAATATCGCTATTATGAACGGAAGATATTACTTAGACCCCTCCAGATTTAGTACCCAAATGGCAAGACCAAGTATTTGGACCATGGTGCAGAGCTGGTACAAACTTGCAAAATGCGCCAACTGTTTTTTGCTGTGAATTTTTATATATCAATTTCGTTGCTGTTTCGCCTTCAAACTCAACGATAAGTTTTTCATCTAGAAAAATAAATAGCGGTAATGGTATACCAAGGCCAATAAAAAAACCATTAACGCTTTCGTCTTTGGCTTTGTAATACCAAACTTCTTTCTTTTGGTCAGATTTTACTTTTAAAGGTTCACCAAATTGCTTTTTTACTTCTGATTTAGTTAAAGAAACACTCACCTCCTCATCATAAGAGTACACAACACCTGCACCTATGCATCCTGAGATAGATATAACAAAAATAACAGTGAAAAAAATTCGTAGAAGAGCCATTCATCAATCCTTTATTAGCTAAAAATTTCCATTATAAAATGGTCGTTATTCAATAATTACATATATTAAACTGAGTTGTACCTTTTAATTTTAAAAGCCAGTGATGATTTATGTTCGTCGTTGGTTTCAATTGTCCCTATAAAATAAGAATATCATTTTTACCAAATGATAGAGTTTCAATGACGGGTCTCGCATTTTGGATGATGCTACGAATTTTTCAGCGTCCGGTTGTCGCTCTAAACCGACTAATGAATACATGCAATTTGCAGATACTCAATACTTTAAAAACCTTTGCTATATTACGAAGCTGAAGGGTAACTCCAACTGCACACTATTTTTGCGATTATTGGAGATTGTTATTCTGTTTTTAAAGCCACACCTTTTGATTGGGTAAATATTACTAGCGAAAATACTATTTCGGTTATCCCGCCAATAAAGGCGCCGATTACAAAATTGGCATTTAATACAATACACAACATGCCAGAAAACATAAGCGAAGCACCTAAAATCCAGTACACTTTCATGCCATATAAAGTGTTGAAAACTAAATAGCGAACACCAATTATCATCAGCATTATTGAATAAAACCATTCAGCTTGAAGTTTTGCTACATAAAACGCTAAAAACAAACCAACAAATAAAATAATAGTGCTTTCTAAGGCCAATTTACCTAATGGGTTTTTAGGGTCATGATTGCCAGAGCGTTTAAGCGCTTTTGAAAGTAGCATGGCTAAAGGATGTATAAACATACCACCAAAAAACAAAGTAAGCATACTCGATTGATTTGAATGCAGTAATGCGACAAAGCCAGCTATACACCAAACCAAGCCAGACACTAATACACCGGTTCCACCACCGAAGTATGCGAGGTTCATATTTTGTTGCGCATCTTCAAACTTCATAAAAACCCTTAATTTTAGAAATATCCCTAATTTAATATTATCGCATCGTTATTAGTTACAAATCGTTACTCGAATACACACTTAAAATAGGGAATTTATAATCGGCAAACGATACAGTTACCGATTGTGTTTCGTTACCTTTAAAACCAAGTTTAAATTCCATTGGCATGAATCGGCTGCCGTCGGCAAAAAGTGCAAGTATGTGTTCCTCGCCTAATTCGCGATTGCCCGACGATAAGTTAGTTAATGTTATAACAGCCCAGCGTTCGCCCTCTTCATTGCTCATTAATACATAATTAGTGATTTTAAAATCCCCTTTTTTAGGGGTTATGTTGCTATCGTTTGCAAACGATAAGTTCATGCTATTTGGTACTGCACGGTCAACATTTAGCGCTTTGATAGAGTCGGCTTGGGTTGCCCACGAAAGCACCAATAAAATGATCACGAAGGCTTTATTCACTGTTAGTTCCTTTTTATTACCTAGTAAAATACCTAGTAAATTACGTAACAAATTACATAACAATAACTGTTTAAATTATATTCGCATTCCATACCTATTATGTAAACAAACAATCATCGTTATTTACCCAGCGCTTTGGCTGCGCCACTACAGACTAAGCGCTCATTCAGTGTGCTTGCGCTACTTTAGGGTAATAACGAGTGATAAGAGTAAATAATTCAAAGCTAGCTTAAAGTAAAAACGCGATTAAACAGGAGTATAAACGTATGGCAAGCACACATAAAAACTCAACAATAGATTTATCAGACCCCAGTAATAGCATTCAAGTAAGAGGGGCACGCGTTCACAACTTAAAAAATGTAGACGTTGATTTACCTCGTAACGCATTGGTTGTTTTTACAGGAATATCGGGCTCTGGAAAATCGTCGCTTGCGTTTGGAACGCTGTTTGCTGAGTCGCAGCACCGTTATCTTGATTCAGTATCGCCATACGCCCGAAGGTTGATAGATCAAGTTGATGAGCCCGATGTTGACTCTATTGAAGGGCTACCGCCTGCCGTTGCTTTGCAGCAGCAACGAGGGGCACCGTCGGTTCGCTCATCAGTTGGTAGCATAACAACTATTTCTAACGCGCTACGCATGCTTTACTCTCGTGCTGGCGAATACCCAGCTGGGCAGAGTATTTTGTATGCCGATGCATTTTCGCCAAATACGCCACAAGGTGCGTGCCCAGAATGCTCAGGAATAGGCCGAGTGTTTGAAGTAACCGAAAAGCTACTTGTGCCAGACGATACAAAAACTATTCGCCAGCGCGCCATAGCCGCGTGGCCACCAGCATGGCAAGGTAAAAACCTAAGCCGTATTCTTACTTCCCTTGGTTATGACATAGACACGCCTTGGAACAAACTTTCTAAAAAAGCACGCGATTGGATTTTATTTACCGACGAAACACCTACTGTGCCTGTATATCCAGATTACACCTATGAGCAAACACAAAATGCGATAAAAAATAGCGAAGATCCAAGCTACATGGGAACTTTTTCAAGCGCTAAACGCTTTGTTTTACAGTCTTTTGCTACTACCCAAAGCCCGCGTACAAAAAAGCGCGTATCGCAGTTTATGCAAATATCGCAGTGCCCTACTTGCCAAGGTAAAAAATTAAAACAAGCATCGTTAAGTGTTAAATTTGCAGGGCTCGATATTGGCGAGCTATCTCAACTTACATTAAACGAGCTTGCTAAAAAGCTAAGTAACGCCGCTAATACCAAAGTAAATAAAAATACAAAGAAACCAGAGCAAGCCATTGTTACACAGCGCATTGCCAGCGATATTCTCACCCGTATTGAAGCACTAACCATGCTTGGTTTAGGGTACTTGTCGCTTGAGCGCACAACGCCAACGCTCTCCCCCGGAGAGCTACAACGGTTGCGACTTGCCACACAAATTCGCTCTAAATTATTTGGGGTAGTTTACGTGTTAGATGAACCTTCAGCGGGTTTACACCCTGCAGACACACAAGCACTTTTAAAAGCGCTTGATGAGCTAATAGCGGCTGGCAATTCTGTTTTTGTTGTTGAACACGACATTAGCGTTGTTAAACATGCTGATTGGATTGTTGATGTAGGCCCTGATGCAGGTGTGCATGGTGGCGACATTATTTACAGCGGCCCTGTTGAAGGGTTAAAAAAAATAAAAAACTCGCACACCGGTCGTCACCTTTTTGCTAAAAATACTACTCAAGAGTCTACTCAAAACAGCGCACAAAAAAAGGATCAAAGGCGGCCTAATGCATGGTTAAAATTGGCTGATATTGAGCGTAATAATCTTAAAAAGCTCAATGCAGAATTTCCACTGGGTGTTATGACAACCGTTACTGGGGTTTCGGGCTCTGGTAAATCAAGCCTAGTAAGCCAAGCCTTAGTAGAACTTGTTTACGAAGCACTTGGGCAAAAAGTAATAACAGAAGCCCCCACCGACGAAGCCGACCTACTCGAACAAGAGCTGCAAACACACACCAACGGAAAAATCATTGAAGGTATAAATAATATAAGCCGCCTGATTACAGTCAATCAAAAAGCGATTGGCCGTACCCCTCGTTCAAATTTAGCTACCTATACGGGTTTGTTTGATCATGTGCGTAAACTATTTGCTTCAACACAAAAAGCAAAAGAACGCCGTTATGATGCTGGTCGCTTTTCATTTAATGTTGCTAAGGGTCGCTGTAAAAACTGTGAAGGCGTTGGCTTTGTAAGTATAGAACTACTGTTTTTACCTAGCGTTTATTCACCTTGCCAAGTATGTCATGGTAAACGTTATAACGAGCAAACACTTGAGGTTACATATCGTGATAAAAACATAAGCGATATCCTCAATTTAACGGTTGAATCGGCGTATACCTTTTTTGAAAATGAACCTGCGATACTGCGAGCACTCGATGCACTTATGCAAGTAGGTCTTGGGTATTTGCGTTTAGGACAACCTGCAACTGAGCTTTCTGGCGGTGAAGCCCAGCGTATTAAATTAGCAACCGAGCTGCAACGTACGCAGCGCGGTAACACACTTTATGTTCTTGATGAGCCAACTACAGGCCTGCACCCATCGGATGTATCAATGCTGATGTCGCAGTTAAATAAATTAGTAGATGCTGGCAATACCGTCATTATGGTTGAACACGATATGCAAGTAGCCCGTAATAGTGACTGGGTAATTGATGTAGGCCCTGGTGCTGGTGAAGAAGGCGGCTTAATTGTAGCGCAAGGTTCACCCGAAAAAGTGGCAAGCGCAAAGGCGAGTAAAACCGCATCCTTTTTACTGCAATAGTTAAAGGATGACGCTTTTAGTTGTATAAAAGCGTCATCTATATATGGTAGTTAACGCTGAAAATAACGGCTTGAGATAGATTAATTATCCAAAGTTCAGGTTTACTAATACATCCTGTTTCTATGTTGGTAACCAATCAGAAATAGCCTTACCTATTTCGTGCGGTGAATCTTCTTGAATATAATGAATACCGCTTACGCTTATCTCAGTTAGGTTTGGCCATGTGCGCACAAAGTCTCTTGCGTAACCAACTAAAAAAGCACCCGGTTCAGCATTAATAAATAGCTTTGGAATATTGTGAGAGTTAGCTAAATAGCTCGCATAGCTTTTAACTAAAGCCACGGTATCAGCAGGCTCTCCAGCAATGGGCAGTTGCCGAGGCCCTGCTAAAATTGCACGGCGATCTTCTCCTGCATTTATAAAGGGTCTGCGATACTCATCATGCTCTGCCTGCGTTAATTTGCGTACAATGGTCGCTGGTAATATTGTTTCAATAAAAAAGTTGTCATTAAGCACCATTTTTTCCCCCTCAGCTGAGCGCATAGTGCCAATGGGTCCGTGCAAATCTTTAGGAAAATCGTCCCATGTTGGAAAGTCAGTAACAATTGCTTCCATAAACGCAATTGCTTTTACTGCATCACGATGTGTATTAGCCCAGTTAAAACCAACGCCTGAACCCCAATCGTGCAGCACCAAGGTAACGTTATTATTTACACCCAATGCTTCTAAAAGTGCAAATGTGTATTTGCTGTTTTCAGCAAGTGAGTAGCTGCCCTCATGGGTGTTATCTAACTTTTGCGAATCTCCTAATCCAATCATATCGATAGCAATTAAACGCCCTTTTCCTTGCAAATAGGGCATAACGTTTCGCCAAAGGAAGCTAGATGTAGGGTTACCATGTAAAAATACAATAGGATCACCTTCGCCTTCGTCTATGTAGGCCATATTTTTATCTAATACAGTTTTAAACTTTTTTGCATAACGTAATGTTTCTGAATCATTTTTCATTTAATTATATCGCTCTATTTAACTGATGAGCTGGCGGTAAATCCTCGCTCATGTAATTTGTGTAATATTCGAAGTAGATTAACTAATTCCGAGTTAATATACATGACTGAGTCACACAATAAATGAGCGCGCTTAATTTGTCACTATATTTATATGATCGAATCACATATAATTAAATTTATGAAAAATGAAAAATATATATCAAATTTAATCGGCACGTTTGCTACTTCTGTTTCTAATGACATTGAAAAGCAGATTGCCGAATTAGGCGGGCGAAGCCTAAGCCACGAAGCGGCACTGGTCACTATTTACAATCATCCGAATGAAACCATTGATGTACTAAGCAAGGTTTTAGGCTTAACGCATTCTGGTGCAGTTAGATTAATAAATACACTTGAAAAAGAAGAATTTGTAGAAAGGCGAAAGTCAGTAAAAGATGCCCGCTCTGTTGTTTTATGCGTAACGGATAAAGGAAGTAAAAGGGTTGAACTAGTACTAGGCAGCAGAGAAACAGCCACCTCTAAAATACTAAACAACTTTAATGATGAACAAAAACAAAGCTTTTTAAGTTTGATAGAAATAGCACTTGGCAGCCTAACAAGCGAGCAGGTAGAAGCACGTAAAATATGCAAATTATGTAACGAAGGTGTATGCCGTAAACAAGGCTGTCCGGTAGAAAACTCAATTAAGTAGCTAATTACTTCATGCATCTGCCCACTATAAACGTATTAAATTATTTGCTTTAATACGTTAACGCTCAAAGTGTTAGCTCTTTAAAAAGCGTTCTATTTTAGGTTTTACCGTAACCGACATTATCAGCATTATAGTTAAACCTATTGGTAATGCGGCTAATAGCCCTTCAGCCCATCCAGTTACAAATACACGCATATCTGCATAGCCAATATTGTTAGTAGCGGTAACAAACGCCATCACAGACTCCATGATCAGCGCCATAAAAACACTAATAACTAAGTTACGTTTTAGCTCGCTACTAGGGCGTGTTTATCTTTGTAGATTGAAATTTGTTCAATCTAGGGGCGATTAAATCACGGCGCGAGGTTTGTAACCTAGTGGGCTAAGTCAAAACCGAGCAACAAAGAGTTAATCGTCCCTAGAAAGAACCCAATAGGCAGCGCATGTTTGGTATTTATGCTGCGTTATCGCCTATTTATGGGGAATAACCACACTACATAGGCTCTGCCTTGCCTAAAAACCAAACATACTGATGCAAATTCAACCACCAAAGATCAATACGCCCTAAGTAATAACTTATTAACTAGCGTATGTATTAAGGTCATCATTACAAAACCAACAGGCGCCATAACCAATACTGCACTTATAAATGAGGTAAACCAGTCGGCATAAAAATGCTCTGTAACACCCACATTTACATAAGTCATAATGCCAGTTAGAGTACCGCCAATTAAGGTAATAATACTTACCATAACCAGTATCTTATAAATTACAGGTGTTTTTTTAGGCTCAACAATTACTGGATTTACTGATACGGGTGTACTCATTTTTGGGCATGCCTTAAGCGTTAAATAGATGATAAAATCAACTATAGCAAATTAATTGACAATATCAACTACTTTTTGAGCTAACCAAAAATAAGCCAAATTCCAACTAACCCCATTAAGCTACCAGCAATACGGTTCATCCATTTTATATTATCGCCACGGGCTAAAAATAAACGTAAGCTTTTACCGCCTGTTGCATAAGCCAACATGCTTAAAAACTCGGTGGTCATTATAACGCCAAGCAATACTAAAAGCTGAGGGGCTACTGCATGCTCAACACTTATAAAGGGCGGTAATAGTGAGATCATAAACGCCCACCCTTTAGGGTTAGCAATTGCGGTTACAAAACCTTGCGTAAATAGCGACTTCCGACTTACGTCACTTGGTTTTGAGGTATCGACCGACATTTTCCCTTTGGCTCGCCACATATTAAAGCCAATATAAATTAAGTACGCACCGCCAACCCATTTTAAAATAGCGAACGCATCTGGGTAATTTAGCATTACGCTTGCAACGCCTAATACCGCAGCTATAGCAACGGTTGCTACACCTAACAGCTCACCTATCATCATCCATAATGTGCGGCGCACGCCAATGCTCATACCGAGTGTCATGGCAAGGGTCATACACATACCTGGCGTTATCGACACAAAAAAGAAGGTAGGAATAAAAACCGCAAGTGCTGCTACATCAATCATTAATTTACTCTCATATTAAAAGCAAAAACGCGGCTATAAGTAGCCGCGCTGTTGCTTACTCATGTTTATTACTATTGCCCAGCACTTACCAAGGGTTCAGTAATAACTTCTACTGGCTCTGCTGTATCATTTAACAAATACTTATCTAACCACTGTTCTTGTTCCCACAATACATGCAATAAGCTTTTACGCGCACGGTAACCATGTGCTTCATATGGGAGCATTACTAAGCGAGCATCTTTACCTAAACCTTTTAGGGCTGCGTACATGCGCTCACTTTGCATTGGGAAAGTGCCGTGAGATTGAGGGTGGATCTTCTTGCACCCCACCCCATATGTAAAAAGCATCTATTGCCCAGTACTTACCAAGGGTTCAGTAATAACCTCTACTGGCTCTGCTGTATCATTTAACAAATACTTATCTAACCACTGTTCTTGTTCCCACAATACATGCAATAAGCTTTTACGCGCACGGTAACCATGTGCTTCATATGGGAGCATTACTAAGCGAGCATCTTTACCTAAACCTTTTAGGGCTGCGTACATGCGCTCACTTTGCATTGGGAAAGTGCCGTGAGATTGAGGGTGGATCTTCTTGCACCCCACCGCATATGTAAAAAGCATCTATTGCCCAGTACTTACCACTGGTTCAGTAATTACTTCTACTGGCTCTGCTGTATCATTTAACAAATACTTATCTAGCCACTGCTCTTGTTCCCACAACACGTGTAATAAACTTTTACGTGCGCGGTAACCATGTGCTTCATAAGGAAGCATAACTAAGCGAGCGTCTTTACCTAAACCCTTAAGCGCTGCGTACATACGCTCACTTTGCATTGGGAAAGTGCCCGAATTAGGATCTTCCTGACCGTGGATCATTAGCATTGGTTCGTTAATTTTTTCAGCGTGAAAAAACGGCGACATATTAGCGTACACACTTTGTGCTTGCCAAAAATCACGCTCTTCTCCTTGAAAACCAAACGGCGTTAATGTGCGGTTATACGCGCCACTGCGGGCAATACCTGTTTTAAATAAATCGCTATGAGCCAATAAGTTAGCAACCATAAATGCACCGTATGAGTGCCCTGCTATGGCTATTTTGTTTTTATCGGCAATACCTTTTTTAACCAATACATCAACAGCTGCTTGTGCGCTGGATACTAGCTGCTTTCTAAAGTTATCGTTTGGCTCACTGCCATCAATACCCACTATTGGCATTTTAGGGTCGTCAAACACGGCAATCCCTTTGGCAAGGTAAGGCATAGGACCCCAATAGCCAATGTAGGTAAATGCGTAAGGCGACTCGCGAACTTGCGATGCTACGGCTTTATCTTTGTATTCAAGTGGGTAAGCCCACATAAGTACAGGTAACGGGCCTTGTGTTTTATCGTACCCTGGTGGTAAATAAAGCGTACCCGAAAGCTCAACACCGTCGTCGCGTTTATAACGTAATTGCTCTTTAGTTACCCCTTTAAATGCAGGATACGGATGCTCAAATGTCGTTAATTGCGTTAGCGTGTCGTTATCTAAATTGCGTATAAAAAAGTTAGGTTGCTCAGTTTTAGATTCACGAATAGTAATAAATCGCTCACCTTCGTCGTCAAGCAGAGCGCGTACACGCTCGTAGTATGGCGCTTCTGATTGCCATAAACGCTTGCTGCTATTTGTTTTAACATCGTATTGATCTAAAAACGGCACATTACCTTGCTCTGAAGCACCATTACCGCGCAGGTAAATATAACGCCCGCCTACAATTTTAATCACGTTTGCGCCTAAATCGTTGCGCTCGTAAATTGCATTACCTGGATCTTTATACGCGTCGTTGTAACTACGCTCTGAAAACAAAACGCGGTTTCTGTCGGCATTTCGTGGCTGTACTATGTAAGTACGTACTTGGCGATCGCTAAAGCGCCAGTCTGTCAGCATTGCTACGTTTTCGTTGCCCCACTCCATTCCTGCATAACGGCGTTCTACTTTGGCAAATAATTTAGGCTCGCGTTTAAATGGTGCACGCAAGCTGTATACATAATCATGATGCTCAACGTCAGTTTTCATGTCGCCGCCATCTTGCGCCTCGGCCCAAATAACTTCAGCGCCCTGATCGGCTCGCCATTCAAAATTACGGCGGCCTGTGCGTACACTGTCGTAACCTTGTGGAATGTTATCGGCAAGTGGTTGTTTTGCCAGCTCTGCTAATGCATAGCCGCGCATGCCCCATATTTGCCACGTGCTTGCAAAGCGGCTGTAAGGCACTTGATACGAAAACGGCTCATTAATACCGGCGACTAATATATTGGTAGAATCAGGTGATACCGAAAATGATTTAAATAAAGAAGGGCTACCTATTGCTTGAGTATTACCATCAAGCGTTACGTAAGCCAATTGCCCTTGGCCGTAAAATTTAAATTGTGATTCATCAAACGGGCTTGTTAATAAATTTTGGTAAGTACGTGCAGGCGCTTTTTCGCCAGTACTTTGTTGAATAACAGGCACTACATTTTGGCTGTTATTTTCAAGCCTTGGCTTGCCAAAGTTAACAGCGAGGTTTGCAACAATGGCGCTGCTATCTGGCAGCCATTTATATGGTGATGCAGTTAGTACCGAATTTAATGCAGCGCTAGTTAACTCTTTTGCTTGTTTGGTTTCAACGCTGTAAAGCCATAAATTGGCTTGGGCTGGTTGCTCAACAATAAAGGCTAAATATTGACTATTAGATGACCATTTAGGTGAGCGAATAATGCCATTAGGTAAGTTATTAATACTGATAACCGACCCGCTTTGAACATGCTTTAGCTCCACGGCACTAAATTTGGCACTCACACGAGAGCGCGAAAAATTAGCGGGGTTTAGCTTAATACCAGCAAGCTTAAGCTCTTCTTTTGCAAGTTCATCAAGGATTACTACACGTTTGCGTTCAAAAAGCGCTAACCACTGGCCATCGCTCGATAAGTAACTAGTGGGTGCTAACTTAGCATCAACCAATGCTGCAAGTTCAGGTGATGGGGTTTGATAGCCCTGCTCGGCGTAACTTGTTGGTACTAATGCCGCACAACAAATAAAGGCAACTAACAGCCTAAAAGCGCTCATGTTTTTATCCTTTTGTTATTTTTTACTCTTATAAGCGTATATAAACACGTTTTGCTTTGTTCATAAAGTATTAAGGTAAGTTAAACACCTCTAAAAGATGACTTAATAGTGCTGATTAAGCTAAACTACAGCGCTATTTATTCACCACTGCGGTACTTAAAATACAATGCATAACAAAGCCAAATCAGTCACTATTTTTGATGTTGCAGAGCGTGCTGGTGTATCAAAATCAACCGTATCTTTGGTACTTACCCAAAGCGATAAAGTGGGCAATAAAAGTAAACAAAAAATACTAAAAGCGATTGATGAGCTTGGTTACGTTTATAATCGTGATGCCGCTGCTATGCGCTCAAAGCGCTCAAATTTAGTGGCCATAGTAATAAACGATTTAACTAACCCAACTATGGCGCAACTTGCTACCAGCCTACAACTTTTGTTAAACGAAAGTGGCCTACAAGCCATGATTGTAAGCAGTAATAATAGTCTTGAACTACAAGCAAACGCAGTTAAAAACTTAAAAGAATACAACGCTGCTGCATTTATTATTTGCCCCGTTGCTAATACTTGCTCCAAATGGCTTGATACGCTCAGCGCGCAACACAAAGTAATTACCGTAATGAGTGAAGTGCCTTTTAGCGCAGCTCCTTGTGTATTACCCGACTATAAAAAAGCCAGCCACGTAGCCAGTATGCATTTGCTCGCACAAGGCGTGACAAACATTGCATTTATAGGCAGTGAACTTACTTTAAATGATTCACAAGCACTACAAAGTGGCTTTAATACCGCTTGCGCGCAGCACAGCATTAATCCAGTAGCCCCTATTCACTGCGCAGTAAACACAGCCCTTAGCGCTAAAAATGCATTTATAGAAGCATATAAGCATAACCCAACATTAAACGCAGTGGTGTGTTCAAACGATATTATTGCTCAAGGTGTTATTGCCGCTATTAACTCATTAACTCATCACTCTATTAAAGTAGTGAGTTGCCACCATATTCCTAATAGCGCGGTTATAAATAATCACTTAACCACCGTGGCTATAAGTACAACCGATATAGCCAAGCGGTGCCTTTTAATACTGCAAGAGCTACTACAAAATACAGCCCCGCCAGTAAAAACACTGGTAAATGTAAACTTACAAATTAGAGATTCTAGCCAATGAAAAAAGTGCTGGTAATTGGCTACGTATGGCCAGAGCCAAATTCGTCTGCTGCGGGAACGCACATGATGTCGTTATTAAATGCATTTAGAGCGCAAAACTGGGACGTTGAATTTGCAACGCCCGCGCAGCGCACAGATCACATGGTAAACCTTGACGACTTCGGCATAACCAGCCAAAGCATTGCATTAAACTGCGACAGCTTTGACGAATACGTTAAAGCCTATAATCCAGATATAGTCATGTTTGACCGTTTTATGATGGAAGAACAATTTGGCTGGCGCGTCGATAAGCATTGCCCACACGCAATTAAAATTTTAGATACCGAAGATTTACAGTGCCTACGTAATGCTCGCCACGAAGCGTTTAAAGGTGAGCGTGACTTTACAACCAGCGATTTACATTCAGACATAGCAAAACGCGAAATTGCCGCTATTTTACGCTGCGACCTGAGCTTAATTATTTCAAGTTATGAAATGAGCCTGCTAAACAGCGTATTTAAAATAGAGCCAAGCTTATTACACCATTTACCGTTTATGGTCGATTTAAGCTCACTGCCTACAAGTACAAAAACGTTTGAGCAGCGCCAGCATTTTATGACAATAGGTAACTTTAGACACGCGCCAAACTGGGATGCTGTACTTTATTTACAAAAAATATGGCCACTTATTCGCAAGCAACTCCCAAAAGCAGAACTACATATTTATGGCTCTTACCCACCACCAAAAGCCACGGCACTAAATAACCCTAAAACAGGATTTTTAATAAAAGGTTGGGCCGATAATGCGTTTGATGTAATGCAAAGTGCGCGTGTATGTTTAGCTCCACTGCGCTTTGGTGCAGGCATTAAAGGTAAATTGCTTGAAGCCATGATAATGCAAACACCCAGCGTTACCACTAACATTGGCGCAGAGGGCATGCATAACGATTTACCATGGCCAGGTAAAATAGCCAACACAGCCGATGACTTTGCCAACGCTGCCATTGAAATGCATAACAATCAAAGTGACTTTGAACAAGCGCAGCAAGATGGTAATACACTCCTTAATACGCTGTACGATAAAGCCCAATTAAGCGCAGCGTTAATTAAAAAAATTGATTCAATAAGTTGCGATTTAAGCGCTCATCGCGAAAAAAACTTCACAGGCCAAATGCTCAAACATCATACAATGCGCAGCACTCAATACATGTCGCAATGGATAGCTGAAAAAAATAAAAAATTAGATTAAAAATGACTAGACACACACCAATTAGTGTTTAAAATCGCGCCCATCAAACGTGGGCAGTTTTAGCTGTATTGTCTATATTTTTAGCTTAGTTATCGCAATATTTGGTCCAAAAAGATTTGAAAACTGCAACCTTTACAGAAAAACGCAAATTTATCGTTAAATTGGGTAAAATGCTTCACAAGTATGGCACCCCAGCCTACCGCCTAGAAGCCCACCTAATGGAAGTGGCTACTTACTTAGGACTTAAATCGTCATTTGTTATGTCGCCAACCTCTGTAACGTTTGTTATTTGGACCGATGGCCACGAAGATGAGTACACCCACGTTGCACGTGTAGACCCTGGCGATCACGATTTAGGCTCACTTGCCGACACCGACGACCTTGTAAACCAAATGCTTGACGACAAGCTAAGTTTACAAGAAGTTGATGCGCAGCTAGACGCAATTTTTGTGATGCCAAACCCATATAATAAATTAACAACGGGCGTTGCCTTTGCAACTTCTGGTGGTGCGTTTGCTATGTTAATGGGTACTAGCTGGACTGATGTTATTTGGTCATCGCTGCTTACTTTAGTCGTTTATGTGTTTGTGCTTTGGTCTGGTCGCTCAAAACGCGTAGCTCACATGCTTGAGCCATTAGTTGCCATAATATCAGCAGTACTTGCATGTGCAGTAAGCGTGTATATAACGCCTGAAATAAATATACGCTTGGTAGTACTTTCGGCCATTATTGTATTTATACCCGGTTTAGCACTTGCGCTTGGTTTAGCAGAGCTTGCAGCGCGGCATTTAGTGTCGGGCACAGCAAGGGTAATGGACTCGTTTATGCTGTTGTTTAAACTGTATTTTGGTGGTTTTATAGGTATAGGTATTGGCTTTGCACTCTTTGGGCAAGCCGACTTTGTACAACCTGAGCCATTACCAAAATGGACCGCATGGCTGGCTATATTTTTACTTTGTAGCAGCTTAATCGTGATTTTTAGAACCAAACTTAAGCATGCGGTTTGGTCTATTGCATCAGGCTTTATAGCGTATGGCACTAGTATTGGCTCAGCTATGTATCTTGATTACACGTTAGGTACGTTTGTGGGTGCTTTATCGGTGGGTATATTTAGTAACTTGTTTAACCGCGTTGCTAATGCGCCAGCTTCTATTGTGGCCATGCAAGGCTTAATTGTATTAGTACCAGGTAGCAAAACCTATATTGGCTTAAACTCACTAATTGAAGGCCAAGACTTTATATACGCAGAACACATAGGCCAACAAACGTTTTTAATATTTATGTCGCTTGTTGCAGGACTAATATTTGCAAACGTCGCCCTACCGCCTAAAAAGAGTTTGTAAGTGATACTGAGCGCTCGCTTTACTTTGATTGAGTAAAGCGAGTGAAACGTTAAACTAAAAAAACTACCAAGTAGCAATTGATGCCAATGCTAAGTGTTTTAGCTCTTTACATCGCACTTGAGTGAGCTCAAAAGCATCGTAGTGATTCCAACACTATACTAAAAAACCTTCCATTTTAATCATATCCTACTTCTAATTTACACTTCCCTATTGAGCCAAAATACTCAACAAGGAAGTAACTCAACTAGCGTGACCAGTTAGTTTTGGCAAGCTCTACAATCTCATTACCTTTGCCGTTAATTAACGCCTTCATCATGTAAACACTAAAGCCTTTTGCTTGCTCTAATTTGATTTGCGGTGGCATTGAAAGCTCTTGTTTTGCAGTGTCGACTTCTAAAACAACAGGTCCTGAGTGGTTCATCATTTCGTTCATTGCCGATGGTAATTTTTCAGGGTCATCCACATGAATCCCTTTTAAGCCACAGGCCTCTGCAATTTTAGCAAAGCTTGGGTTTTCTAAATCGGTATCGCTTGATAAAAACCCACTGGCTTTCATTTCCATAGCCACAAAACTAAGTGAGCGATTATTATAAACAACAATCTTTATTGGTAAATTAAGCTGTTTAAGCGAGATTAAGTCGCCCATTAACATCGAAAAGCCACCATCACCACACATTGCAATGACTTGGCGGTCTCTATCTACAGATTGAACCCCCATTGCCTGCGACATGGCATTTGCCATAGAACCATGATTAAACGATCCAATTAAGCGGCGCTTTCCATTCATTGGCAAATAACGTGCAGCCCACACTGTTGGCGTACCTACATCACAAGTAAAAACAGCATCGTCAGCCGCTTGCTCGTTGAGTAAACGTGTTAGGTATTGCGGGTGAATTAAATTTTGCGAGGTTTTGCCAGTAGCTAGTTCATCGAGATCTTGTCGAGACTCTTTGTAGTTTTTAACACTTTTTTCTAAGTGCGAACTGCTCCGTTCACCTTTAATATAATCAAGCAGAGTGGTCACTGAGTTTTTAGTATCCCCTAGCACGCCACAGTCAATTTGCACGTGTCGCCCGAGTGACGCGGCCTGATTATCAATTTGCAATATAGTGGTATTTTCGGGATAAAATGCACGATAAGGAAAGCTCGTACCAATCATAAGTAATGTATCGGCTTCTTGCATTGCATGATACCCCGACGCAAAGCCAATGAATCCGGTCATACCAACATCGTAAGGGTTATCGTACTCAATAAATTCTTTACCACGCATAGCATGCACTATCGGTGCTTGTAATTTTTCGGCTAGCGCAACAATTTCGTCGTGGGCATCTTTACAACCAGCACCACACAACAAGGTTACTTTTTTACTTTTATTAAGATGAGTCGCCATTGCTTCAATATCAGATAAAGCGGGAGTATGCGTTGCTGGTTTTGGCACATTCCATTTTGGCTTAATAGCTTTAGGCATATCTTTTAATGCAATGTCGCCAGGTAGCACAAGTACACTCACGCCTTTATTTAATATTGCTTGTCGCATTGCGGTTTCTAGCAGGTACGGCATTTGCTCGGGGCTCGACACCATTTCACAATACACACTGCATTCTTTAAATAATTCTTGCGGATGGGTTTCTTGAAAATAACTACTGCCAATTTCAGACGAAGGAATATGTGCGGCGATAGCTAATACCGGTACATTATTACGCTGACAATCAAATAGACCATTAATTAAATGAAGATTACCTGGGCCACAAGAACCCGCACACACCGCAAGCTCTCCTGATAAATGCGCTTCGCCACCGGCTGCAAATGCGGCAACTTCTTCATGTCGCGTTCCTAGCCATTCAATTGTTCCCATTTTTCGCAGACTTTCACTAATGCCGTTAAGTGAATCGCCAGTGACTCCCCAAATACGTTTTACACCAGCTTGTTCGAGGGTTTTAGTGATAAAACTTGCGATATTTTGACTCATAATATAGAACTCCTAAATATTCAGTTATTCTGTAAATTGATTTTTCGCCTCTGATCTATCAAGTAAGTCATCGTTTCGAAATGCGCTCAATTATTGAGAATCGATAAGCTTAAATATTTTGATAATGATAGATATATTACTACCGAGACTTTACTAACAAACGATACTCCTAGGTTTGCAGCCCCCCCATACTGATACATAAAACATGAATGTCCGCTTTAAAGTATTTATGAATATGCGAGTGCGAGATTTTTAGTGCCTTAACTATGAATATGTTATTATGCGCTCAATTATTTTACTGAATGCTTTTCTCCTACTTCTATGTCAAATTCTGCTTCGTGCTTTACATTATTTTCTCAAAATATTGATTCTCTCGCGCTTCCTGAAAAGTTTACTTTCCCTTTTTATTACGAGCCGCAACCATTAGCTGTAGCAGCCACTAAACAATTACAGCAACAACTTGAAACGTTAACGCATTTAAAAGCAGAAAATGCAGGTAAAATGTTTGGAGTTTTAGTGGTACAAAATGCTAAGCAACAATTAGGCTTTTTAAGTGCTTATTCGGGGCAAATTGAAGGTGATAAAGCCAATATTAGCTTTGTACCGCCAGTTTCTAGCATGCAACTGCAAGACGATAGCTATTTGGCTCAAAGTAAAATAATTAACGATATTAATGCTCAAATTGAGCAATTAGAAAATAGCGAACAACTGCATGAAGTTAATAGCAAACTTGATGATGCAACACAGAGCTACCAGCAAGCACTATTAGCTCAACAGGGAGTAATGCAAGCCGGTCGCCAGCAACGTAAAATACAACGTACCGAAGGCGAATTAGAGCTTAACGAAAGTGATTTTGAGCAGTTAAAAAATAAGCTTGCAGGGCAAAGTATCGTAGAAAAAAAGCAACTGCTGGCACTTAAAGCCTATTGGCAAAATATAATCGAGTCACTGCAGCAAACACACATCAATATTTCTGATGAAATTGCTCATTTAAAAAAACGCCGTAAAACGCTTTCTAAAAGCTTACAAAAAAAGCTATTTGCACAGTACCAATTTTTAAATGCAAATGGAGAAACTACAGACTTAAATGCCATATTTGCAGCACTGCCTGAGCACACTCCTCCTTCGGGTGCTGGCGATTGTGCTGCGCCTAAATTATTACAATACGCCTATAAACATGACTTAAAGCCACTTGCAATGGCTGAATTTTGGTGGGGAGCTGCGCCTAAATCAGCAATTAGGCAACATAAAAACTACTACCCTTCTTGTTACAGTAAATGCCAACCAATACTTGGGCACATGCTAAAGGGTTTAGATGTTGAAGATAACCCGCTACTTATCAACCCAGCTCAAGGTAAAGATTTAAATATTGTTTATAAAGATGACGACTTACTTGTGGTAAATAAGCCCGCTGAGTTTTTATCTGTGCCTGGCGTAAATATTGAAGACTCAGTTTATATGCGAATCAAAACGCAGTTTCCAGAGGCGTCGGGTCCACTAATTGTACACAGATTAGATATGTCAACCTCAGGGTTATTGATGATTGCACTTAATAAACGCGTGCACAAAGCACTGCAAAAGCAATTTATTGACCGCACTATAGATAAACGTTATGTCGCATTAGTTAATGGTAATGTAGCTGAGGATAGCGGAGTAATTGATTTACCCTTAGTGCTCGACTTTGATGATAAACCGCGCCAAATGGTGTGTTACAAACACGGTAAGCCATCACTTACTACCTGGCACGTTTTAGAGCGTAACAACAATATTACCCGATTACAGTTATATCCTAAAACAGGGCGTACTCATCAATTAAGAGTGCATTGCGCGCACAGTTTAGGTTTAAACATGCCAATTATAGGCGACACACATTACGGGCAAAAAGCCGATAGATTACATTTACATGCAGAATACTTAGCATTTACTCACCCAATTACACTTAAACGATTAGAGTTTGAAGTAGCCGCAGATTTTTAATAAAAACACATAGCTACAACCATTATATTATACAATGTGTTGGTTTTTATTAATTAAATTGATATCGTTTGTGGTCTTTTTCTTCAATGATGAGTATAAAAAATTGTTCAAGCCCAAGTTTATTAAGCAATGTGAATAATTATTTCAATAATAAAAATAAGTCAGCAAAGGATTAACATGGCTAACAATACACAAATAAAGATTTTAGGTAATACTTTATGGGCAAAGTATATTGTTCTCATTTTATTTTTACTTTTAAGTAAGCTTGCCTCAGCTAACGGCGATTCATTAAGTACAACTTTACATGCGCTAGACTTTGAAACAACTCAAACCCTCATCAATAACATAAAACTAAATGAACTAGACTATCTTCAAAATGAAGACAAACTCACTCAAGCGTTTAAAATAAGCAAAGAGCAAAATTGGGAAAACCTTCATTTAGAAGCGGCCGCTTTGTATGCGGAGTTACTTTTTAGACAAGAAAAATACGAAGCGTTAAACACACACTTATCCTATTACTTAAAGAACAAAGAGTTACCAAATCAAAAAAGTGTATATTTATTATTTCTCGAATCACAACTCAAGTCTCTAGCGAGGGAGCCAAACCCAGCTCCAGCACAAACGCTAGCCACAAAATTAGAAGAGAGCTTGCAACAGCATTCAACTAAAGAAAAAATCATTATTTTACGAGCACTTGCTTACTATTACACCGATACAGATGCATTGAAAAAGACCCTAAATGTTGCACTAGAGGGGTTAGAATTAGCATTAAAAGATGACGATTCAGCATCTCAAGGATACTTTTTTAGAAAAATAGCCGATGCATACAATTATCTAAACGAAAAAGACAAAGCCGTATATTATGCAAGAAAAGCAGTTGCAGCATATGAGCAAACACAAGATGGGCTTTTTACTGCAAAAGCATATTGGAGTTTAGGCAATATATTGCTTGAGATAGAAAAACCTAAAGATGCCTTAATATACCTAGACAAAGCATTGCTCTATTTTAAAGAAGCTAATATGCAAAAAGGCTTAACCTTTGCTCAGTACTCAATTGCCAGTATTGAGTACTTACAAGCAAACTACGATAAAGCTTTAACTTTAACTAAAGAAAACATTGGGCTTGCTCGTTCTGCAGGTGTTCACGACATGCAACTCGCATCGCTCATTTTGTTAGCTGACATATATATAAAACTAGATTTACTTGATCAAGCAAATGAAGCAAACGATGAGGTGTTTTTAAAATTAGATAAATTCAGCCGCAGTATTTATAAAGCCGATTTTTTAGGTAAACGCTATGAGCTAAAGCGACGCCTTAACCACACTGACGAGGCTTTTGAAGCAATTGAACAAAAGCTCCTTTATACAAAAAAACACTACGAAGCAACCAGCGAAAATAATATAAAAACACTACAGATACAGTTTGAAGTAAAAGAAAAAGAAGAAAAAATACAGCAACTAGAGTACGCAAAAGATATTAGTGAGCTACAAGCTAAAGAAGAATATCATCAAAAAATAATTTGGCGACTTAGCGCTGCTATTGCGTTTATTTTAGTGATTGCTTCGTTATTTTTATTTTATCGACAAGCTCGACAACGTCAAAAGTATCACGATATTTCATTAACAGATTACCTAACAAATTGCCCTAATCGCAGAGGAATAATGCGCGCAGCAGAAGCAAAACTTGGTGAAGGTAAAATGACTATAGCAATTGTTGACTTAGACTACTTTAAAAAAGTTAACGACCATTTTGGTCACGATGTTGGCGATTTAGTTCTTATTGCCTTTGCAAAAGCTGCAAGAGAAACACTCTGTGATGATCATCAGTTTGGCCGTTACGGCGGCGAAGAATGGTTATTTGCACTAAATACGGCTGATGAACGAATAATTCGCGATATATTTAACCGACTCGCCATTAGCTTCGCCGAGCATTGCAGTAATATAGAAGACTTTCCTACAGATACAAAAATCACTTTTAGTGCAGGAGCCTCTGTAAGTAGCCCTTTAAAAAGCACACTAGATATTCTTATTAAGCATGCAGATAAATTACTTTATAAAGCAAAAGAAAACGGAAGAAACCAAGTCGTAGTTGATTAAATAAACACAGCTAAAAGTATTGGCTCACTTACTTGACTAAAGTTCGTCTAAAACCATTTGTTTAATTTTATGTGCTTTTACAAAATGATCTAATTTATGGGTGTGTATCCACCAAGTAGCAGCTTCCATAAGTAGCTCTGGATCGTCGTTTTTATTTGCAAAAAATGCATAAAAAGAAAGCCCTACATTTTCTCCTTTAACTGCTATTTTTTTATCGCATACGGTAATTATTTTTGCTCTTAGTTCTTCCCTCATACATACCTTATTTAGTTATATTTTTACTGTATATGTACTATTGAAATACACCATTTAAAAAGCTAACGATTAGCTGCAAAAGGCTTCTATCAACCAAGCCATGATTCTCAAGCTCTTTATTAGGCGTATTTACTTTTGCAGCTTTACATTCATTATCTAATGTTTCATTTTTACGTGTATCGGTTTCGTATGCAATATCTGCTTGTTCCATACATTTTGCCGAGCCTGCGTAAGGCTGTGCCGCACAAGCGCTTAGTAATAAAAAAAGTGGAATTACTATCAATAATTGCTTCATAACTAATCCTATTTTTACGCAACTTATTTAATTTAAATCACAGCTGCAAGTTAGCCTATTTACTTTTCTACCACCATTACAAAAAATTCAAAAAAGAACGTACCGATAGCATCAAAAAAAGTGTCGTTTTTATCATCCTTTTTAATTTGTGCGCTAATGCATTGATTATAAACTTCTGAGCTTGTTTGAGCGCCATTTCGATCAACCATTTCAGCCTCTTCAATGCATAAGTTAGGGTCAGAACGCGAGGTTGTACTACACGCACTTAGTAAAGCGCACAGCAATAATGCGGCGATGGGGCTTTTTATGTTCATCCTTAAACTATCCTATTCAGTTAACGTGCTACCTGCATTTATACCGATTGGTATTATATCTGGGAGTAATACATATAAGTTGTACCTAAATAATGTTGCTACTTTATCACTGCAATAAAATAAACAACCAGTAACTATTTGTAAGGTTCTGTAGGGATTTATACTTTCTTTATAATTGAACTATGAAAAATCCTGAAATTATTGCATTCATATCACTGTAAAATTTACAGTGATATGAGCATAAAAATAAAAAATCAAAATAAAAGCAATAAAATACATCAACTTAATATTTGGCATTTAGTTTGCACACTAGTGATATAAGCAAATAAATTGTAAAAGGATTAGTTATGAATATTTTTGAAGCACTACGTCATGACCATGACAAACAACGAGAATTAGTAGATGCGCTTATTCAAACGCACGGCGACACAGAGCAGCGCCACACGCTAATGGACGAGCTAAAAACAGAACTAGAACAACACGCAAAATTTGAAGAACGTTACTTTTACAACCCACTTATGTTTGATGACTTAACTCATGAAAAAGCGCGCCACAGCGTAGCTGAACATCACGAAATTGATGAATTAATTGAACAACTTGAAGATACCGAAATGAGCTCGTCTGCATGGTTAGTTGCAGCTAAAAAGTTGCACCATTTAGTACATCATCATTTAAGTGAAGAAGAACACGAAGTATTTCAATTAGCGGGCAAAGCACTAACCGAAGGGCAAAAACAAAGCTTAGCAAAGCAATATAACGATGCAATGCACTAAATACTTTTTATTTGTGAGTAACTTTACTCACAAATAATTGAACCACCTTATATACACTCCCTTGTGTACTATTGGTTATAAGCCACTTGGCTTATAACCATTTTTCATTTTTAAGTCTATGCGTTAACTCTTCTCTAGCAAGGGTGCTTCTGTTGGATCAAAAATTCGATACGCCACTAGCTTTAAACCATCGTTAATAAAAAACCACACCAAAGCATATGCCCACACGGCAAGTGCCCACCCCCATCCTAGTGGGGTCATAAACACACCATAAACAGCAATAAGTGTTGCTATAACTTGCGTGCCAAATACGGCGACCATTAATATAGCAGACGGTTTAATAGACCAAAATGGACCTCGGGTACGCGCCAAAAATATAGTCAAATGCCCTGCTACAGAAAGTAATAAGTACATTAATGTTTGAAGATGAGGACGGTCGAGTTCAAATACTTTATCTCCTAAGTAAAATAAACCAAAGGCTGCAATTGGCCCTACAATTCCCAGCACAGATGCAATACCTAAAACGAGCCGCATATTCCATGTTTCGGGCTTATTTTGATAATGCACATTGTCGTATGCAATAGACAAAATGGCGGCATCGTTAAGTAAAGCAAGCATTACAATCATGACGGCTGTTAACGGATAAAAGTTAAAAATTAATATCGCCATTGTCATAAAAAGTAATACGCGTAGTGTTTCAGCAACCCTGTAAATAGCGTAACTGTTCATGCGTTGAAATATTTTTCGGCTTTCTTTAACTGCATCAATAATGACCGATAAGCCATCGGTCATTAACACAATTGAGGCTGCTGAACGCGCGGCATCGGTAGCACCCGATACAGCAATACCACAGTCAGCTTTTTTAAGTGCTGGCGCGTCATTTACGCCATCTCCTGTCATACCAACAATGTGCCCTCTATGCTGAAGCACATCAATAATATGGTATTTATGTTCAGGGAATACTTGTGCGAATCCGTCAGCGCTCTCGATCGAGTCATCTAACTGCGTTGTTTGGTGATGCTCCGTTGCACCAAATCCACTAGCATCAAGAATGTTTGCTCCTAAACCCAGTTTACTTGCCGTTTCGCGCGCAATGGCCACTTGGTCGCCCGTGACCATTTTAACGTTCATACCCATTTCTTTTGCATCGGCAATGGTTTGTATTGCTTCTTCACGCGGTGGATCAAAAAGCGGCAATACACCTATAAATTGCCAGTTACCTTGCTCGTCTGTTTTAGCAACCGCTAAAGAGCGAAACCCACGTGCTGCAAATTCATCTATTGACGCCTCAACTTGAGTTTTAACTGCCTCAATATTAGCCGACAAGGCTAAAATAACTTGTGGTGCACCTTTGGTTACTTTAAACGTTTTACCATCAGCATTTTTAATTGACGCTTCAGTACGTTTACTCACGGGATCAAATGGCTGAAAATGTTCTATATGGTAAGAATCTAGATTTTGATCGGCTTTAACACTTTGTAATACTGCTAAGTCAATCGGATCGTTATTTTCTGAGCGAGATGCTAATGCGGCGTTCAATATAACGTCATCGCAAGTTACTTCATTAAGTGCATTATCAACACAAAGTGGGTCACCTAACGTTAATAAATTTTGCGTGAGTGTGCCTGTTTTATCAGAGCACAAAATATCAACACCCGCTAGCTCTTCAATTGCAGCTAAACGTGTTACAACCACTTGCTTTTTAGCCAATAAACGAGCGCCTACAGCCATAGTAACTGATAGCACTGTTGGCATGGCGACTGGTATTGCCGCAACGGTTAGTACGAGTGCAAACTGTAATGTGGTGATCATTGGATCATCGCGAAACAAAGCAACAATAACGATAAGCAGTACTAAAGCCGCAGCAAGCATTATTAAATAATTACCAATTTTAAGCACTGCTCGCTGAAAATGACTTGCGGTTCGCTCCCCTTGTACTAACTGTGCTGTTTTACCAAAAAAGGTATTAGCACCGGTTGCGTATACTATTGCCTCTATTTCACCTTGGCGGATAATAGATCCCGAATAAACAGTCTCACCCGCCGACTTTACAACCGGTAACGACTCACCCGTAAGTGATGATTGATCGACTTCTACTGTATCGCCATCTAGCAAACGCGCATCTGCAGCCACTATATCGCCCATCCGCATTCTAATAACATCACCTGGTACAAGTTCGCTGGCATTTAAGTTTTGCCATTGAGTATCGCGGCGAACGCGTGCTTTGTTAGCTAATTTTGCTTTTAATGCAGCAATTGCATTACCCGCTTGGTGTTCTTCCCAAAAGCCGACCAATACGTTGGACAACAATAATACAAGAATAATAAAAAAATCGGCCCAGTGTTTAGCAAGTGCCGATAAAATAATAGCGGCCTCGATCATCCACGGTATTGGCCCCCAAAAGTAAGATAAAAACTTGAGTAATAAATTTGGTTTTTCTTCAACTAGTTCGTTAGGTCCATATTGTGCCAATCTTTGTGTGGCATCAGCTTGGCTTAACCCGTCGGATGATGTTTTTAGCTTTGCTTGTAATTGTACTAAATCAAGCTTGCTCCATTCATCGCAATTTTGATTGTGTGAAGACTTGTTCTCTGAACGATTTGATGACTGATGCGCCGACGAAATTTTAACCTTTTCCATACGAGCCTTCTATACAACATTGAGTTGAATAACTTGAGGTAATTAAAACCTACTAACCGTATAGCTAACATAAACTAAAGCTGTCGATATTGTTCTTACAAATATATTAACTTTGATCTAACGCAATATTTAGGATGAAATAATATAAAAAGGATTATTTTAGAAGATAACAAAGAGGTTGGATTGTTAGAAGAAGTGCTTAAAGGCTATACATTAGGCTGAAATAGTAAGCAACTCAGCCCAATGTATTTTTAGCTTCAACCTTAAGGGTATAACTATTGTTTTATTACTTTACAGTAAATTTTACGTCTTGGTCGCGTAATAAGTAAAGTGCAAAACACGCAGCCCACATTGGCCATGCAGTGAAAAATAATAAGTTGTTAAAGCCATCTATATACTGGTTATAAGAAGAAAGCGTTGATAAGCCATGCATTACAAAAATGATACCGTAAGTTATGCGCTTTTTAATACCCGCTAAAAATGCTAATACTAATACAAGTTGAAGAGCACCAATTACATAAGCAACAATATCAGATGAGCCACTAATACCGTAAAAATGTTCGAAAATACGTGCGCTATGACCAGGATTTACGAATTTATCGAACGTCCACATAACCATTACAATAAACACGCCTAAACGCAAAGATAAAAGTGACCATTGCAAACGGTTTTGCACATCAGAACTCATTGAACCTGTCATAAAATTTCCTTAAATGAATATTAATAAACGTTGAAGTAACCTAGACCGTATAAATTATTTTTTATTTCAAAAAATAGTAATTATTTTTATTAACGATCTGTTTTAAGTCTTTATTGATAAAACTTAAACAGTGCCGCACACGCTTTATAAAAGTATACTATGCTTAAAAACATGTTAAAAAGCAGTTATTTACATAAACCATTAAATTTAAGCACTTAAGTACTACTTTAAAATACTTGCTTAGGCTTATGTTCTAAAAAACAAAAAGAAACACAATTTAACTGAAAGTTATTTTTATAGCCTTCGGTCTTTATCGCCAACAACATTTTAACCGTAGAGAGAAAACGTTTGAAACACGCATATTTAGCACTTTCCCTAGCCACAATATTAAATACACCACTTAATGCTTTTGCAGCCGAAGAATCAAAAACAACAAAAGATGGCACAATAGAGCGTATTGAAGTGGCAGGCCAAGTTATTAAATCTCAAGGGCTTTCGGTTAAGGATGCAACAGTAGATGGGCCTTTTGGTGATAATTTAGCACTTCAAGATATAGCCCGCTCTGTAACGCCTATTTCAAGCGAATTAATAGAACAACTTAATATTACGAGCCTACAAGACGTACTCGCAGTAAGCCCTAATACCTATTCAGCCAGTGGTTTTGGCGCACCAAGTTTACCTACTATTCGCGGGCAGCTGGGTGAGCTTTTTCAAGATGGTACACGTCGTCAAGCTGGTAATAATGGCTTTGGTGTGCCGTTATCGTTCAACTCTATAGAACAGATAGATGTAGTAAAGGGCGCGCCACCGGTATTATTTGGCTCAAGCCAACGCAATGGTGGTTTTGTAAACTTACATTCTAAAAAAGCATCTACGGATGAAAGCAAAGGCAAAGCAGCTGTATCTGCAGGTAGATGGGATCAATACAGTGTTTTAGTTGATTACAGTGCACCCATTGTAAAAGATAAAGTAGGTTTTAGAGTAAGCGCTGAACATATTGATAACGGCAGTTACTACGATTTTTCGGGAACTAAAAGCGACAGCTTATTTGCATCATTGCGTGTATTACCCGATGACAAAAGCAGCTGGGATATTAACTTTGAATTATACCAAGTTGAATTTACCGATAACGCCGGTATTAACCGCCCTACTCAAGCGCTAATAGATAACGGCCTTTATATTACCGGTCAAGGCGTGCAAGCAAACGGCAGTACCGTACCAGCAGCAGGTTCAATTATTTCACCTACTGGACAAGTTAAAATTGATCGCAGTACAGTACTTACCGACCCTGATAATCAAAACGAAGCTACTACCTATTTACTACACAGTATTTATAAGCGTGAACTTTCTAGCAATGCATCAATAAAAAACATTACGTATTTTCAGCACTTACAACGTGAAGAAATTGCACAAAATAGCTTTGTTGAAATTATAGATGGTGCAGACACGGCGCAAAACCGTACCGAGCTTACCTATCTTTGGAATAGCGACCAGCAAACAATTTTTGCATTTGATGTGCGTTATAACCGCGTATTAGGCTACAGCCAATTTACAACAGAAGCAGACTTGCCTATTGACTTAACAGGCCCACTTTCAAACCGCCGTATACCTTTAACAAGTGAACAACAAGCGCGTTTAATTGAAATTAGCCCAGGTGTATTTGTATCCCCAGGTGGTCAGTACGATATTAATAACGACGGCAGTGGCGACTTTAACTTATCAGACACTACCGATTCGCGTTCATGGCAAACAGGTTTTGCTATTCAACAAGACTCAGATTGGACAGATAAGTTTCATACAAGTGTTGGCTACCGTATTGATTTTTATGACGTGGACGCGCACGACCCAATTGCGCCAGAGGGTGAAATTGCAGCTCGTGATAGCATTAATGATAAGCTACATTCGGGGCAAATAAGCTTTAACTACCGATTGAATGGTGATTACACCACTTATGGTGCAGCAAGTTACAACGAAGCCACATCAAATAGCATGGCTGGCGGCACGTCTCTTGGTGGCGACAACACAATTAGCGCACAAAATTTTTCAACCGAAAATACCTTAGTTGAATTTGGTTTAAAATACGCACCAACTAACAGCGATTGGTACGCCGATGGAGCCGTATTTAGCCAACGTCGTAGTTTACGTAATCGTGATGGTAGTAACACTGGCATTCGTACTACCGGCTTTGAAAGCCAAGTATTTTATGACGCCTACCCTTATTGGCTAAGTGCTGGCTACAGCTATATTGACGCTCGCTACGATAATTCTGCAAGTAGTCAAGATTCGGCTCAAGTAGCTGATGCATTTGACAACTCACGTCCAGATATTATTGAAGGTACCAGTGTTGGCGCACCTAGCTTTACCGCTTTTGCACCTTCAAACACCCGTGTGCAGGGCATCCCTGAGCAATCTTTCAGCTTTAACGGAAATTATTCAATTAATTCGAAATGGCAAACGGGTTTTTCAGGTCTATATACAAAGAGTTACCCATTAGACTTTTTGGCGACGGTAAAAATTCGTGATCAGTACACACTAAACGTAAATACTAGCTATGCTTTTACGCCTAGTACCAAGTTACGATTAGATGTGAACAACGTAACGAATCAAAAAAACTGGCGCCCAGTATTTGAAGGCGGTTACTTTGGCGCAACATTGGCATTTCCTGAATTGCCAATAAACGCAAAATTAACACTAACCCATAATTTTTAAGAGCGGTTTGAGAGAGAACATGATTAAAAAAATATTTTTATTATTGATTGCAGCGGCCGCCGTCGGCCTGTTCTTTCATTTTGACTTACACCAACTACTTACGCTTGATGGCTTAAAAGGGTCGATGGATCAGTTTAACCAATACAAAGAGCAGTCACCGCTATTAGTTATTGGTGGATTCTTTTTATTGTATGTAGTTGTAACAGCTCTCTCGTTACCGGGCGCAGCTATTTTAACACTTGCAGCAGGTGCATTGTTTGGTTTAGTTGAAGGCTTATTGGTTGCATCTTTTGCATCAACTATTGGCGCAACACTTGCCTTTTTAGTATCGCGTTACTTACTACGCGACACTATTAAACAACGCTTTCCTGAGCGCTTAGCTGCAATTGATGCAGGCGTTGAAAAAGAAGGTGGATTTTACTTATTTACTCTTCGTTTAGTGCCGGTGTTTCCGTTCTTTTTAATAAACCTATTAATGGGTGTTACTTCAATAAAGTCATGGACTTATTACTGGGTAAGCCAAGCAGGTATGCTCGCCGGTACATTTGTATTTGTTAACGCAGGTACGCAACTGGCGCAAATAGAGAGCTTATCTGGGATTTTATCATTCAACTTAATCTTATCATTCGCTTTATTGGGCATTTTCCCATTCATTGCTAAAGGAATCTTAAACGTGTTTAAAAAACGTCGCGTATACAAAAACTACACTAAGCCTAAAAAATTCGACCGTAACATGATTGTTATTGGTGCAGGCGCAGGTGGTTTGGTAACAAGTTATATTGCTGCTGCTGTTAAAGCAAAAGTAACCCTTATTGAAGCGGGCGAAATGGGCGGCGACTGTTTAAACTACGGTTGTGTTCCAAGTAAAGCAGTTATAAAAAGCGCTAAAATTGCAGAGCAAATTCGCCACGGTGAAAACTACGGCCTAGAAAACGCAACACCGCAGTTTTCGTTCAAAAAAGTAATGGCACGTGTACACAAAGTAATTGCAGATGTAGCACCACACGACAGTGTTGAGCGCTACACCGACTTAGGCGTAGATGTTGTAAAAGGTTACGGTAAATTAATCGACCCGTGGACTGTAGAAATTAAACTTAACGACGGTGGCACGCAAACACTCACCGCTCGTACTATTGTGATTGCAACTGGCGCACGCCCATTTGTACCGCCACTACCTGGTATTGAAGAAACAGGCTATGTAACAAGCGATACATTGTGGAATAAATTTGCAGAGCTGGATGAGGCACCTAAAAAACTTGTAGTACTAGGTGGCGGTCCAATTGGTAGCGAATTAGCACAAAGCTTTGCACGTTTAGGTTCAAGTGTTACACAAATTGAAATGAGCGAACGCATCATGATCAAAGAAGACCTTGAAGTGTCTACTTTTGCTCACGAAGCGTTAACCGAAAGTGGCGTTAATATTTTAACATCGCACCAAGCACTTCGCTGTGAAACGCGCGATGGTAAAAAATATATTGTTGTTAAGCATGACGACAAAGAAATAGATATTGAATATGACGAGCTATTATGTGCCGTTGGTAGAAGTGCGCGCCTTAAAGGTTATGGCCTTGAAGAGCTGGGCATAGAAACAAACCGTACTGTTGTAACTAACGAATACTTGGAAACGCTATACCCAAATATTTTTGCAGCAGGCGATATTGTAGGTCCATACCAGTTTACACATGTGGCAGCCCACCAGGGTTGGTACGCAGCGGTAAATGGCTTATTTGGTAACCTTAAAAAGTTTAAAGTAGATTACCGTGTTATTCCGTGGACTACGTTTATTGACCCAGAAGTTGCACGTGTTGGCTTAAACGAGCAAGACGCAAAAGACAAAGGCATAGATTACGAAATTACTCGCTTTGAATTTGAAGAGCTAGACCGCGCAATTACCGACAGCGCTACAAAAGGCTTTATTAAAGTGATTACACCAAAAGGCAAAGACAAAATACTCGGTGTTACTGTGGTGTCTGAACACGCTGGCGATTTGATTGCTGAGTTTGTACTGGCAATGAAACACGGCTTAGGCCTTAATAAAATACTCGGTACTATACACAGCTATCCTACTTGGGCTGAAGGTAATAAGTACGCAGCAGGCGAGTGGAAACGCGCTCATGCACCTGAAAAAGTGCTTAACTTGCTTGAAAAATACCATACTTGGCGTCGAGGTTAATTATGTTTAAAACACCTCTAAAAGCATTACTACTTGGTTCGGCTTTAGTTGTAACATCGTTTACAACGTCATTTTCGGCCCAAGCCCAAAACATGCACGATAGCTGGAATGCATTGTTAAATAAGCATGTTGTCGCTATTAACCATAATCATAGTACTGAGGTTGATTACGCTGCCATAAAACGCGAGCATGCACAGCTAAAAACGTATTTAGATTCGTTAACGGCTGTAACGCAAAGCGAATTTGACGCATGGGAAAAGCCTAAGCAACTCGCTTTTTTAATCAATGCTTATAATGCGTGGACTGTTGAACTTATATTGACAAAGTACCCAGATCTTAAATCAATTAAAGACTTAGGGAGCTTTTTTAGCTCACCATGGAGTAAAGAGTTTGTGCCATTACTTGGCAAAACTCGCAGCCTTGATGATATTGAGCATGGTTTAATACGTGGCAGCGGTAAATACAACGACCCTCGCATTCACTTTGCGGTAAATTGCGCGAGTATTGGTTGTCCAGCGCTTCGAGAAGAAGCGTATACAGCCACTGATTTAGAAAGCCAATTGCAAGAGCAAACAGTGCGCTTTTTATCAGATATGACACGTAATATGGCTCAAGAAAATACGCTAAGCGTGTCTTCAATATTTAAGTGGTACGGCGATGACTTTGAAAAAGGCTTTAGAGGTGCAAACACGCTACAGCAGTTTTTCTTGCAGTATCCTGATGCCCTTAAACTGATACCCGCTCAGCAAAAAGCACTTAAGAATGATGACATGAAAGTTAAATTTTTAGACTACAACTGGGATTTAAATGTTCGCCATTAAGTTTTGGCAAACACTGACGCGATACAGCTTTTGCTGTGTCGCGTTTTGCGTTTTTGCAATCGTAAATTTAGCTGTTTTTTCGAGCACTGCGTTTGCTAATCCCGCTATTAACTCAAATAGTAAAAGTAATTTAGTAATTAACACACAACAGGGATCTCGCTGGCAACAAGTTCAAACACTTGGTCGCAATCAAGATGTATACTTTTATGCATGGGGCGGCGACGCGCAAATAAATGCCTATATTCAATGGGCAGCGCAGCAAGTTAAAACTAAGTACAACATTAACCTAGTGCATGTAAAATTAAGCGATACCAGCGAAGCAGTAAGCCGTGTACTTGCCGAAAAATCAGCAAACAATAACAACCAAGGCAGCGTAGATTTAATGTGGATCAACGGGGCTAACTTTGCCACCATGAGTGAGCACTCTCTGCTTTTAAAAGAATGGGCTAATAAACTCCCCTACTTTGCATTAACCGATCCGGCTAACAACCCTGCTGTAACCTTTGACTTTGGTTTACCTACCAATGGTATGGAGGCTCCATGGGGGCAAGCGTCACTTACATTTTATTACGACAGCATTGCAATAAATGGTAAGGCAAACAATAAATTGCCTACGACATTAAACGAATTATTAAACTGGAGCGCGCAAAACCCTGGTCGCTTTAGTTACCCAAAGCCGCCTGACTTTTTAGGTATGAGCTTTTTAAAATACGCCTTAGTTTTACTGCATCAGCAAAGCAGCGAAAATATTAAAGCGCAGCTAAACCAACCAGCTACAACTAAAAATACAGCGCAAGTGTTAAACCCACTGTGGGACTTTTTAGATAAATTACACCCAACTCTTTGGCGTGGTGGCACTCATTTTATGCAAAGTGGTGCTCAAATGCGCCGCTTAGTAGACGATACAGAGTTGAGTTTAGCCTTTACTTTTTCAGCACCAGAAGTACCGGCAGCTGTAAAACGCTATGATTTACCAAACAGCATTCGCAGTTACGCAATGAGTGATGGCAGTTTGAGTAATACCCATTTTGTGGCAATCCCTTACAATGCAAGCCACCAGCAAAGTGCGCAATTAGTGGCTAATTTTTTAATGAGCCCTGAGGCACAAGCTGAAAAACAAAAAGCGTATATATGGGGCGATAAAAGCGTACTTATTCAATCAACGTTAACGCCTGATCAGCAAGCCTTATTTAAAACAGCTAAACCGCATCCAAGTGCACTGCCTTTAAACAGTATTAAACGCACATTGAGCGAACCTCATCCAAGCTGGGTAAACGCCATTATGCAAGGTTGGCAAACCCGTTATGGAGTAAGCCAATGAGCGTTATTTCAAAAAGTGTACCAGTAAATACCAAAGCAACAACGCAGTGCAGCACCGATATGTTTACGCGCATTGTAAAATTTAGCCCGCGATTTTTACTCGCTTTACTTATATTACCCGTACTTGGTGGCTTAATTAGCGTATTGCTGCCTGCCTTTGGTTATGCGCCCGTACTTGAGCAAACAACGTTTAGCTTGCAAGGTTTTAATGCCCTTTGGCAAACACCTGGCCTTACCCAAATGGTTACCTTAAGCGTTGCAACAGGCTTAATAAGTACTTTGCTTGCATTTATCATTACCTTAATGATTTTAGCTGCGTTTTTTAACAGCCCGTGGCTTAACCGAATTCAGCGTTTATTGAGCCCTATATTAGTTATACCTCATGCCGCCGCCGCTATTGCGGTGGGGTTTTTAATTGCCCCTTCAGGTATGATTTCACGCTTAGCGTCGCCTTGGTTAAGCGGCTGGGAACTTGCGCCAAACGGCATGTTTCCGCATGATTCGTTCGGTATTAGTATTATTTTAGGCTTAACACTCAAAGAGCTTCCCTTTTTATTATTAATGGCACTGGGCGTACTTGCTCAACCTGAGCTTGGCAAAAAATTACGCCAACAACATAAGGTTGCGCTTAACTTGGGTTATTGCCCAATGACGGCCTTTTTTAAAGTAATACTGCCAAGTCTTTATCCGCTGCTGCGTTTACCCCTTTTAGCCGTGCTTGCCTATGCAAGTGCCAGTGTAGAAATGCCACTCATTTTAGGCCCAAATACACCACCCACGTTGGCCGTTGCAATAATGCATTGGTTTAACGATGTTGATTTAAACCTGCGTATTAAAGCCTCAGCAGGTGCTTTATTACAACTGGCTGTTACAGGCGGGTTGTTAGCCCTTTGGCTTGCCGGAGAAAAAGCCATAAAAGTATTATTTAGCGACTCGCTCACTAATGGGGTGCGTGAATACGGCGGATTTTATTGGCAAAAAATAACGGTCGTACTCACCGCATTAGTAATTAGCTTTATACTATTGTCGCTTATTGGTTTAGTTATGTGGTCGGTTGCAGGTTTTTGGCGCTTTCCAGAGGCAATGCCTGAACAATTTACACTACTGCATTTTAAAAGTGCACTAATGCAAATGGGCAGCCCGCTTTTTAATACGCTAGCAATCGGTTTAGTAACCACGCTATTTGCCATTATTCTTACTTTATTGTGTTTAGAATCAGAGCAGTTGAGTGACAAACCTATTTCTCGTTTTACCAGTTTAATTATTTACTTACCGTTATTAGTGCCCAGTATTGCCTTTTTATTTGGGCTAGTATGGATACAACAATTGGTAAATAACCAAGCCGCATTTTTTAATGTAGTACTTACGCATTTACTATTTGTGTTGCCTTATGTGTTTTTGTCACTTGCGAGCAGCTATAGACGTTTAGACCCTCGTTTTGCTCATGTTGCAGCAAGCTTAGGCGCAGCGCCATGTAAGGTGTTTTTTAAAGTAAAACTACCTCAGTTGTTTGCCCCTATTTTAATTGCAGCCGCACTGGGCTTAGCTATTAGTTTTGGACAATACCTCCCCACGCTTTTAGCTGGCGGCGGGCGTATAGCCACAATAACAACCGAAGCCGTTACGCTTGCCAATGGCGCAAGCAGACGCACCAGTGCCGTGTACGCTATTATGCAAATGGTGTTACCGCTTATTGGATTTATACTGGCATGGGGTTTACCTAAATATTTTTTCAAAAGTGCACGTGTTTAAACGTGCACATATGTAAAGCACCCATGTTTAACACTATCAGGGTTAAGGTTTTTTAATGCAGTCATCGTTACAGATTAAAAATTGTCAGCTTTATCGCCAAAATGAACTGTTACTTAGCTTAAACGAGCAAGTTAATGGCGGTGAAATTCTGACTATTATGGGCCCATCAGGCAGTGGTAAATCAAGCTTATTAAATTGGCTTACGGGTACTTTACCAAGTAGCTTTAAGGCCAATGGAGAGGTGTGGCTTAATGGTCAAAATATCGATAACACCCCTCCACACTTGCGCCATATTGGAGTGCTTTATCAAGACGCTTTATTGTTTTCGCATTTAACTGTTGCTGGTAACATTGCCTTTGCAATGCCCAAAGGCAATAAAAAACAACGCCTTGAAAAAATAGAACACGCACTTGAGAAAGTCGGCCTTAAAGATATGGGTAATCGTCACCCCGACAACCTCTCAGGTGGGCAACAAGCCCGTGTTGCATTATTACGTATGCTGCTGAGCGAACCTAAAGCCATTTTACTTGACGAACCCTTTAGCAAACTCGACACCCAACTGCGTGTTGATACACGCGAACTCGTGTTTAGCCAAATACGCGATCATAAGCTACCTGCAATTATGGTTACTCATGATCATAGCGATGCCGACGCTGCAAATGGCAAACTCATTACTTTAAGTAGCGCACTTTAATACATGACTTTAATGAATAGTTTTAAACGCATAAGGCAACAAACATGCTAGACAAATTTATCACCCCTGTAATTAAGCCACTGTTAACACCTGTGGTTATGCTTATGCATAAACGCGGCATGACCGCCGATCAGCTCACCGTGGTTGGCTTTTTAGTTGGCTTATTGGCCGTGCCATTACTGGCGTTTGAAATGTGGTACGGCGCATTAGTTGCCATTACTTTAAATCGAATTTTAGATGGACTTGATGGCGCATTAGCACGCTATGCAAACCAAAGTTCAAGCGCAGGTGGCTTTTTAGATATCACACTCGACTTTTTATTTTACGCGGCTATTCCCCTTGGCTTTATTTTGGCAAACCCTGAGCAAAACGCGATAGCGGGATCGTTATTACTTGCTACTTTTATTGGTACGGGTTCAAGCTTTTTAGCTTTTGCGATTGCCGCCGAAAAATTTAAACTCGAAAAACCGCAATTTAAATATAAAAGCTTTTACTACTTAAACGGCTTAACCGAAGGCACTGAAACAATAGCGCTATTTATTGCATTTTGTATTTGGCCGCAGCATTTTGCGGTTATGGCGAGCATTTTTGCTATTGCGTGTGGCATAACTATTTTTACCCGTATACATGGCGGTTATCACACACTTAAACAACAAGAAGCCGATGCTAACAAAGCAGCTGAAAACGTGCCTAGCAGTTCAAATTCTGAGGTAATAGATGACTAATGAAGTATGGTGGCGCTTAGGCTTCTTTTTTAGCATTTTAGTTATAATGATGCTGCTTGAAGCGCAAAAACCAGCGCGCAAATCACCAATAAAAAGCAGTACACGTTGGTTTGCTAACTTTGGGTTAGTGTTCGCTTCATCAGTTGTTGCGCGCTTAGTGGCTCCCATTGGGCTAACCGCCGTAGCACTTTACAATCAAGAGCACGGCATAGGCTTATTTAATCAAATAGCTCTACCAAGCAGTTTAATTATTATATTGAGCATACTTTTACTCGATATATTAATTTATTGGCAACATAGGTTATTTCATAACGTGCCTATTTTATGGCGCTTGCACCGTGTACATCACGCCGATGCACACGTAGACACAAGTACAGGGCTGCGCTTTCACCCTATCGAAATTGTACTTAGCATACTTATAAAATTCACTGCAGTAACTGCCCTTGGCGTACCTGCCATTGCAGTACTTATTTTTGAAATAGCACTTAATGGTTTAGCACTATTTAATCATGCAAATATACGCCTACCTAATGCCATTGAAAAACCACTGCGTTTAATTTTAATGACGCAAATATTGCATCGAATTCATCATAGCCAAGTGGTTAGCGAAACTAACTCAAATTATGGTTTTAGTGTAATTTGGTGGGATAAATTATTTGGTAGTTACAAAGGTAAAGCTAAAAAAACCGACGCAGATATAAATATTGGCTTAAAAGAATACCCAAGCCAAAAGCAAAATGCGTCGCTTTTGGGGTTACTTACAATGCCTTTTAAAAACAAGTAAAAACCAGCATATTTTATCTCAGACAATACCAATCCACTTAAAATTGCTTTTATGTAGATTGGTATAAACAAAATACTCCTTAAATACTATAAATATACCTGTAACTAACCTTTTAATTGTTAAGTCCTTTCCTACTTTTTTGACGTAAAAAATATTCCGCTCACGCTCCCATCAAAAAACACAAACAACATAACTAATTGTATAAACTGCAATTTATATACAATCTAAAATTGGTAAACTGGTCTTACCGTAAACTAATTGTAAATAAAATAAACAAATATGTTGACCATTTGCGTACTCCACAATATCATTTGTAAGCGCTTACAAAACACATATCAAAATGTAAGCGCTTACAGCATGAAAAAACAAAGCTCAAAAAACAATTAATCTGACAATAATCTGTTGAAACCGGGGTTCAGTTATGAACATTGAAACAACGCACATTACACGTTTACTTGCCGCTATCTCTTTAGTTACGTTAGCTGGCTGTGGTGGCGACTCTGCCACTAAATCAAATTTTGAAAATGTAGATGCCTCTGAGCCAGTTTCAGATTGGCAAATGGTTTGGAGCGACGAGTTTGAAGGCTCAGCCATTGATACAAACAAATGGAACTATGAATTAAACTGCGATGGCGGTGGTAACAACGAGAAACAGTGTTACACCGACAGCGAGCAAAATGCATTTATTGCAGACGGTGTGTTAAACATTGTTGCCCTACCCGCTGAGGAAGGTGCAGAAAAACCTTACACTTCAGCACGCTTAAATACGCGTTATAACGCCGACTTTACGTATGGCCGTTTTGAAGTGCGCGCCAAACTTCCATCAGGACAAGGTAGCTGGCCAGCATTTTGGATGCTACCAACTGATGAAGTTTACGGCACTTGGCCTCGTTCTGGCGAAATTGATGTTTTAGAATCAGTAAACCTTAAAACACCAGATGAAGACGGCGGTATAGAGTCTAGTATCCACGGCACCCTTCATTACGGACGCGCGTGGCCAGATAACAGCTATACAGGGCAAGAATTTAAATTCCCTGAAGATACTAATCCAGCAGATGACTTCCACACGTATGCTGTTGAATGGCAAGAAGGTGAAATTCGCTGGTACGTAGACGGTTACCTTTATGCAACTCAGCGTCAATCTGAAGTTCGTACTAATGCAAGTGGCGAGGCTGTAGGTCTAAAACATCGTGGCTGGTTTGCAGAATATTTTGAACAAGGTTCTGGCGAGCTTGAAACTCACTGGGATAGCGCACCATTTGATAAAGACTTTCACTTATTGCTAAACCTAGCAGTAGGTGGTGACTGGCCTGAAAACGTAAATGATTTAGGTGTAGATGCTAGCGCATTTGAAAATGGCCAAACCTTTGCTATTGATTACGTACGTGTTTATCAATGTGCATCAAACCCTGAAACAGGTAAAGGCTGTGAAACTATTCGCCCTGGTTACAATAGCCTAGATGATGCTTTGCTTGAAGGCGATGCACCAATTCCTAGCCCACCTTCGACAGGCATTGCAACACCATTAACTATTTTTGGTGAGTCATTTAATCCAAACTGGCCTGCATGGGATTGTTGTGGTGGTTCTACTCCCGCTATTGTTGCAGATGAAACCCAAGGTGATGTAGTTGAATTTGTAGTAGGTGCAGAACCCACAGTAATGGGCTTTATTAGCCGTGAAATTTTTATTACTGACGAAGCAGGAAAAGCTAGCCCATTTGATGCATCTCCAATGCTGGATGAAGGTTACGTTCGCTTTAAAATGAAAGTAACAAGTGCACCAGGCACAGCTGATGCAGCTTGGCTTGTAAAACTTGAAAGTAATGAAGGTTCTAGCGCAGTAGAAATGCCAATTACAGATAGTCTTGAAGGCGTAAGCCCTGTTGTTGGCCAATGGCAAACTTATACATTTTTACTAAAAGATTTAGATGCTGCAGATTTAGATATTAGCGCAATTGATGTGATCATGGTGTTTCCAGCATGGGGCGCAGGTGAAGGCGCTGTTTATTTAATTGACGATGTTGAGATTACTCAAGATAACTTAGGCGTATCACCTGAGCTTACTATTTTTGAAAATGAGCAAAATCTAGCATGGCCAATGTGGGATTGTTGTGGTGGCTCAACCCCAGTTGAAGCCATGGATGATGAAGAACATGGTCTAACCGCAGAATTTAGCATTGGTGCAGAGCCTACTGTAATGGGCTTTAATAGCCGCACATCGTCAGGTGGCGCAGGCGAATCGTTTGATGCTAGTAGCATTTTAGATGAAGGTGTTATTCAATTTGATTTAAAAGTAACCTCAGCGCCTAGCGATCCAGCTACACCGTGGTTGTTTAAAGTTGAGTCAAATGAAGGTGACTCTGCAGTAGAGCTTGAATTAACGGCAAGTGTTGAAGGCGAAGCACCAGTTACTGGCGAGTGGCAAACATATACATTTAAACTCTCTGATCTTGCAGCTGCTGGCTTAGATGTAAGTACTATAGATGTATTAATGATTTTCCCAGCATGGGGTGCAGGTGAAGGCTCTGTTTACCGTGTAGATAACGTTAAAATTTATAATCCAAATGCAGCGCCAGCTGCAACGGGTGAGCTTACTGTATTTAAAGATGCGGCGGCCGAGCAATGGAGTATTTGGGATTGTTGTGGTGGCTCTACACCAACAACAGAAACCGATGATGACGCGCATGGCACAGTAGCGCAATTTAGCATTGGTTCTACTGCTACAGTAATGGGCTTTATAGCTGATGAAGACGTATCGTTTGATGCCTCTGCAATACTTGACAATGGTGTAGTTCAATTTGATATGAAACTAGTCTCTGCGCCTTCAAATATTGATGCTCAGTGGCTATTTAAAATTGAATCAATTGGTACATCAAGCGCAGTAGAGCTTGCTTTATCAAGCAGTGTTGAGGGCCAAGCACCTGTAACGGGCGAATGGCAAACATACACCTTCCCTCTTCAGCAATTGTTTGATGCAGGCTTAGACATTAGCGCATTAAACGTAATTATGGTTTTTCCTAGCTGGGACATGGGCGATGGCGCGCTTTACCGTATAGATAACGTGATTATTGCAAATCCATAAAACACACACCAATGGGCGCTTAGCGCCTATTGCTACACAACAACATTTTATAAAGCAGAGCTATTATGAACACATTCAATTTTAAAAAGAGCCAACTTGCGGCTTCTGTGTCTCTCATCATTGCTGCGAGCACATTAAACACAGCTATCGCTGCAGAAGCAGACATATCAGCAAAGCCTGATGTAGAAATTATTGAAGTAAAAGGTATTCGTGGTTCACTTATTCGTTCTATGGATATGAAACGTGACTCTTCGGGTATTGTAGATGCTATCTCGTCTGAAGAAATGGGTAAATTCCCAGATACAAACTTAGCAGAATCATTACAGCGTATTACCGGTGTATCGGTAAGCCGCGCTAACGGTGAAGGTAGCCAAATTACAGTACGTGGTTTTGGCCCTGAGTTTAACTTGATTACCTTAAATGGCCGCCAAATGCCGGGCACAGGTTATACACGCTCGTATAACCTTGAAAACGTTGCCTCTGAAGGCGTAAGTGCGCTTGAAGTGTTTAAAACAGCTCGTGCAGACGTGCCAAGCGGTGGCTTAGGTGCAACGGTTAATATTTCTACTGCGCGACCTTTTCAAAAGCCAGGTCAAAATTTTTCGGCAACTGTTAAAGCAAACCACGACTCGTCGAACGAAGCTGGCGATGACGTAACACCAGAGTTTTCTACTGTTTACAGCAATACCTTTGTAGATGACACTTTTGGTTTCGGTTTTTCATTTTCGCGCCAAGAGCGTGACTTTCAAAAACAAAGTGCCAATATTCAAGGCTGGCAGGCAAACGTAGATTTACCTGAATTAGATAGCAGCAACGTAGTTGATAACCGCACAGATTCTGCAGGTAACTACTACTTCCCTAAAGACATGAACTACTCTATTGAAGATGTAGAGCGTGAACGTACAAATGGGCAAGTTACTTTTCAATACGCACCGGTCGATGGCTTTGTAGCAACACTTGATTACACAGCAAGTAAAGCTGTAACTGGCTCTCAAAGCATTGGTTGGGGTATTTGGAACGACTTTGGTAGCAATATAAATGGCTACGAACTAGATGAAAATGGTACTGCAGTATATGCAGACATTAGCGGTAATGACGCGTCATTCACAGCTAATAAAGGCACTACAGAAGTAAAAGCCCGCTCTCTTGGTTTAAACCTAGATTGGGAAATTAGCGACACGTGGCACGTAGAGCTTGATTACCACGACTCTAAAAACGAAACCGATAACGGCGCCGACAACGGGCTGGGAAGTGCAGGCCAAGTAATTTTAGGTTCTGATCAGCTAGCTAATAAAATTTATGATTACCGCACGGGCGAAGTACCCACTGCACAAGTTAATTGGTTAAATGGCACAAGTGAATTAACACCTGGCGAAATTGATTCAAACTTTAGTCAGTTTACTCACTCACCGGGTGAATCAAACATTGAACAATTACAGCTACACACAACATGGTATAACGAAAGTTATGACATTGGTTTAGTTAAAGTTAAATTTGGCGCATCACGTACAGAACAAAACACAGGTGGTTACACCGCGTGGAGTGGTTTAGTAGGTGGCCCAGGTTTTAACCCATCATATACAGAAATATTCCCAGACGGCATGTTTACCCGTAATGATACATCAGGCCTTTTAGATCAGTTTGATGGCGGCGGCAGTGACTTACAACCTGGTTACTACTATACCTATGACTTTGACGAAGCTGTTGCACGCCAAATTGCTTATTTAACGGCAGATGTAACAGGTGGCGATGCATATGCCGCTAATGCATACGCAGACGGAATAGATAGCGAGAGCTACGTAGAAGAAATCACTAATAGCTTTTATGTTCAATCAAGCTGGGAGTTTGACGTAAGTAACTACTACGTAAAAGTAAATGCAGGCCTACGCTATGAGCAAACAGACGTAACCAGTACTGTACGTCAACGCGTTGAAGATCAAGTTAACTGGATCAGCGCTTCAGAGTGGATCATGCAATACGCTGCTGGCGGCGATGATAACTTCTTAGAGCAACAAGGTGATTACGATGTTTTACTGCCTTCAATCGACGTAAGTGTTGATTTAACTGAAGACGTAGTAGCCCGCGTATCTTGGGGTAAAACAATGTCGCGTGCACCACTAGGTAATTTAGCCGGTGGCCGTAGTTTAACAGGCAGCCCAAAACCGGGTTCTCGTACAGGTAGCCAAGGTAATACAAACTTATTGCCATTTGAATCAACAAACCTTGATTTATCACTTGAGTATTACTACGCAGAAGGCAGCTACGCATCTGTTGGTTACTTTAAAAAAGACGTTGATAACTTTATTCAAACCACCATTACGCAAACCACTATTGATGGCTTGCACGATATTTTAAACGGCCCTCGTTACTTACAAGCCGTAAGCGATATTGAATCACGTGGTGAACAAGCAACAACCGACGCTATTTTTGCACAAATGATTGCCAGCGGTTACGGCAATGCAAATGGCGTTATTGAACCAAACAGCGACGATCCGCTAATTACATGGAATATTAGCCAACCGCAAAACACCGACAGTAAATCGGTAGATGGTTTTGAAGTTGCAGTACAGCACTTAATTGGTGAAAGCGGTTTTGGTGTTGGTGTTAACGCAACATTTGTAGATGGCGACGTTGAATTTGATAGCGAAAGCCTTGATCAACAAGCACCGCTTACAGGCTTAAGTGACTCAGCTAACTTCCAAGGCTTTTACGAAAAAGACGGCCTATCAGTTAAAATTACTTATGCATGGCGCGACTCGTACCTAATTGGTGTTGGCCAAGCGCAAGGTTCAGCTGATGCGCCTCCGCAATATGCTAAAGCGTATGGCCAATGGGATATGAGCGTTAACTACGATGTAAACGAAAACGTAACGGTATTTTTTGATGGCATAAACTTAAATAATGCCACCGAAGAGGGTTACGGACGTTACGAAGAGCAATTCTTATTTGCTAATCAATACGGTCCACGTTACTCAATTGGTGCCCGTTACACGTTCTAACTAAATTTCCTTTAGTAAAAAATGCAAAAAACCGCTCACTGAGCGGTTTTTTATTGTCTAAAGTTATAATTTTTTAATAAATGGTACCAATCTGTTTATATAGGATCTATTTAACGTTAAGAAAATTACGCTAGAACTAGACAAAAATTTTTGTACCTAGTTGTTCTAAATAAAAATTTCAGCGACGTTATAGTGCAATTTAATTCACTAAATTGCTCAAAGATTCATGCCGGTTGGTATGATTACATATACATACCGCCCGATACCTCAAGTCGTTGGCCTGTCATCCAACGGTTTTCGTCCGCTAATAAGTTAGCAATCATAGGCCCTATATCGTCTGTTACACCAACTCTGCCCATTGCCGTTTGTGATGTAATAAACGCATTTACTTCATCGTTATCACGAACGACGCCATTACCAAAGTCGGTTTCAATTGCACCAGGGGCTACAACATTTACCGCAATATTTTTAGGTGCAAGTTCTTGAGCTAAATACCTTGTCATTACTTCTATTGCACCTTTGGTCATTGCATAAGTAATATGACCGGGTAATGAAAAACGCGTTAAACCACTTGATAAATTAATAATACGACCACCGTTTTTTATAAAGGGTAACAACGTTTGGGTAACAAAAAATACTCCCCTTAAGTTAATATTTACTAACGTATCAAAAGTTGATTCACTTGTGTCTGCAAAACTGCTAGTAAGCCCCACCCCTGCATTATTAATTAAGTAATCAAACTCACTTTGTTGCCAATGAGTCTGCAGGACATTTTGTAGTTGCTGTGCAAAATCCTCAAAGCCGAGCATATCACTTACATCTAATTGCAATGCAACCGCTTTAGAGCCTAGATCCTGTACTTGCTTTACAACCTCTTTTGCTTCTTTTTCATGACTACGGTAAGTAAAAATGCAATCGATACTTTGCTTTGCAAGGCAAAGCACCGTGCTTTTACCAAGCCCACGATTACCACCGGTGATCACTGCAATTCGTTTGTTCATTGTTATATCCTGTTGAAAATAAAAGCGGGGAATTAAATAACTTCCAAGCCAGTATATTTTTTCAAGCAACAAAGATAAACAGGCTGAAAAGAGTTACACTGTTCAAAATAAACGAACAATAAACGGTATTATGAAAGACCTAAACGCAATACGTATTTTTATTAAAGTAGCGCAACTCAGTAGTTTTTCTAAAGCAGCAACAAGCTTAAATCTTCCTAAGTCAAGTGTATCGCAAGCAGTAACCATGCTCGAAAGTACATTAAATACGCGTTTATTACACCGTACTACACGCACTGTAAATATGACTTCAGACGGTGAGCTATTTTATCAACGTGCACTGGGAATTATCAGTGACGCTGACGATTTAAAAAATTTATTTGTAACTGAGGATAAAGGTTTAACAGGCAGAATACGTGTAGATATGCCACAAGCTGTTAGTCGAGATACCATAATTCCAAACTTAAGTTCGTTTTTAAAAATGCACCCAAATCTTGAAATAGAACTTGGCAGCTCCGATAGACGAGTAGATGTCATTAAAGAAGGATTTGATTGCGTAGTAAGAGTGGGCGAACTTACCGACTCATCGTTAATTGCTCGGCGATTAGGAAGCTTTAAAGTTTTAAATTGCGTAAGCCGTTATTATGTAAAAAATCATGGTTTACCTAAAACTCTAAAAGATTTAAAAAATCATTACATTGTTCGCTACAGTCAAACACTTGGTATCCCTGATCCGGGTTTCGAATATTTAGATAGCAATAATCAATTGCAATCAATGACGATGAAAAGCCAGCTTACTGTTAACTCCTCAGAGGCATATTTAAGCGCCGCACTAAATGGCTTTGGGCTTATTCAAACCCCTATTCATGGTATTAGTAAACATTTGGAATCTGCCGAACTTGTCCAAGTTTTGCCTCAATACGCTATGCCCGACCTACCAATCAATATTTTATACCCGAATAGGCGTCACTTACCTAAACGAGTAAGTGCATTTATGCTTTGGCTTGAAGAACAATTGAGTGTATTTACAAAGTAATAACCTAGTTGCTCGCTTGAGTTACTAATACAAGTTACAGATTTTTAATCTGCTCAAGCAACACATTAGTTGTCCAGTCAATGCCGTTATATGCAATATTTGGCTTGTAGTAAGACCCTGCCCCTCGCGCTCTGTTTACGTATACTTTGTTAGGTACAATCACTTTCCCCAACCCTGAAGGTAAATCAGCTAAGCGTACTTCCATATACATAGAATCAGCACTGCTTGGCGCACCGAATAACGTTGTATTTTCAAAAAGCTTAAACTTATCAAGCGCATCTAAACAAGCACTGGCGCACTGCGGCGGCACTATAACAAACACTTTGGTTTTAAAGTCAGTAGTTAAAGGATTTTGTGGCATATTATTTAGCGTATTAGTTTCTTGTTCTACATAAAATGGGGCATCATTTTTAAGTGATAAAGCCATACCAGCTGCTACGGTTTTAACTATTTTCAATAATTCAGGCTGATCTTTTACAATCTCTAATAAAGACACTACATGGTCGGTATTATCTTTTGATGCTCTCCACCACACTTGCGTGTTTTGAGATTTATCATTTGCTTTTTGTTCTACTACCTTTTCACCCCATAATTCTTTGGCTATTTGTGAGCTCCAATAAGATGAGCCACCTTGGTTATGACGCAAATCTAATACCACGGCTTTTGCAGTAAGTAACTTGCTACGCTGCTGTTTTATTTTTTCAAACACTTTATTGTAAGCAGCAGTTTGTTTATCGGTTGATGAAAAGCTAGGCATAGCAATCCAAGCAATGTTTTTTTCAGGCCACGTTAAATCAATGGGGAGTTCATCACCGTTATAAGCATTTTCTAAATGCCTGCTTGCTGACTTAGGCCTTACTGACCAATTTAATACGTGTGTATAGGTATCGCCATTGGCTTTAACAAATTCACATTTTTTTAGAGGGGTTAAAAATGGATTACCCTCGTCAATTAGTAACCGCCAACCTTGCTGCCACCAATGCCCAGGTTGTGCAACTTCACCATGAAACTTAAATATTCTCTCACGCATTAAGGTATCGGTACTTTGCCCATCACATTGGCTTACAACGTCGCCTTTACTAATATTGCTGGTTTCGCTGTAATACACTTTTAGCGCATCACCTCGCCATACAGTTCTAAAGCCCGGCCAGCGGCGCGCGGGTCTATCTACACTTGAAAACGCACCAGCGTGACCATCTTGTAAAATAGTGCTAAAGCGCGCAATTGCCGCTACATGCGCCTGCGGCCCACTCGCTTGAGCCGACAATGTAAGTGCCTCCGCTTTTGCTTGATTTAATAAATCAGGGAAAGTTGGGTTATTAACATCAAACATACCAGGGTGATTATGTGCGGTAATACTATAAGCCGCGTTAATATCGCGATCTGTTATGCTGCGCCACTGCTCTGGCGTGACTGGTAATGCTTGGTTTTTAGCTGCATTAACAATAGGTGATATTAGAAAAGCAGCGAGTAATACATAGTTGGTTGTTGTTTTTTTTATAGTCATAAAAATCCATTTAATTATTTACCAAAATAGAGCTGCGGTAGGAGTAACTTCTATACTTTGTAATTATTGTTTAAATTCAGGCTTTAATAACCCATAGCACCTCAAGTCATGAAACTCATTTTTCCAGTAACCACTTGCACGGCGAATACCTTCTTCTTTGAAGCCTAGCTTTTTCAAGACCGACTCTGAGGCAAGATTACCAATCATAGTATCTCCTTGAATTCGGTATAGTTCACCGAATAGAAGTTGATTTGAGAATGCAGCATTAATAACCTCATGTAATGCTTCAGAGGCAAACCCACACCCCCAATACTCAGAAGCTATTTCGTACCCTATGCTGGCATTTTTCATCTTTTGGTTCCATGTATTAAAGCCGCAAGTGCCAATTAACTTACCTGTAGCCTTTAGACGAATAGCCCATCGAATACCAATATTCCCAGTGAAGCGAGCATTGAAAAAATCAATTAATTTAGCTGATTGAGCTTCTGACTTATAAGCCTCTATATCGTAAAATTTAACAACTTCTGCATCTGAATAGATATTTAGAAGTGCTTCACTATCGCTTGCTGATAAGCTAGTAAGTATCAGACGTGCTGTTTCTAGCTCTGGGAAATTCACTTAAGCTCTCCGTGCCATAACCGAGTTTACAAAAACACCCGCGTTAAATTCATTCTATTTGTGCACAAACCATAGCTGAGTTCCTATTTTGGTTCAATTGCTACTTTCTGTTTTTTAACCTAGCGAGCTCTCTTGATTTAATTTTTAGCACTTTAATTTTAGCGCCATACCAATTAGCCATAGGTGCTGCTGCAATACCGTGTATTAACGTGCTCATCCACACTGCATTAATCGCAACTATAAGTATTGAGTGGCCGTATTCGCCTAAAATATCTTTAGAAATAATAAGTGCAAAAAGCGCTGTGGCAAGACCTCGAGGTCCAAAAAACCCCATAAACACTTTTGTTAATACTTTAGCTTTTGTACCAATTAACGATAGGTAAATAGCAAGAGGGCGCACTATAAAAATACTTACCAGAATATAACCAGCAACGGGGAAGGTTAAATGCTCAATAGCTGAAGGCAGTAAACCAAGCCCAATAATAACAAACGAAGACCATATTAACATTTGCCCTTCGCTTTCAGTAAATTGGTATATAAATCGGCAATGCCCTTTTACACTATTACCAAAAGCTAAACCTGCAACAAACGCTGATATAAATCCATTTCCACCCATTAAAGTAGCCATTAAATATGATGTGCCGGTAAGTGCTAAAACGCCAATCCCTTCATATATAGTCGACGATATTTTTTTTGACTCAGAGTATAAAAATAAACGTCCGCTCGAGTATCCCATTAATGCGCCAACCAAAATACCTATAAATATTTGGCTAAATCCAAACACTAACCATGACATTTCATTTTCTTGAGAGCCGGTTTCCATAGCAACTATGCTGGCAAAAAATAATATGACAGGTAATGCTAGCCCGTCATTTAAACCACTTTCAACAGATAGACTTTGTCGCTCGTTTAAAGGTACGCTCTCATTACTAACAACCGCTTGACCTAAAGCTGCATCAGTAGGTGCTAAAATTGCCGCAACTAGGGCTAGCATTGCCCAAGGCCACTGTGGGAAGAATAAATAAGCAAAGCCTGTACCAATCAAAATACTCAACGGCAAACCTATCAATAGCATTCTTAGAGGCCACGTATTTTGCCTTTTTAATCTTCGTAGGTTTATTTGTGAAGCATCTAAAAACAATAATACAACTAGCGATATTTCTGCTATTAAATATACGGTTTCATGTGCGTCTCCAATACTAATAAACCCAAGTTGAGAAACCGCAAAACCAATACCCAAAAATACCATTGGTGCGGTAATAATGGTTGTGGACAGCTTTTTAGCTAGCATAGCGTAAGCACTAACTGAGAAAAGAAGAATGAGTAATCCTATTTCCATTGGGAAATCCTATTAGGCATGGCTTGGTATTTTTATTAGAAAATATCAGGGTTGGGGTTAGCTATATTAAATCAGCACAATTTATTGAGTTAATTTGTATAAGTGTATTTTTAACTTTAATCTAAATAATAACCGGCACCTAAGTGATATTAGCGTGCCGGTTACGTTTAACGTTTAATATATAAAAGCTTATTTAGCTGCTGCACGTTTTGCGTCTAAACCAAGTAACTTATCAATAGACAAAAAGCCAGGTCCACGAGCAAAAATCACTAATAATGAAACAGCCCACCACGATGCAGGATTAATCCAATGATCGAGTGTAGGAAAAACTGCAAGCTGAATAAACAGTGTCATACCAATAAGGCCTAACGCTGCAAAGCGAGAAAACAAACCGATAATCAGTAATATTGGGAGTAACACTTCAACAACACCAGCAACCACAGCAAGCGTTTCAATTACTTTTACAAGAAATGAGCCATCAACATAATCTAAGGTTTGAGGATTACAAAGCTGCAAAGCACCTTCTCTAACAGGATCAGGACAGAAAAATTCATATTTAAATAGGTCGTATTTATCAACATTAAATTGTAAAAAGCCATCCCATTTACTCAATCCAGAGTCGAGGAATACTTTAGCCACCATAAAACGAAGAAAAAACAGTGCAATAGGTTCTAAGAACCGCGATAACTGTTCTCCCATCTGCACGTACAGTTGTTGTATTTTTTTTATCATGCCCATATTTATTCCTACTCTTGTAATGTGTACTAATTGATTTGGATTTCTAATAATTCATTTTGTAAGCATGCTGTAAATGCATCACTCACCTCAAAGTTTTCATCTACCGTTATTGCTGCATCAAAAGCATCTCCTAAAGACCTACCTGTACCTTGTAGAGCCTGCATAAGTGCAACTTCTGCGATAGAAAGAGAGCGGGCTTGCACCGCACCTTGCAAACGCCATAACATAATAAAATCCTCAGCAGAGGATTTAGTTACAACGCCATCATTATTATTTGTTTTTAGCGAAATCCATTCCAAAAAAGCGCTTTCACTCACACTAAGCAACAGCACGCTGGGATTGAGCTTTACATTGAGTTCAGTAAGCTCAATACCTTGTTCCATTAGTTGAGTAACATATTCTATAGTTAAAATTTCAGCTGAATCAGCGCTCATCAAACTCATTAACCATGCGTAATCTAAATGCGCAATCTCAACAAAGTTCATGTATAAATTTGATGTGCTTTGCTGATTTTCAGTAACTTCTAAAATATGTTTATTTTCAAGCTCACCATCTTTAATCAAATCGGCTACAAAGCCAGGAAAGCTTAGTCCGTACCCCACCAAAGTGCCCTGCTCTGGCGGAAAACGGTCAACATAAAGTCGTGCCATTTTACGAAAGTTCTCACTACCTACTTTTTTTTCACACATAGGAAAGTTAGCTATTAATGCATCAACACAGCCTTTATAAAACCCGTTACGATACACAGCTAACCTTTTAATATGCGATGGATTTTCGCAAAAATGCTCCATTTCACTTGGATCGCCAGTTCGCAAATAGCGAGTAAAAGCATCAATATATTGGTTGGTACTCATCAGCGAACCACTTCTTTATGAGATATATTTAAGCGACTTTGTAGCTCACTTTGATTCAAATAGCTTTGCGCAGTTTCCCGCTCGATCATAAGCTCTTCAAACGATGGAATATTCGCATCTCGCTCAACAAGTACTGGTCGCGGACCAAATATCCCAATTGCTTGTTCTAACAAATCCCAAACAGGCGTTGCCACTGGTGCGCCATGGCTGTCTATCAATAGTGACTGACCAAGAGCTGGATCAGGATCGTGCCCTGCAATATGAATTTCTCCAACAAGCTCAGCAGGGATCTGCTTTAAATAATCAAGCGCATCAATACCCGTGTTTTTACTACTGATATATAAGTTATTAATATCGATAAGTAAGCCGCATCCAGTACGCTTCGCTGCCTCAACTAAAAACTGAGGTTCATCCATATCACTTATAAAATCTAAATAGTTACTTGGATTTTCAACTAATATTGACCGACCTATGCCCGCCTGGTAACAGTCAATACCATTAATTAAAGACGCAAGTGCATCTTGGGTGCGAGGTAACGGCATTAAGTCTGCAAAATATTTGCCATCCGACTTAGACCATACAGCGTGTTCAGATACCAGCACTGGCTGAAATTCATCAATTAGCGCTTTTACCCGTTTAGTATGAGCAAGCATAGCTTTATGATCAGAGCCTAACGAGCCGCCAACACCATGAAAACTAATATCAAAGTTTTCACGTACAGCTCTGAGATAATTTAATCGAGGACCACCTGCCACAAAATAATTTTCTGTATGCACTTCAAACCAAAGATTATTATTTGTAGATGGCAGCTCTACGGGTAAAGCTAAAATGTCGTTAAGATGTTCTGGTTTTAAACTGAGACCCGCGCCTAATTGCTCCCCAGCAACAATGTGCTGGGGAAAACCTGCTTTATTAACCTTCAAGCGAACCTTTACCATTAGGAGTTACAATTGATTCACATACACCTTTAGGTGCATATGTCCATGCATTAGCTTGGAAGTCTGTCGTTGAAGTACCTTCACAACTTGTTCCTGCACCTGCTTTACAATCATTTTCACCCGCTAAAGCAATACCAAAACATTTATCTTTACGACCGCGAACTTTATCACCGGCTACCCAGCCTTTAAATTGCTCTTGTACTTTTGCTGAAGCACCTTCTGCAACAGTTAATTGACTATTAGGACCAGCTACTGCGCCTGCGCTTAGAACTGCTGCTGATGCGCCGATTAATAAAGCCTTAGTTAAATTTACTTTTTTCATTTTTATGCTCCGGATTAAAATATTTTTTCTTGTTTTATCAATGATTGTTAATAATACCAATCCGCAATAATACTTAATCATTTTGCGGGACTAAACGTGTCGCTACCTGCGTTAAAAAATTCTCATTTAGAACAACTAAATAGCGAATTTTTTGCCTAGCTATCAACACGTTTTTCCATACTCAAAATAAATCACTTAATTAAGCGAATTGGTATAAAAACACTCATATTTTGATAAACAAGCACAATGGAGATAAGCAATATCGCCGTTTTATCAATTTAATAGACCTATCGTTCTTATAAAAACTTTCAGGTTATTTGCTTACAACGAAAAAACAACTGTAAACAAGAAGTAAATATAGTGGGCTAAGCAGTTAATACAAACATTAGAAAAGCTAACCTAATTATTTTGATAATAAAGAAGCTTGAAAAAGTCCATATTTAGTGGATTAGATGCATTGCGGCACTTTATTCTGGTAATGATCTACAAATAGAAATTTACTCAATTGAGGAAGGATAAAAATATTATTTAAAGGCTCCTTATATTTACACCACTCTATACTCGCTAAATTAGCGTTTTTAAGTAGGACTCGTAAACACCGTCATTATAATGTTATTTTTTGCAACGCTAAAATGTTGGACTATATGGCCGTTACCAACGGTTGATTGCCTATAAAAAAAGCGCTACAAATAGGTAGCGCTGGCATTATTACTTAATGGTTGTTTATTTAAAGCTTAGGCTCTTTATTTAAAAGAAGCCGAGCGGATCTTCGCTGTAGCTCACTAATAGGTTTTTAGTTTGTTGGTAGTGCTCAAGTGCGAGTTTGTGCGTTTCGCGCCCTATTCCTGATTTTTTATAACCACCAAACGCAGCGTGAGCTGGATACATGTGATAACAGTTAGTCCACACTCGCCCTGCTTCTATTTTGCGACCCATACGATAAGCACGATTCATGTTTCTGCTCCACACACCGGCACCTAAACCAAACTCAGAGCTATTGGCAAGCTCGAGGGCTTCAGCTTCATCTTTAAAGGTCGACATTGAAATAACGGGGCCAAAAATCTCTTCTTGGAACACACGCATATCGTTTGTGCCCTTTAATAACGTAGGTTGTATGTAGTAACCACCGTTTAAGTCATCACTTAGCTGCTCTACATTACCGCCAGTGAGTACTTCAGCGCCTTCTTTTTTGCCTATTTCAATGTAGCTCAGTATTTTATCAAATTGCGCTTTTGAAGCTTGTGCGCCAACCATAGTTTCGCTGTCTAGCGGGTTTCCGCGTTTAATTTTTAAGGTACGTTCGAGTATTCGCTCAATAAACTGCTCGTAAATGTCTTCTTGAATAAACAACCTTGATGGGCACGTACACACCTCGCCTTGATTGAAGTAAGCAAGCACGGCGCCTTCAATAGCTTTGGATAAAAACGCATCGTCTTTTTCCATTACATCATTAAAAAATATATTAGGTGATTTACCACCGAGCTCGACCGTTGAAGGAATAATATTTTCAGCAGCGCATTTCAAAATATGTGAGCCCACAGGCGTTGAACCCGTAAATGCAATTTTAGCGATACGCTTGCTTGTTGCCAGTGCTTCACCAGCTTCTTTACCAAAGCCGTTTACTATATTTAATACGCCTGCAGGGAGTAAATCGCCAACTATCTCCATTAAAACTAAAATAGAAGCTGGTGTTTGCTCAGCCGGTTTTAAAATTACACAGTTACCTGCAGCAAGTGCTGGCGCTAGTTTCCAGGCGGCCATTAAAATAGGGAAATTCCACGGAATAATTTGCCCAACCACACCTAGTGGCTCGTGAAAATGATACGCAACGGTGGTTGCGTCTATTTCACCTATAGTGCCGTCTTGCGATCGTAGGCACCCTGCAAAGTAGCGAAAGTGATCTGCCGCTAGCGGAATATCAGCAGCGAGTGTTTCACGAATTGCTTTACCGTTATCCCATGTTTCGGCAACAGCTAGTAACTCTAGGTTTTGCTCAATTCGGTCGGCTATTTTTAGCAGTATGTTACTTCGGTCGGTCACCGACGTTGTGCCCCATTGCTCTCGCACTGCATGCGCTTTATCGAGAGCCAGCTCTATGTCGTCTTTGTCTGAACGCGGTATTTGGCAAAATACCTTACCGTTTACTGGGCTTATATTATCAAAGTATTGGCCATTTACTGGCTTCACCCACTCTCCACCAATGTAGTTCCCGTATTGTTGTTTAAAGTTTACGAGTGCGCCATCGCTACCTGGATTTGCATATATCATGTGTGTGCTCTCTTTATTGTTGTTAGCTAAAGGTCGAACATTTATATAAAACAAAATGCTTTATATTTAATCAATGTTGATTGACATTAAACTAACAAGTACCTAAAAACTTGATTAGCTGTCCACAAAAGTTGTCTGTGAGTCCAAACTAATAAAAACCTAAAGGATTGATATGCACACATCTCAGTTAAACAAAAAACGCCAACAACTTGATGTATTAATAGAAAATAAAGTCACATTCGCTGCAGATAGCAGTGAGTTGAGTATTTACGACACGTATCAAAGCGCGCAAAAGGTAGCACTGCACTCAAACGAGCTGCTGTTTTGTGCCATGCTTAGCGGCAAAAAGGTAATGCACGTAGAAAGCAGCCAATACCATAAAGCATTTTTACCACACGAGTCGTTTGTATTAGCGCCAGAGCAAGGTGTTTTAATTGATTTTCCACAAGCATCAATGCACGCCCCAACCACCTGTTTAGCCATTGAAATTAGCACAGATAAAATAACGAGCGTGGCGAATGCACTTAACATGCAGCAAAACTTTGCACACGATGGCTTATTTGAATATGTACCTCAGTTAGTACATACCCAACATAATATTCAAACGCAGCAATTATTAGAGCGCATGGTGCATTTATTTAGTGAGCAAGGCGCACAGCGACATTACTTGATTGATTTGTCGTTGAACGAATTGATCACCCGTTTATTACAACAACAAAGCCGCGAGCTATTGCTAGCTAGCTGCGATAAGCCACGCCTTAAAACAAAAGTCAGCGATGCCCTGCTTTATATTGAAGAACACTTAAGTGAAACGCTCGACATAAATACCTTATGCAAAATAGCATGTATGAGCCGAAGTAAGTTTTATAAGCAATTTAAACTCGCATTTGGCACTAGCCCAGCCCTTTGGCAGCAACAATTAAGACTTAAAAAAGCGCGTACTCAATTACTACAAGGCCATGCAATTAGCAAAGTTTGCTTTGATGTTGGATTTAATAGCGCGAGCCACTTTAGTCGCCTATTTAAACAAACCTTTGGCATTGCGCCTAAAGAGTGCCGACATTAGCCCTAAAGGGGCATTACCTGAGTTGGCTGATGTAATTTAAACGATTAAAGCCCCATATTACAGGGCTTTAAATTAGAGTTATATCTATTGCTTTATAAAGGTGACACCTTTAGGTATTTCATCTTGGGGTAACCGAGTAGAGTGCATTTGCGATAACAACCATTTATCGCCCACTTTTGATACAACAACGCTTTCTAACCAATAAATATCAATACTTCTTTGAGTGTTTTTAATATTGGCTTTATTCCAGTAATTAATAAATGCAACATCACCCACTACACGCGAATTTATAACACTAAAATAATTAGTTCTTATAAAGTCAGAAGGCTTAACTACATTTATAAAGTCATTAATAGTCCACACTTCACCGTGTTCTAAAAGTAGAAATGAATCATCAACGGCTGCACGCATTTGCGAGTGATCAACGTTAGAAACAGCTAAAAAAAGATCGCTAACTGGCGTGAATATGTTGTTATCTTTTGCATGTATTGATGTAGAAAATATCAGGAATGTAATAAAGGTAAGTACTTGTTTCATTGTTTTTATAATATGTAATTTGCTCAATAATAATGAGTGTATTTTAATAGAGCAGTATTAACAATTGAAATAAAGCGAATGTAACTACTTAATAACGTTACCTATAGAGCAAAAAAGCACTCTATAAGAGTGCTTTAATTTAAGTTTTTAAACCAGGCTATTCGTCTAGCCAATCTATGGCTGCGGTAGCATTTTCAAAGTATTGAACCTCACCCGATATAAACCAGTTACCTATTTTTGCCATTCGAGCTTGCCACTCTTTATTACCGTAAATAGCTACTTTTTTAAATTCTTTAGAGTGCTTAACACCTAACTTTAAGTCATCCCACGCTGCGCGTAGTTCCCAACCTTCAAGTTCGCTACCATCTATTAAGGCGTTCACGACTGGATGCTTAACTTCGCCAAGAGCTGAATTTATCATTGGGGTAATTATTTTGTAGTCGTCGTGAGTAAGCGTACCAACGGCTTTAAGTTTTAAAAAAAACTCTCTTCCTGCACGTTCAAGACCAATCGATAAACCATGTGTTGTGTGTACCATTACTGCTCTCCTTAAATAGGCTGAGCGGTAAAAGTACACCTTCTAAAATTAATTAGTCCTGAACTAAATCAATAAATAATCTCAAATAAACGACTGATTTACGCATTTTGTACGCGAGATATCTGGTTTTCTACATCAGTTAAATGGCCCGTTTTAAGCCATACTTTTGCGCCATTACTTCCCGCCTTAACGTTAATGGAGCTATTAATAGGCACTCTTAACCAACTGTTTTTTACAAAGGTATCGGCTTGCTCATCAAATGAACCTTCAAGTACTAGCAGTTCTGCTCCACCTTTTGCGTTTATAACCATGCTGGCGTTGGGCTTAAAGTGCAACAAGCTTACGTCTTCAAAGTCGTCTTTGTACAAAGGAGTTACAGCTACATTTTTAAAACTAGGGTGCGCCGTACTTTGCATCAAGTCCGTTTGTAAACGCACGTGGGTTCTATCATCAGGCTGAAACTGCCATAACTTTACAAATATAACGCAGCCATTTTCAGACCCCGGTTTGTGCTTTGATTGCGGTGGGTTACGGATATAAGAACCTGCCACAAAGTCACCATGCTCATCTTGAAATACCCCTTCAAGTACAACAAACTCCTCACCGCCGGTGTGTACATGCGGCGAAAATTCACTGCCTGGTGCATAACGAACAATGGTCGTGGCGCGAGCAACTTCGTCACCCACACGGTCCAGTGCTCGTCTATCAACGCCCGCCATTGGCGATGCAACCCACGGGAGCGTTTCGCTGTGTACAACAACTCGTTTACTAAAATCGGCAGCAATTTTCATATTTGGCTCCTAACCGTAACTCCACTTAAACTTTAAACTAATTACGCCGCAACACTTGGGCGTTTTGCTACTTTTTCTTGCCATGCTAATAAATGAGTTAACTCATTCGGGATTGCTATTTGTGCAAATCCAGCAAATACCAGCCCAGCATACAATGTAATATCAGCAATACTAAACTGCTCACCAGCAACAAACGCCGACTGCGCTAGTACATCATTAAAATAGCTAAACCCTTGGCGTGCTTTTTCACCTTGTTTTTCACCCCAAGCCACATTTTGATACGTTTCAAGCTCTGGACCTAAGCCATCAGTTGCATGATGAAAGTAAGTTGCCACAGCGTCAAGCACCATAGACTCTGCACGCTTTTGCATCATGTTAATTACTGCTCGCTCTTTTGCGGTTTCACCCATTAATGACGGGCCTTCAAATGCGGTATCAATATACTCAGTAATAGCGGTACTTTCTGATATAAACGTGCCGTCATCTAGCTCTAATACGGGCACACCTGCTAGTGGATTCTTAGCTAAGAAGGCTTCTGTTCTGTGCTCACCATTTAATAAATCAACAGGTACAAACTCAACATTTGAAGTGGCATTTTTTTCAGCTAAAGCGATACGAACACGAAGTGGATTTGGAAAGTTTTCTACATCATAAATTTTCATAGCAATCTCTATCTTTATTGTTTAAAAGTGAATTAGTGGCAGAAACCTACCTACCGATAGGTAATTTATAATATTAAACTAAATTTAAGTCAACGTTTAAATTTTTCTGATGTATAGGATTTAACTTAATTCATTGTAAAATTAGGGGGTTGCTTAAAAATAAAATCGCTTGTAAATAACTACCTACTGGTCGATAATTTTACTATACCAATTGCATTAAATAGGTGACCTATTATTACGCTAAGAAAATAGCGCAATAACAAGGCGAAAATTATGACATATAGTTGTTCTATATGAGTAATTTTTAACGCAGTTAGTAAGTTATTTAATGCGATAGAATGATCATGTTTTAATAAAATTGGTATTGCTACGGATAGGAAATATTAAAAATGAGTAAAAAAGAAGCTTTATTAAAAGCAGCTGAAAACAAGGTACGCCTTGGCGGGTACAGCAATTTTAGCTTTAGAGAGCTTGCCAGCGAAGTTGGAATTAAAAGCGCCAGTGTGCACTATCACTTTCCGACTAAGGCCGATTTAGGTGCAGAGCTTGCTCATCAATATACAAATTCTTTTTTAGCTGCGTTAGGCGAGCCAAGCGAGCTTAAAGCTAGCGGTAAAAATCCTATTGATGTGTACACTCAGCTTTTTAGAAGTGCTTTAGTTACCGACCGAAAAATGTGTTTATGTGGGTTACTAGGAGCCGAAAGCGATAGCCTTCCAGATAAAGTACGCCTTGAAGTAAAACGCTTTTTTAATCAAAACCTAACATGGCTTAGCGCTGCGCACCTAGCTAATGGTGAGCTTAACCCTACTAAAGCGGCTATTCAAACAGTGAGCTTGCTTGAGGGCGCTATGATGATAAGCAAAACGCTCGACGATAACAGTTACTTTGAACTTGCAACTCAGTAATACCTAAATTTAGTGCACAAAAAAAAGCGAGCTATTCATTATGAATAGCTCGCTTTTTTAATGCTAGAAATAACTTATGTGATTATTATTAAACCGCTGTTGGTTTAACTTTATGCTTAGAGTGCACAATTGCTAAAACAATTAAGCCAATCACTGTCACTACAGCGCCAATAGGTTTACCTAAATCGCTTGATAAGTTAAGACCAATTGCTGCAGTGCCAATATAAGAAACCGTTACCGCTGTTGCTATAACAGCAGGAACACTCGCAATCCAGTGGAATGCTCCACGGTCAAACAAGTACTTAGTGGCAAGCCATAATACGCTTGTAGAAAGCAGCATGTTTGAAAATGCAAAGTAGCGCCAAATTAACGAGAAATCGAGTTTCGTCATAAAGTATGCAATAGCAAGTATAGGTACCGCTACCAATAAGCGGTTACGTAAACTTTGCGGAATATTAAACGCATCAACAACGGTTAAACGTAGTGAGCGGAACGCTGTATCGCCAGAAGTAATCGGGAAAACGGCTACTGCAATAATTGCCATTATACCGCCAAATACACCTAAGTAACTGTTAGCTACATGGTTTACAACTAAACCTGGACCACCTTGATCAAGCAATGCTTTTAAGCCAGCGTAACCATCTGGGAACGCTGCAATACCTGCAAGTGCCCATACACAACCAACAATACCTTCACACATCATAGCGCCGTAATAAACTGGGCGTACGTATTTTTCGTTAGTTAAACAGCGCGCAATAATTGGCGCTTGAGTAGAGTGAAAACCACTAATAGCACCACAGGTAATTGTTATAAATAGCAATGGCCACGTTGGTAACCCATCTGGGTTTGGTTCTAAAAAGTCATGTGCGTGGTCAGCTTCAAAGTAAGCTAAAAAGTCACTTGGAACAGGCAAGTGCGGCGCATTAATAAGTAATGAAATAGCAATTGCCACTGTCATTACAATCATTAGCGCACCAAAAATTGGGTAAAACTTTGTTATTATTTTATCAATTGGTAGCAAGGTAGCTAAAAAGTAATACGCTAAAATAGCAAGTACCCAAAAGGTGTTATTTGCCAGTATTGTACCTTCAAAAAAATCAAGGTTACTTAACAAACCTGCAGGGCTCATAATAAATACTACACCTACAAAAAACAGTAGCATGGCAGTAAATATAAGCATAAAGCCTTTAAATACCACATTGTAATAATGGCCTGCGATTTCTGGTAAGCTTTTACCATCTTCTTTTATACTCATTACACCTGAGAAGAAGTCGTGTACAGCACCACCTAAAACATTACCAAGTACAATCCATACCAATGCAACAGGTCCGTATAAAGCACCTAAAATTGGGCCAAATATTGGACCTACGCCTGCTATGTTTAAAAACTGAATTAAAAATGCTCTTACAGGGTGGATAGCTACGTAATCAACACCTTCGCTAAAGCGTTTTTGTGGTGTATCAACGGTTGAATCCAAGCCTGCTTGCTTTTCAACAAATGGGCTATAAAACTTATAGCCCAGTATTAAAATGGTAAGGCAGATAAAAAAGATGATCATAAAGCACGTTTCTCTTTTTGTATGTGTGTTATAGAGCGCATGTGTGTCGCCCCGCCTGTTCAATCCGTGAATAATCGACGATTTTATCAAAGCGTCATAACCCTAACAATAAGACGTTTAGCTAATACAATAATCGATATAAGTCACTATTTACGCAACATGCACACTTAACACTCACTTATCGCCTACGTCTTATTTTAGGCACAAAAAAAGCGGTTAAACTTTTACGTATAACCGCTTTCACACACAATGTTTTTTTAAAGTGGGTTCATAAACTCACTAATTTGTTGATGCGTTAAAGTAGGTGTTGCACCAGAGCTTTCGGCGACCATAGCGCCAACAGCACATGCAAAGTCAACGGCATATTGCGCGTCGTCGTTGCTACAAAGCTGATATATTAACGAACCTAAAAACGAATCCCCTGCGCCAACAGTATCAATTACGCTAATTAAATAACCTGAATTATAAAAATTATCGCCTTTGATTGTTAACAAAGCACCGTGGCTACCTTTGGTTACACATAAGTAATCGGTATTTGTTTGCTGTGCAATAAACGCTAAATTTTGTTCAAGCGAATGAAACTTACAACCCATCGCTTTTGCTATTTCGTATAGCTCTTCATCATTTAATTTAATAAAGTCTGCTTTATTCATTAAATCTACAAGTGTTTCTAGCTTGTAATGCGGTGCACGCAGGTTTACGTCAAACACTTTGAAGTTTGCTACATCAACTAATTGATTTAATGTTGCTAAAGACGCTTCGCTTCGCCCAATTAAGCTGCCAAATACAAATACATCGCTACTTTTAACTTTACTAAGTAACTCATCTGTAAGCGCTATATTATCCCACGCAGTGTCTGCAACTATTTCATAACTTGCAGAACCTCCACTGTCGAGCGTTACCTCAACCGTGCTAGTTTTTTTATCACTATTGATAGCAATGTATTCGCAGCTTACGCCTTTGCTAGTAATTTCGCCTAGTAGCTCAGCGCCTAACTCGTCGTTACCAACAGCGCTGATCATATCGGCTTTAATGCCTAGTGAGTTAATACGCACACACATATTAAGTGGCGCGCCACCTAAGCGTTTACCTGAATCAAAACAATCCCACAGCACTTCGCCAAAACAGCTAACACTTACGGTTTCACTTGATTTATGATTAATTAAAATGCTCATAATTAGTTACTCTTTTGATCAAGTACAGCCTGCATAATGGCTTTAATTTTACTATTAGGTGCATACAACGCAGCAATCGACTTTTTATATTCAGCAGTAAATGCTTCGTTATGCTCAAGCTTACCAAACAAGCTCGTTAACTTTAAAAATGCAGTCGGGCTAGTTTGAGTCTCTTGAGCGTAAGAATTAAGCTCTTTGTGCATCGCATCTTGAATTTCAAGCTTTTCGCCGTTTTCACTTAAACCTTTATCGCTGTATAAGCACCAAGTAGCAATAACAAGCGTTGCCAGTGACACATCTCGACCTTGTACTAGGTTTTCGTTAATTGTGGCAATTAAAAACTTAGGCAATTTAGCTGAGCTTTCACTGCAAATACGCGCTAGGCTATCTTTAATATTAGGATTAGCAAAACGCTCTATTAACGTATCTTTGTAGCTTTCAAGGTCAATGCCTTCAAGTGGTTCAAGATTTGGCGTTACTTCTTTATCCATAAAAGCACGTAGGTATGTGGCAAATAATTCATCAGATACCGTTTCGTCAATAGTGCCGTAGCCATGGATTGAACCTAATAAACCAAGTACAGAATGCCCTGCATTAAGTAAACGTATTTTCATGGTTTCATAAGGCGTTACATCAGTAACAAACTGTGCACCAACAACATCCCAATTTGGACGAGAGTCACTAAATGTGTCCTCTATTACCCATTGTGTAAACGACTCACAAGTAATTGGCCACTCGTCGCTAACACCATATGCATCAACCACGTAATCAATATCACTCTTTTTAGATACCGGTGTAATACGGTCAACCATCGCATTTGGAAACGATACGTTTTGCTCAATCCACTCACTTAGGTTTTTGTCTTGCTCTGTAGCAAAGGCTAAAAGCATTTTGCGTGTTACGTTACCGTTGTGCTGAATGTTATCGCACGACTGCACTGTAAATGCGCCTAAACCTTGCTCTTTACGCAGTTTTAACGCAGCAGTAATGTAACCAAACGCTGTAATTGGGTCGTTCGGGTTATTAATGTCGTTAATAATATCAGGATTGCTGTAATCAAACTCGCCCGTTGCAGGGTTAAAGTTGTAGCCGCCTTCGGTAATAGTAAGCGACACAATTTTAGTATCGCTGTGCGCTAACTTATTAATTACCGCTTGTTTGTCCTCTGGAGCAAACAAAAAGTCGATCATTGAACCAATTACTTTGTTATCTATTGTACCGTCTGGGTGTCTAACAGTAAGCGTATAAAGGTAATCTTGCTGCTTTAAAATATCACGCAGACCACGGTTACCCTCTAAAAGACCAACACCACATATGCCCCATTGCTCAGAGCCTGGGGTTTTTAAAAGCTCGTTAACATATACCGCTTGATGAGCACGATGAAAACCGCCCACGCCAATATGAACAATACCGGCTTTAACTGCGCTACGGTCGTAGGTTGGTGTATCAACATGGCTTGGTAATTGAGCCAAGCTTTGTTGGTTTAGCCCTGTAACTAGAGCGTCAGTGTGTTGATGTTGCGTCATGGTGCGACCTTACTAAACAAAAATAAAATATAAATTACGATACTGTATTACGATAAGTAATTACGATGCTGTATTGAGTACTTTATGGCGTTTTAACGACCAGTACGCAGTAACAAAATAAATAACAGTACAAATAAAACAGGCTATTTCGAACTGCGATTTATTAGCGCTGTACATACTCATAGTTTCACTGAAAAACATTACCTGGCTGGCAAATATAAAAATAATAATCAGTGAAACCGTAGAAACTGCATTAAGTACTTTGGTAAATACAGAGCTATCAATTACTGGCTTTGGAATGTCTTTCGCTTCAGCAGCTTGATACTCTTTAATATCACGTTGCTCTTGCTCTTCTGCTGCAATCTCTTGTGTGTAATCTTCATCGGCTCCGTATTTTTTAGCTAATAGCGTGTAAATAACGATTGTGAAAATCCACGTAGGAATAAACAAGTAGTAAAACGACATTACATCAATAGCGTTTAAACCAAAGCCAAACACAAGCGCTAACGCCCAAGATGCTATAGCCGGTACGCTGCGGGTAATATTTTTATATTTAGCCCAGTAACGAGTTAAGCCAATTTTAGGAAATAACACATGCTCAGCAAACACAATGCCGCCTACTGGAACAACTAATAAGCCTGCGTAGGTAAGTAGCGGAAGCATTTGTGAAAATACAAACGGGAAGCACGCAATAATTACGGTTACAACACCCACAATAGCGGTGGTGCGTTCACGTGATTGATTAACAAATATAGATTGCGCTGCAAGGCCTGCGCGGTAAAGGTTTGCGTTAGCTGTAGTCCAACCGGCAATAATTACAATAACAAAACCAGTCCAACCTAATGCATGGTATGCAACATCGCCCGGATCAAGTGATGAAATAGTTGTTTTAAGTAATACCGCAACACCTGCGCCCATAATACCGGCAGAGATCCACGCTAAGTAATGACCAAAAAACATGCCCACACCAGAAAATAAGCCATAGCTTTTGCGTTTAGCAAATCTAAAAATAGCCATGTCGATTAAACCAAAGTGAGTAATTGAGTTAGCAGCCCATGCAAAGCCAATCACTTCTAATAGGCCTATGCCCTTTTCACCATCGGCATTGGTGCCCGTCCATATGGAGGAGTCGCCTATGGTCATAAAGTCGCTAAAGCTAGTTAAAGAAGTAGAACCTAATACGTGATTTGAAAGTTCAGGGAATAACGCGAACGAACCTGCAATAAATATAACAAATAGCCACGGCGCACACAGTTTCGAAAAGTCAGCAACCGTAGAAAAGCCATACATAGCAACAAACACAACAATAGAGCCAACAGCTAAAACAATGGCTACAAACCAAAAGCTATTTGGATACCAATCAAGTTGCGCTGGTATATCAAACAAAAACCGCACGGCGGTGGAGGATACCGTGATCATCGCGGCCGATATAACACTAAAAATAACCACGTTAGCCCAGTTATAGAGCTTGGTCATAGAGTTACCAGCAATTTTGTTTAAGTAGTTATATAAACTTAAGCGGGTTTCTACTGCAATGGGTGCAGTAATTAGCCACCAAGAACACATTGCTAACAGGTTACCTATTAATAAACCCAGTAGAATGTCGATGGTTGAAGCGCCTAATGCAACAAACGTTGCGCCAATAACAAATTCAGTAGCCGCAACATGTTCGCCGGCATATAGCCCTGCAAAATGTTTCCAGCCGTGAAGCTTATTATTAGCAACAGGAAGTTGCTCTTCGTTTACATCTTTAAATGTTTGTGTGTGTGGACTCGTTGCCATGGTATTTCCTATTGTTAACAGCAAAGCATTTGATACTAATCTGCATAACTATTTGAATAATTTAACGAGTTAAATAAACCCCATATTCAAGCAGATTGGTATAGTACCTAAATACTTTGCCTTTTATAATTTGGTTTATAAACGCATGATGTTTTGCCGTGTTCTATTTATTTTTAGTAAAGCAAAACCATCTACATTTATATTTTGCGTTTGCTTACCTGTCAGTGAGTAAGGCGAGCAAATCGCGTTTAAAACTTTGTGTATTTAAAAAGCTGCGTGTTTACTGCTTTTTAAGTGCAGGGTATGCACTAAAAAAATCTTGCCAATGCGTTAAATGATCAACATTTGGGTAAGCACTGCGCACATGATTAACAGAGCCTTGCATATGTTGCCCACCGCTGTAATGCAGCACTTGCATGTTGGCATCAATTCCTGCATTTACGCCTGCTTTACTGTCTTCAATCACTAAACAATGCGCTGGCTTTACACCCATTTGTTTAGCTGCATGTAAAAATAAATCGGGTGCTGGTTTACCACGCTTAACTTCGCTGCTGGTAAAAACCGTATCGCTAAAGTACTTACTTAAACTCACTACGCTCAACGCTTTTGCGGTGCGTGCTGGGCTGCTGCTAGTGGCTATACAAATAGGCACAGCTAAATTGTTAAGTACGTCGTTTATACCGTCGGTCGTGGTTAGCCCTGTTTCAAATTCGTTTAACAGTGCTTCGCGGTAGTCACCTTCAAAGCTTTCAGGAAGAGTGACATTAAATGCATCCGCTATTTTTTGGCTTACTGTTTTAAAGTTGCAGCCTAAAAAGTGTTGCTGTACATAAGCACGGTCAATCTCAACGCCTTTTTCAACAAGCATATTAATGAGTACTTGTGCGCTTAAAATTTCGCTATCAATAACAACGCCATCACAATCAAATATCACCAGCTCAATGTTAGTATTCATCTTGTCACCTTATTAAAACTGTTTGGTTTAGCTAATTTAAGTATAACGAGTTAAGCGCGATTAATATTGTGCAACTTTTTAGTGCAACTCAACAATGAGCACAAGCCCAGGAGTTGAGCATATTCCCTTTATTGCACGAATATGTCAACACACTGTAAGTATAAAACGCACCAGCTTGGTGAAAATACGCTCAGATAAAACTAAAAACCTTTGTATTTAATCAACTTTATAAAAGCATATTGCGACCAAGGTCGTAGTAAAAAAATTCCGTTAACGTAAAAAGTGCTCCTGTTAATTTATTTCATCTGTTTTACAAATCACATCAATCTAATTAATCAGTTTTACCGAAGTTAATAAAATCAATACTATCGTTAACAGATTAACAGCCTGCACCACTGCCGGCACTTTTAAATAGATGAGGTCGACAATGAATACTCAAATAAACAAAACAAAATTAACACTAACTGCACTAGCACTTGCAATGGCATTACCGGCAAGCGCAGCAACAACACTTACTAAAGATAACGGCGCAGCTGTTGGCGACAACCAAAATTCAATTACTGCTGGCGAACGTGGCAGTGTATTACTAGAAGACGTGCAACTAATTCAAAAACTGCAACGCTTTGCACGTGAGCGTATTCCTGAGCGTGTTGTGCATGCTCGTGGTACCGGCGCACACGGTGTGTTTGTAGCATCAAAAGAGCTAGACGATTTAACAATTGCAGCACCGTTTACACAAGCTGGTAAAGAAACAGACGTATTTGTTCGCTTTTCATCAGTAATCCACTCTAAAGGTAGCCCAGAAACACTGCGCGACCCACGTGGCTTTGCAACTAAGTTTTACACAGATCAAGGTAACTGGGATTTAGTAGGTAATAACTTACCGGTGTTCTTTATTCGCGATGCAATTAAATTTCCAGACATGGTTCACTCTTTAAAACCATCTCCGGTTGATAACATTCAAGATCCTAACCGTGTATTTGACTTTTTCTCGCACGAACCAGGTTCTACACAAATGCTAACGTGGGTTTACAGCGACTACGGAACACCAGCAAGTCTTCGTAAAATGGACGGTTGGGGTGTACATGCATACAAAATGATTAATAAATCGGGTGATGTTAAATACGTTAAGTTTCATTGGGTAAGCCAACAAGGTATTGATAACCTTGATGCTAAAGAAGTAGCTAAAGTACAAAGCCAAAACTTTCAGCATTTAACACAAGATTTATACACTGAAATAAACAAAGGCAATTTCCCTAAATGGGATCTGTACATTAAAACGCTTGATCCATCACAACTTGATGACTTTGATTACAACCCATTAGATGCAACAAAAATGTGGCTAGACATTAAAGAAACTAAAGTAGGAACAATGACGTTAAACCGTATGCCAACTAACTTCTTCCAATCTACGGAACAAGTAGCAATGGCACCGGCAAACATTATTCCTGGTATTGAGCCATCAGAAGATCGTTTATTACAAGGTCGTATGTTTTCATACGCTGATACACAAATGTACCGCCTAGGTGCTAACCACCAGCAATTGCCAATCAACCGTGCAAAAGTTGACGTAGTTAACTACAACCAAGACGGCGCAATGAATATTGGTAACACAACAAGCAATGTGAACTACCAGCCAAGCCAAGAAAACGTAGCTGAAAACCCAATTGCACGCAGAAGTAATACAGAGCTTAAAGGCTACGTACAACAAGCAGCGATTAAAAAGCAGCAAAACTTTGCTCAAGCCGGTGTTTTATACCGTGGCTTTAGCAAGCAAGAACGTACAAATCTAGTTAATAACCTAGCGGGTGATTTAGGTAAAGTGCAAAACAGCGATGTTAAACACAAAATGCTTAGTCACTTTTACAAAGCTGATACTGAATACGGTACACGCTTAACAAAAGCTGTAAAAGGCGATATTAAAATGGTTAAACAACTAGCAGCTAACTTGTAAGTAGCTAGTTGAAGGTATTTAGTTGTAAGTAAGCAGTTGTAAAAATTAGTCCCAACTAAGCAAGCAGCTATATAAACAACCACAATTATGAGGAAGGGATAAACCCCTTCCTCTTTTTATAAGAGGCAATTGTTATGCGTAATTTATTAATTATAGTCGCTCTACTGCTGAGCTTTACCAGTAGCGTTTACGCTCAAAATACTCCCAATACACAAACGTCTAGTACGCAAGCTGAAAACCAAAACTCTGCAAAAACTCAATACGACAGCTTATTTGCTTATTATTTTGCCGCAGCACGTACCAACGACACCGCTGTAATAGAGCAATTTGTAGATGCCGGTATTCCTATCGACAGCTACAACAATAAAGGCTACACCGCGTTAATGATTGCCACTTATCACGGTAATAAAGACACGGTTAACACGCTTTTACACTTAGGTGCTAATGCCTGCATGGAAGACAACCGAGGCAACACTGCACTTATGGCTGCTATATTCAGAGGTGAATTTAGTATTGCTAAAACACTCGTATCACTTGATTGCGACAACGCGCATCAAAACAAAGCCGGCCAAACAGCAGAGCAATTTGCACAAACCTTTGGTCAACAAAAAGTTATAGAGTTACTAGCACAGGTAAATAATGCAAAGTAATCTGCGCGCAACAAAAAGCCCTAAAATAATAGGGCTTTTGATTTACTAAATATATGTTCAAATTAAACGTACTTACTCTAAAAACAGTGTGTTTATTAAGCTTTCTTGTTCTTTCCCAGCTTCATGTTTTAATGCTCGTATAAAATCCATAGAATTGGCGGGACTGTTTGGATAAGCATGATTTTTCCAAACCAACTTGAGCGCATTAATAATGGGTTTATCCCCAATCGCAGCGCGTAGCTTAGCAAAGACAATGGTTGCTCGCGAATATTGGTCAAAGCTTTGTGTAGCATCAACTAAGGCTGATCGCTCCTTTATGTTCATCAACATACTTTGCTCATAGCGTGTTGTTTCATACTCAACCAGCGCTTGCATGGTCGCTTTCCCATAACGCTGCTCTATAACAACAAGCTCAATATACTTTGCCATAGACTCCACTAAAAAAGCGCTATCTGAAAATACTCCATTACCAATATCATGGCCAAACCATTGATGCGCAGTTTCGTGAACTGCACGGCGATAGCGTTGATCAAAGCCTGCATTAGCACTTGGCTTTGCTCTAAAACCAACACTGTCTTCAATAAGTATAAGTTGCGGCAGGGCATAACCTGTTCCACCAAATTTAGGCGAGCCTATTAAGCTCAATTGTTTTGCTCTATATGGGCTTATATTATTAAGCCATTTTATTGTGTCGCCCATTGCACTGAGGTTTACGGCTATAGACTCCCCTCGTGCTGGCTCGTTTTTATCTTTAGCAAACACGTTTAACATCACGCCATTTTGCTGCTTGATAACAGGGGAATAAGGCACCGTCACCCAAGCTGGGATTGCATTTATGGGTGTACGAGTCTCAAAATGAAATATTTCGCGGTCATCTTTGCTGGTACGTGATATTTCCTCTCCTTGGGTTATAACCTGATAATCACTTGTTGTACTCACTTTACTCGACATAGTAAGCCACTGGTAATGAGTACTTGCTTTCGCCGTTTTAGCAAATAGCTTCGTGGGTCTAATCACCGATTTCACTTTAAGTGCGTGTTGCTGACGAAGTATAGGATCGGTTAATTCATAATTATCTTGATAGCCAACAGTCGGCAATAAAGGCACTGATCGTATATAGCTAAATTCAGGGGTTATTATCTGATGGCCTCTCACTGGCCAAAGCTTAGCTTGATGAACATCAAACCGTGTAACTAGTTTACGTATTTCTCCTGGCTGCATTTCATTCTCAAACTTAAACACAGCTTGATTAAGCAAGGGAAAGCTTTTAGCCCTTTGCGCGCCATCGATTTCAATATCGGCCCATGTATAAAAACCTGAGCGCCCAACCAATATCTCTTTAATAGGATCTTGATGGGTGTTTTTTAAGGTATATATTAAGGAAAAATGAGCTTGCTGCTGATGCGGATAAAAGTCTACATTAGCATCAATGTGCACAATGTTTGGCTGTGCTACATTGCGCCATTGTGAGAATGCTTTTTCGTATTGTGCTTTAAATGCCTCGCGTTTATGCGAGTTGGTTAAAGGCTTCTCCTCAACCAGTCTTAAATGTAATTGAGTAAATAGTGCCACAGTGATAAGTAAAGGAATAAGTAACCAAAAATGTTTAACCCCCATTACTCTTCGGCTCAACCCGGCACCTCGGTGATTAAAAATCCCCGTAATTATAACTAAGCTTATACACGCAACTAACCAAACTGATATATAAGGCCAATAACTACTTATACTTGCACGATAACCCCAAAAGTTATCAGGTGCCTGCAAAGGCGTCCAACCAACACTCCACAATGTATGCGTAAGACCAAGATAAGTCATTATCGGTGTAAATTTGATCAGTAAAATAACAGCAATTAGCAAACCCGCAATAAGCTGCGAACGACACAAATTAAATACACACAAAAATACACACGCAATAATGGCAAGCACAATTGCCATCAAAAATAAAATGGTTAAATGCACTTCAAATTGATATGCACTGTGTAAAAACCACTGAGCTGCACTTGCCCCTAATAAGCTCATTGTTAAAAAAACCAATATCATAGTACCTAGGACCAATAACTGACTGTTTAAAAAGTAATATGTTTTGAGCGGTGTGGCAGCGATCAGCTCAGCTATATTATAGTATTTAGCGAAACAGCTTACTTGCCAGCTCCACAAAGCCATTAATAAAGTGCCAAACAACAATTGAATATCAAATGCATAATAGCTAATTGCATCAAGGCTTGTGGTGCTCATAATACTCATTGGTTCAACATAACCAGATGACGAGGCAACACTATTAAAAACCATCACCGGCCAAACAAAAATAATCAGTAAAGTAACAGGGTGTGAAACCAAATTAACCAGCGTAATTTTGTATAAACTGGCCATCATCAAAAACGGTTTTTGCGTGACTCTCGCAGTTTTATATTCAGCGGGTTCTAACGTGTTGTAACGAACGCATTCGTTATTATTTTTACCTTTTTGACTCTTTAATAATGTGTTTTTTTTATTTTTACTAAAAGTAATATAAAAAATACCAACAGCAAGCATACTCACAACAACGCGATTAATAGCAAATGAAGCTCCTAATGAATTGGTTAAACCGTTTATTACGGCGGTGTATGCAAAAGGGTCAAGCCAAACAAATAATGTATAAAAGCGATTGCTTATGATACTACTTCCAGCAAGCATTGGATTTCCGGTAATACTTGCAAGCATTATGTAGCCTATCCACAACACCGCAAAAACAACATAATTGGGTAATGAAGTCGTTGATTTATGGCAAACAAAAAAGGCAACAACAACTAAAAAGCAGCTATTTGGTAACAACACTAAAAAGCTATTAAATACAGTAAAAGAAACCATATTTGGTATATAGCCAAATTGCCTTACATGCATGTATATCATTACTAAATCGCTAATTAAGCTAATAATAAAAACCAAGCAAATCAGTAAGCATACTCTTGCTAAACTGCGCTTAAATAAGCTAGGTTGCGTAGCATAAATAAGCTCCTGCATTGACGCGTGCTGATCTCGTAAAAATATAACGGGTGCCAATACTCCTACAAGCACAGGTAACTGCATCATTTGTAGCATTGTAATATTTAACTTAAATTGTTTTAACGAATCAACTTCAACTGTTGCAAGCCCAGAGGACAACATAACCGAAAATATTAAAGGAATAATAATGCACAGCCAAACAAGTGGTTGGCGCACTGCATATCGCCACTCATTAAAAATTAACATGTTTGACTTCCTTTATTGAGTGCAAAAAAGTACTTGTCTTGAAGCGTAGCGGGCGAGTTTATTGCATTTTGTGCAGGCGCTGTGTCTGCATACACACGAAATGACGCTCTACCATAGCGATGGCTCTTACTTAATACATGCTGATTTGGTATGCCCGTAGGTAAACTTTCGAGCTGCCAAATCTTACCTTCTAAAGGAACTAGTAACTCTTTTACGTCACCGCTTTGTATGAGTGTTCCTTGATCTATAATGGCCACGTAGTGACATAAATTTTCTACATCTTCAACAATATGAGTCGATAACAATACCAACCTATTTTGACTAATACTAACGAGTAAATTATTTAAACTTTCTCGTTCCACAGGATCAAGCCCAGCAGTGGGTTCATCCATAATAATTAGTTTTGGGTTACCTAACAAAGCCTGAGCCACGCCAAAACGCTGCTTCATTCCTCCCGAAAAATTAACGACCTTTTTATTAGCAAACTGAGTCAAATTGGTTAGTTCAAGTAAACTATTAATTTGGTTTTTGCGTGCATTACCTTCTATGCCTTTTAATACGGCAATATGCTCAAGTAACGCCCGACAACTCATATTGGGATACACGCCAAAATATTGTGGTAAATAACCTAGCTGCGATCTAAGCGCATCTGGTTGGCTAATCACATCAAGGCCATTAAAATTAATATGTCCGGAGTCGGCATTTTGTAAACACGCGAGTGTGCGCATAAGTGTTGATTTACCCGCTCCATTAGGGCCAAGTAGACCGACCATACCGGCGGGTAGAGTGATCGTCACATCATTCAAAGCCTGCGTACCATCTGCGTATTTTTTGTTGATATTTTTCAGTGTAAGCATTAGTTTCATCCTTAATTGGTATAGCACCAGCTTAAGAAAGCAAGTCAATACAAGCGAGAAAATAATGGTTAACGTATTGAAATAAATGATGAACATAAAAAAGTAACGTTGGTCATTTAAATATGACCTTTCATCATTTAAATAAACGGCCTAGTATGCTTAAAACGGTTACTAACCCTATGAAATAAAATAATTATTTTAAAAATAAATTATGATTGAAACAATTTTATGGATAAACTAGCGCGCTCAGCGTAGTGAATTGTGCAAAGGTAATGTTTAAAATAAAAAGACAATTTTATCTAAGCGTATCTGCTCAGAAACTATAATAAAAACGGAGTCACATATGCAGCAAGCCAATACACCAATATGGCAACGCTTTAGCATTACCCAGCTAATAATTTTTTTACCGCTAATAGCTGCTATTATGCTCGACTCTCATATACGCTTTTTGTCATCACATATGGATTCAACGAGCCAATATCTGGCTATTAATATTCAACTTTTTTTACAGTGTATTCCCTTTTTTATTGCCCATGCGTTTGCATATCGTTTTTTACTTACACCCGCAATCATAGTTTGGCTGTTAGGCTTTTTAGCCTATCCATCTCTCTTGCTAGTATTTAATAACCAGCTTCTTAACTTTTCGCAATGGCAACACCTTGATGCACAATGTTGGACACTGTGCGCATCTGCAAGTGGTATATGGCTTATTACTAAACGCACTAATAAAAATAACAATGTGTTGAGTAATAAATGGCTTAAATCCTTGTTTTCACTTGATACAGTCATGTTTATAATACTTTTAGGTTGGGCAATAGTTACATCAAGCATACTCAATACGCACACTGATCCTATGTTAAACCAGCCTATTGAGCCTGTTATTGACGTTTATAAAGTATTCATACAGTTTGATACTTTTTTGGGTTATCTTTGGCAAATTACTGTTTGTGCCGGATTAGTATATGGAGTGTATTTATTAAATAGATATTTATTAATACGCTATGTATTAACCTATCATGGTGTACTGATGTTTTTGTTTGCAAGTTTAATAAGCCTCGTTGCACTTACACCTGTATTAACATCGTGCTTGCTACTGTTACCTATTAACGATTTACCCTCAGGCATTGCTAACTTAACACCTGGCGGTAATAATAATATTTTTAGCCCTGAAAATTATCAGTTCGTATTTTTGTTTTTGGCTATAAGCACACCGATTATTTTAGCGTTTGAACGACAGCAACAACACGTTCAAATTAGCAACATTGCCCAACAACAAACAAAAACAGAGCTAAAGCTACTTCAACAGCAAATTAACCCTCATTTTTTATTTAATACATTAAACAACCTTTACGCACTGACATTAAAAAAAGCAGATAATGCACCAGATCTTGTTATGCAATTAGCTAACTTACTGCGTTACAGTGTTTATGAAGGCCAAAAAGCACAGGTGAGTTTAGAAAAAGAAATTAATTACTTAAAAGGTTTTATTGCATTGCAGCATTTACGAAGTGCTGAGCGCTGCAACTTTGATGTGCAATGGCCTGAATATCAACAACACTATTTAATTTCGCCACTACTGTTAATAATGATTTTAGAAAACGCGATAAAGCATGGTGTAGAGCCCACCTCACAAAAAGTAACGGTTGTGTTTAAAATCACCATGGCCGATAACATACTAACGCTATTTTCCTCTAACCCTATTCTACCTAATAACAATTCAGAGCATGGGATGGGACTTAACAATTTACGCCGTAGGCTAACTCTTTTATATCCAAATAAGCACACATTAATTATTAATGAAAATAAAAACCTTTGGCAAACCACACTTAAATTGGAGCTGGCTGCATGCTAAACACAATAATTGTTGATGACGAGCCGCTCGCGCATGACGTTATACTGCATCATTTAAGTGCCCATAAAGATATTAATGTAAGCGGACAATACCTTAACGCTAAAGATGCATTATGTGCTTTAGCCACATCATCTATTGATTTGTTATTTTTAGACATAAACATGCCCGAACTATCAGGCATTGCGTTACTAAAAGTGCTCGCGAATCGACCACAAGTGATTATTATTAGTGCGTATCAAGAATATGCTTTAGCCGGTTTTGAACTTGACGTAACTGACTACCTACTAAAACCAGTCTCTGCGCAGCGCCTTGAACAAGCACTCAATAAAGTACGGAAAAAAAGAAAACACATAACGCTAAATCCCAGGGCACCTCTGACTATTACCCTTAAAATCGATCGTGAAAAACATAAAATTCAATTAGGCGATATAGACATGTTTGAGGCTTATGGAAATTATGTAAAAGTATGGCAAGGTGAAAAAGCATTACTTGCAAGCAGTACTCTCAAATACATATTGCAAGAGCTTGATACTTCATTTATTCAAGTCCACAAATCTTACGTTATTAACAAAAATAAAGTTGTTGCGTTAAGTAATGAAAGCGTTCAACTAGCATCAGGCGTGTCAGTTAAAATTGGCAAGTCATTTAAACAACAAGTGCGCGACATTATTTAATTTAAGCTCGGTTAAAGCTCCCCCTTTATTGAAAAGCCCTAATGCTTTAGGGCTTTAAATTATTTTACCTTTAAAAGGTAGCGTTACAATTTCCAATTCATTATTTTAGAAGCACGTTAAAAACGATACGTTACTGAAGCACCTAATGTTTGTGGGTTAACAACAGCAACATAACCCGTTGGGTAACGCCCGCTTGCAGGCTCTACCGACGTAAATGCTTCTTCATCTAATGTATTATTAATAAAAGCACTCACCAACCAATGATCGCTGTTATAGCTTATTGTTGCACGCGTAATTGTGTAACCGCCAGCAACACGCTCCTCGGTGTTAGTTAAATCACCGTAGTACTCGTCTACATAATTAGCGCTCACATTTAGCTTTAAGGTATCTGTAAACCAATGCGATACCCCTAAACTTACAGTCAGTTCTGGTGCTGAATTTAATTCATTGCCCACTGCATCAGAATAAGTAGTTGATTCATCTATTTTAGTTTTTAATAAACCCAGCCCTGCGTGTAACTGCCATTGCTCACCTAACATGCTATATGCTTCAAGCTCTAAACCATAGCTATGTGCGTCGTCAATATTAGTAATTTTCCTATCAGAACTTAATGCTTGATAACCATCAAAATTATTGTAAAAAATATTAGCACTAATATTTAAATCACCATTATTTAGTACGCTACGCGAGCCCAACTCGTACGTATTTACTGATTCTTGATCGTAGTAATAATATTCCTGCGCGGTAAAATTCAACGCACCACCACCAGCGTTATAACCACGACGAGCACTTGCAGATAGGGTCGTATCATTGTTAATTTTATATTGAATAGCTAAGGTCGGTAGCTTTATAGTGTTAGAATTGTCTAGCTGCTCAACTAATCTACTGCCACCAAAAGCCATGTCAAAATTACGAAGTTGTTCTTCACACTCAACTCTAAGCCCAGCGGTTAAAGTAAGCTCATTAGTTAACTTAAAGCTGGTTTCGCCATAAATTGCTTTAGAGTCACTACTATCGTCACCAAAATAATTGGTTGCACCAACGCTTTTAAAGTCTTGGTCACGGTCAAAGTAAGCAATACCAACAAAGCCTGAATAAAATTCACTATTTAAGCCAAAGTTTAACTTGCTATCAATGGTGATATTTTTTTCATCCATAGAAATATCAGACTCAGCGCTTGCCAGTGCTTCATAAGCCTCGTAGCCCCATTCATAATCCATATAAGCAAGTAATATATCGAACGAAAAGTTATCATTAATTTTATAATCAATATTTACCTGAGTCGTGTCTGACTGGGTATCCATGTCACGCTGAAATAAAGGCACATAATCAAACGGTTTATCACCTTCATAATACTTACGACCCGTATTACCTTCTTCGCTATACGTTGAGTAAGTCAGCTGTACAGCTAAATCTGTTGTTGGGGTATACAGTAATTTCGCTCGCGTACTGCTGGTATTAAGGTTATTTAAGTTCTTATCTGTTGGATTGGTTTCATATACCCTTGGATTACTAAAGGTTTCACCGTTTACATATTGAGTAGACAAGCGAAATGCTAATACGTCTTCAACTAATGCCCCCGAAACAACGGCCGCTGTATCAAGGTAGCTGTCTTGATTTTTATAACCAACGCGTACAGCACCTTCAAAATCTTGTGTTGGCGCTTTAGTTGTCATATAGACAGCACCACCAATACTATTACGCCCATTACTTGTTGACTGCGGTCCACGGTATACCGCTATTTGCTCTATATCCCATAAACCGGTATCACCAGTTAAATCAGCAACAAATGGCTGACTAACCCCATCAACAAGTGTTGATACTCGCGCTTTTGAGCCACCACTAAATGAGTTAAACCCAGTTGCACCACCATTACCCGACACACCGCGCATATCTGGCACAGCGCCAGTAAGTACCACCACATTTGCCATTTCTGCCAAGGCTTCAGAAACAGAGCCTAGTTGCCCATTTTCTAATAACGAACTATCTACAACTGCAACCGATGTAATCGTATCCTTGAGTGACCTTTCGATTTTTTCGCCTGTTACAGTAATTGTATCTATTGATTCACGACTTGTTTCATCAGCAAATGCATTGCTTTGAGATAGCAGAAAAGAGCCTGTAATGATTAGTGAAAGCTTATTTAGTTTGAATGACCGCACCGCTATTATTCCCTTTTATGGATGGTTATTTTATTTTTCGGAAAAATAGCACAAACATGTGCTTGTTGCAATTGAGTTTAATTATCATTTAGAATGGCAATATTATTAACAAGTGTTTTTATTTATGTTGCAACTTACCCTTTCTCTTATTTTATTTACTGCTACATCCCTGTTTTATCTTAGTAACCGCCACCAACGACTACTAAGCAAACCCATTAATAAAAGCTGGCGCAAGCTCGCATTTATCCTTTTTGTTATTGCAATACCATTAGCCTTATATGCTTTTTCTAATGCGGCAGCCGTATTTTTTATCATTTTAATGATAATGCTCGCTTTAATAATAATTCCGCTCGTCAGCCTAATTAAACGCAAGGAAGTTAAATAATGTCATCTGCACAAAGGCAAAAAATAAAACCAACTTGGCTTGGAAAAAGTTTGGCGGGTTGTTTTTTAGGGCTCGCACTAGCGTTTATTCTCGTTGCTTTTTTTGCATGGTATGGAGCGGGAGGCATAGATGCGCCTGATAAAGTGCAATTTAATATGTGGATAATCCCTCTTCTATGGTTAACCATTTTTAGCTTCACATACCTGTTTAGCTCGGCAAAAAAAGCTTGGCTGACGCTTGGGGGCTTAAATGTAACGCTATATAGTTTATTTATAATTTTAAGGACTTGGCTATGAGAGTTAGAGCCGATATTTTGCGCACCTATCAAGGTGTGCATACATGGACAGGAATAATCACAGGCTTAGTCCTTTTTATAGGGTTTTATGCTGGTAGTTTAACCATGTATAAACACGAATTAGCACAGTGGGCAAAACCCGTCAGTGCACCAGTGACTAAACCATACACTAACAATTACCAAACATTAGTTGACCAAGCAATAGTTAAGTACCCTGAGCAAATGGGCAATGGCTTTTCCCTCGATTTACTAACAAATCAAGCACCGCTCTCTTGGTACAGCCAAGGAAAAGAGCGCGGTATGGCACTTAATAACCAATTACAGGCGCTACATATAAACCAGCAAAATAATCTGGTTATACAGCAACAAAGTGAGAATAAACTTGCAGATTTAATAGATTATTTGCATCGAACCGCAGGGTTTGCAGGCGAGATTGGTCACGACCAATCAGGAGTATATATACTCGGTATAGCATCTGCGCTGTACTTTTTAGCATTGGTGTCTGGCGTAATTATTTTACTACCTACGCTTGTAAAAACGTTTTTTGCAATACGAAAAGAAAAAGGTGCTAGTCGTTTTTGGCTCGACAGCCATAATTTAGTTGGGATCGCCAGCCTGCCTTTTCATTTAATTATAGCGTTTACTGTTGTTGTGTTTGCATTTCATGACCTAATTTATGATGGTCTATCAGCATTTTATGACGATAAATCCTTTTTTCAACGCCCTGCCCCAGCAGCACATAATTATCATATTGCAAATTTACCAAGTATAGATAAACAGATCCTAGCGGCAAAAAACTACGCTACAGGTTATGAGCCAATTCATATTGCGTTTAATCGTTTAAACACAAACAGTCCAACAGCAACATTAAAAATGAGTAATAGCAGCGCTGTCGTTCGCGGACCTGATACTGACTACTTATTTTTACATCCTTATACATTAGAAGTACTTAACTCAAGCTATCCGCAAGGAGATGATGGTGTTTGGGGTAATATAGTAGGAAGTTTCTTTTCACTTCACTTTGGTACTTATGGAGGTGAATGGGGGCGTTGGGGGTATTTTATTATGGGACTGCTTGGCGCATTCTTATTTTATTCTGGTAACTTATTGTGGTTAGACAAACGCTTTAAAAAAGATCCAAATAAACGAAGCACACGATTTATGGCAAATTTAACAATTGGTGTGTGTGTAGGTTCAATAATTGCCGTGGTTGCCACGTTATTGCAAGCTAAATGGACAAACCTATATATAGAGAACGCAAATTACAGTTACCTTTATAGTTACTATTTGGTATTTTTTGTTTTTGTTGCTTATACCTTTTTTAAAGGAACTCACCACGCTAGCTATTGGGGCTTAATCGGCATTGCATTTTTATCTGCTAGTATGGGAGTTTCAACACTTGTACAGGCTTTATTAGCTGATGATTTTTTTAAATATTATCAAAGCGGTATTGTTGATATTAGCGCTGCAGTATTTGCGTTAATATTTTATTATTGTGCAAAAAAAGTTAGATACAAATCAGCAAGCTATGCCGTTATGCCTGCATAGTTGCCACAAACTTAATGAGGCGTATTGGACGCCTCATTAATCGAGTTACATATAAATATAATTTAGTTTAGTGTTTTTGCTGGCTCTGTAACAGACTTTTCTCGCGTTACAAAGTAGCAAATTAGCGAGCCCACGGTTACCAGTACAACTCCTTGCCAAAACGAAGCGCTCAGCGTAATAGATAAATACAGCGCTGAAATAATAGTAGAAAACACCGGTGTAAAGTACGAAAGTGTGCCAAGCAGCATTAAGTTACCGCCAATAATAGCTTGGTTCCACAGTGCATACCCGCTCCCTACCACTACTCCTGCTAATAGCAATGTTATGCTTGAGCTGAGTGAAAACGTTAATGGCGCTTCATTACTAAAACCATATTGCGCCCATAAACTCATTGCCGTAACAGTAAAGAATAACGTAATGGCATTTTTGCCATTACTCAGCTTTTGCGTAACCACGCAATAAATAGCCCATATAAACGCTGCAGTTAATGCCATTAAATAAGTAGCAGGATTATCAGCAAAGTTAGCGACAAGCGTATCGAATGACATTTCTTGATCGCCCGTAATACACCAAGCAACCCCTAAAAAAGCAATAATCATGCTTGGGTACACCCAATAACTTACTTTTTTGCGACCAATGATAATAGAGAGCAATATAGTTAGCGTGGGCCATAAATAATTAATAACCGCCATTTCCATTGCCTGATGACGGCTATTTGCCATACCAATAGAAAGCGCCAAGCAAATTTCGTACGATACAAATAATAAAGTACCTACTACCAGGTAGCGTCTTGAAAACCCACTAAACTTAGGTACTCCCATAACCAAAATTAAAAATATCGCACTGACAGAGTACATAGCCGCAGCACCACCGATGGGGCTAAACAACTCAGAAATATCCCGTAGTAATGCCACTAAGCAACTCCACAGTAATATTGCAGCAACTCCATAAAGCGTGTATTTATTTTTGCTTAAAAGCTCCATTTGCCAATCCAAAAGTACTACTCATAAATTTGAAACTAAACTAACAGTAATTATTTAATTAAACAATTAGGGTCTGTTGATCTTTCAAGGTTAAATTTGCAGCAGTCTGTTTGGTATTTAGGCAAGGCAGAGCCTATATAGTGTGGTTATTCCCCATAAATGGGCGATAACGTAGCATTAATGCCAAACAGGCGCTGCCCAAAGGGTTCTTCCTAGGGACTACTTACTCTTTGTTGCTCGGTTTTTACTTAGCCCACTAGGTTACAAATCTCGCGCCGCGATTAAATAGCCCCTAGTTTGAACAAATTTTAATCCGCAAAGATCAACAGACCCTAAAGTTTATAGCTTAAACCTCTTCCCCTGTTTTTTACATTCACACTTTTTAGTAATTGACCTTTTGGTCAGTAAAGCTACAATCAATCAATACGTTAAACACGCAAACTCAACAATGACCACACAAATAAAACCAAATAAAAAAGAAGTAACACGCGAAAAAAACCAAAAACTAATTTTAGATGCCGCCGAGCAATTGTTTTCGCAATTAGGTTACGACGGAGCAAGTATGAGCATGGTTGCTAAAGAAGCGCAGGTGCCAAAAGCTAATATTTTGTATTACTTTAAAAGTAAAGATGGTCTGTACGAGTCTGTGATCGACCGCATAATAGCTAATTGGAACTTAGGGCTCGATAACGTCACAATTAACGACGATCCAGCTACCGTGCTTTATAACTATATTAAAAGTAAAGTAATACTCGCCGTAAATCAGCCAATGCAATCTCGCTTATTTGCCAGCGAAATACTGCGCGGTGCCCCTTATTTACAAAACTACTTTAGAACCAATACCCGCCCTTGGGTTAAGCAAAAAGTTGATGTACTTCAAGCATGGATGGACGCAGATAAAATGGATAAGGTTGATCCCTACCATTTGCTCTTTACTATTTGGTCTACCACGCAGTATTACGCCGACTTTCAGGCTGAGGTTTTACTCGTAATGAACAAATTAGAGTACGACAAAACCGATGTGGCACAAATTACGCAATCAATTGCCCACATAATTTTAAAAGGTATTGGTCTTAAAATACCTGAGCAAAGTGAGACTTAACCCATGACACCCTTTACTACACCCGATTTATTTGACGATCATCGCGATAGCGTACAAGTAGCCGACAGTGGCCTTTATCACTTTGGTAAAAAAACCACGTTTTACGGTCAAGTCGTTACCGTTACCTGCCCAGAAGACAACTCTTTTGCCGCCGATATATTGCATGAAAATGGTGAAGGTAAAGTATTAGTTATTAACGGGTTTGCGAGCAAACGCTTTGCGTTTATTGGCGACATTATGGCTGAACGTGCCTTAAATAATGGCTGGGAAGGCGTAATAATAAATGGCTGTTGCCGAGATATAGAAATACTTGCCACTATGGACTTACCAGTTATGGCGCTAGGCTCTACACCGCGTAGTACCTTAAAGCGCGGCTTTGGTGATAAAAACCAAGCTGTTACCATGCTTAGCACCACCCTAGAACCTAACGATTGGGTTTACGCCGATATTAATGGTTTAATCATCAGTAAAACGCCCCTTATTTAGCACTCAAAACCATATAAATAAAGACCAACTTGGTGCATCTGCGCACCAAATTGGTTTGTTTTAGCTCATTTTAATACCACTATTTTTACAGCCCATATTTACTAACCTCATACAACTCGCCAAATCCTGACCAATTGGACAGGATTTTAATTTATGGCATTCCTCTTGCTTAGGTTTTAAACAATATAATAAGCTAACCGATTAAAAAGCGGATCAGGCTCTGTAAAATAAAAACAAGATGTTACGCAGTGAGCTGAAAAATAATAAAAATTAATCCGTCTTTTTAATCACTCTAAATCTGAACTGCTTGGTCAGATTTTTTATAACGAGTGGTGATATGAGTACCAAAAATAATAATACGACCGGTATTTTTTGTGACCATGGTCCTAAGGCATGGCAAACACATTACCAAGGCACGCTTATTAATAAGCGTCTTGCAATAAAAGATGTATTTGCAGTAAAAGGCGAGCGTAATAGCGCTGGCAACCCACACTGGTTTAAAACGGCTAAACCGGCTCAAAATACGGCAAGCTCGGTTAATAAGCTCATGACCGCTGGTTGTAACTTTATAGGCTTTACCCACACAGACGAACTGGCTTATAGCTTAGAGGGTAATAATATTCACTATGGTGCAGCACAAAATCCAAAACTTAGCGGTCATGCAAGTGGCGGTTCGAGTATGGGGTCTGCTGCATCCGTTGCTGCTAACTTAGCCGATATTGGCTTAGGGACCGACACTGGCGGCTCAATTAGAATACCCGCCAGCTATTGTGGTTTATTTGGTATAAGACCAAGCCATAACGTGATTGAAAAAGACGGCCTAATACCGTTAGCACCGCCTTTTGATACCATAGGTTGGCTTACCCAAAGCGCTGAGCTATTAAGCAGCGTTGGCGATGTATTGTTACCACAACAACCTATTAATAAAGTAAATACGTTAGTTATTTGCGAAGCACTCTTTGAACTTGTTGACCCCTCTTTACAAGCACCACTGGGTAATCTTTTAGAAAAAACCAAACCTTATTTTAATCATCATATCGATTTTAAGCTCCCAAACGTTGGCTTACTAAGTGAGCTTGCCGATACCTTTAGAATATTACAAGGTCGTGCGATTGCTAAAACGCACCGAGATTGGATTGAACTCCCAGATCAGCTTTCTCATTTTGCGCCAGCAATTGCAGCTCGTTTTAAAATGGCACTGGCTTTAACCGAGCAAGAAGAACAAGAGGCGTTAAAAATACAGCACGAGTGGCAAACAGTCGTCGCTAAAAACTTAAACAAGCACAGCTGCTTATTTTTACCCACCACCCCTACAACTGCACCTAAATTAGGCGCCGACACAAGCGCCTTACGCATGCAAATTATTACGCTTTCGGCAATTGCAGGGCTGAGTGGCTCAGCGCAAGTGCATTTACCGCTGGCTGATTTAGCAAATGATCATCCGTATGGTTTTTCATTAATGATGAGCCACGGTAACGATAAAAGCTTACTTGCTTGCGTTAAGCACCTAGCTGCACACTTTAAACAGGATACACCGGCATGACCACACACAACATTGCATTTACCTCGTCTCATTTTTCGGCCACTGAGGCGGGTATAAATATATTAAAACAAGGCGGGACAGCCACTGAAGCTATGGTAGCAGCAGCGGCAGCTATTAGCGTAGTGTATCCCCATATGAACTCAATTGGTGGCGACAGCTTTTGGCTTATCGATAACCCACACCAAAAAACGCCCACTGCTATTGACGCCTGCGGCCGCGCAGCAACTAATACAACGGCGTATAACACGCTCACGCAAATACCAGAGCGCGGCGGACTAAGCGCACTGACTCAAGCGGGTACAATACGCGGTTGGCAAAAAGCCCTTGAGCTAGATGAACACGCAGCACTACCACTGTCAAAAATTTTAGCGCCTGCTATCGCACTTGCTCGCGAGGGCTTTACCGTTACAGAAAGCTTGCAAGCTGGCTGCGAAAAGCTAGCTGCTGCAAATAATACCAATGACGCATTTAAAAACCTCTACATACCAAATGGTAAACCCTTGCAAGCAGGTCAAAATTTTAAAAACCCTAAACTTGCAGCAACGTTTGAATACCTAGCAAAACATGGCTTAAACGCATTTTATGAGGGCCCACTTGCCAACTCATTTGCCGCAGACTTAGCAAAAGCAGGCAGCTCAATTACCGCAGGTGATATTGCAAATACTAAAGCCGAGGTCGTTACTGCGCTAAATGCAAATCTCAGTGGTATTGATTGCTATAACTTACCCGCACCAACACAAGGCGTGCATTCACTGCAAATAATTGGTGCCGTAAATAAACTAAAACACAAAGCTAAAACCGATGCCGACTGGATGCATTTAATTGTTGAGGCAACCAAACAAAGCTTTACCCACCGCCCTACTCTTTGGGCTGACCCTGAAGTATTAGGAGATGATTATAAAAACGCACTAACCGATGATTGCTTAAGCCAACTTGCTAACAATATTGATATGACCAAAGCCAAAAAATGGCCTTTTAGCGCAGAGCCTGGCGATACCGTGTGGATGGCAGCTAGAGATAAAAACGGCCAATTAGTCAGCTTTATTCAAAGTATTTATTGGGAATTTGGCAGCGGAATATTAATGAGCGAAGGCGGTTTTGTGTGGAATAACCGTGGTTTAAGCTTTAGTTTAAACAATGAAGGTATTGATGCGGATAACAATATTAACGCCCTTGCGCCAAATAAAAAGCCGGCTCATACACTTAACCCAGCAATGGCAAAGTTTAGCGATGGTCGTCGCCTTGCCTACGGCACTATGGGCGGTGAAGGGCAACCACAAACCCAAGCCGCTGTTTTTGCAGGCTACGCGTGGCGAAATAAACCAATAGAGCAAGCAATTAGCGACCCTCGTTGGTTGCTTGGGCGCACATGGGGCGATACAAGTACAAATTTAAAAATTGAAAAAGATTTAGTTTTTCATATAGAACATGAATTAAATCAACGTGACCACGATTGGATAAGCGTTGATAATAATAACGAAATGATGGGGCACGCTGGGGCTATTTTAGATACACCTACAAGCCTTGAAGCAGCAACAGATCCTCGTTCAGATGGACGTGCAACCGTAACTACAGCAGGAACACAATGTCAGAAATAATAAACCAATGGCCAATAGTAGTAGCCTTAATAGCAACCGGTATTTTTGCCGGAATTTTAGCAGGACTTTTTGGTGTAGGCGGCGGTATTGTTATCGTACCTGTGCTGTATTTTTTACTGCAAGGCTTTGGCGTAAGCCCAGAGTCGGCAATGATGATAGCCACAGCTACATCACTTGCAACCATAGTACCTACTTCGCTTTCATCTATTCGCTCGCATCATAGCAAAGGAAATATTGACCTTGCGCTAATAAAATACTGGGCACCGTTTATATTAGTTATGGCGGTAGTCGGTAGTATTATTGCTCATACCGTTCGCGGTAACGCATTAGTGCTCATGTTTGCCTGCATTGCTATTTTAGTCAGTTTAAACATGTTATTTAGAGCCGGCGCACCCGCACTTGTAAACCAACTACCAGGTAAATTTGGGCAAGGCATTATGGCAAGTATTGTAGGCGGTTTATCAGTAATGATTGGCATAGGCGGCGGTACTATTGGCGTACCTATGCTTAACGCATTTAATGTACGTGCCCACGTTGCAGTAGGTACTGCGGCCGTTTTTGGCTTATTGATTGCGCTACCTGGCGTAATTACCTTATTAAGTATTGGCACAACGCCAACCGATGCTCCCCTAGGTACGTGGGGGTTAGTTAACCTCCCTGCCTTTTTTCTTATTATTCCGCTAACTATTTTATTTGCGCCTATTGGCGTAAAAATTGGTAGCAAGCTGGATCAAAAACAACTAAAACGCGCTTTTGCCGTTGTCTTAATGATAACCGGCATACGCATGCTTATTCAGACTCTGGGAGCCTAAAAAATGTTTAATAACACGCAAGTTCAAACCTTAAACCCACCACAGCGTTTATTAATGGGCCCAGGCCCTATTAATGCAGATCCTCGTGTTTTACGTGCTATGTCAGCGCAACTTATAGGTCAATACGACCCAGTAATGACCGGCTTTATGAACGAAACCATGGCGCGTTACCGCGAAATTTTTAAAACTAAAAACGAATGGACCATGCTGATAGATGGCACATCGCGCGCAGGGATTGAAGCCGTATTATGCTCAATTTTACGCCCAGGCGATAAAGTATTGGTGCCAATTATGGGGCGCTTTGGCCACTTACTTGCTGAAATAGCAGAACGCGTTGGCGCAAAGGTGCACACAATAGACGTACCGTGGGGCGAAGTGTTTACGCCAGAACAAATCGAAAAAGCCATTATTGATGTAAAACCCCATGTACTTGCCATGGTACAAGGCGATACATCAACCACCATGAACCAACCTCTTGAGCATATTGGCGATATTTGCCAAAAGCACGATGTACTATTTTATTGCGATGCCACCGCATCGATTGTAGGTAACGATTTACCCGCCGATGAATGGAAACTCGATGCACTTTCGGTCGGTTTGCAAAAATGTTTAGGCGGCCCTTCTGGGTCTGCGCCATTAACACTAAGCGACAAATGCGCTGAGTGGATCCAAAAACGTAAAAAGGTAGAAGCAGGCATTCGCACAGCCGAACATACCGATGGTACAGAGCCCTTTGTGCGCTCCAACTATTTTGATTTAGGTATGATCATGAATTACTGGGGAGAGGAGCGCCTTAATCATCATACCGAAGCCACCAGCATGCTGTATTGCGCCTCAGAATGCGCCCGCATAGTAATTGAAGAGGGTGTAGATAACTGCGTTGCGCGCCACAAGTTACATGGCGATGCCATGCTAACAGGCATTCAAGCATTAGGCTTAAACGTATTTGGCGATTTAACACATAAAATGAACAACGTACTGGGTGTTTATATACCCGAGAGCATTAACGCCGACCACGTACGCGGACAAATGCTAACCGATTTTGGAATAGAAATTGGCACCTCGTTTGGGCCACTGCATGGCAAAATTTGGCGTATTGGCACTATGGGCTACAACGCCCGAAAAGACACCGTACTACAGACTCTTGCTAGCCTAGACGCTTGCTTACATGCCAACGGTTACAAAGGTCCTAAAGGCGAAGCCGCCATTGCCGCCCTTGCTCACTATAAATAAAAAAAGGATTTAGCATGACGATTGTAAGCCCACAACACAGCCCTTTATTAGATAAAGAACTTGCTGATGAATACGCAACACGCGCTTTATCTCGCTGTAAAACCCTCAGCGCACTATCGCAAATGCAAGATGGTATTCACCGCGTGTACTTATCAAAAGAGCACAAAGAATGTAACGCTGTTACTGCATCATGGATGGTTGAGGCGGGCATGCAATCGTGGCAAGACGAAGTGGGCAACCTTTGGGGGCGACTAAAATCATCAAACCCACATGCTAAACGTTTAATTATAGGGTCACACCTCGACACAGTACCAAACGCAGGAGCGTTTGATGGTATTTTAGGTGTACTACTGGGAATAGAAATAGCCGCGCTTGCAAATAAACTAGAGCTCGACCTGCCCTTTCATTTAGATGTAGTCGGCTTTTGCGATGAAGAAGGCACCCGCTTTGCCACTACTTTAATTGGCTCAAAAGCACTCGCTAACGAATTCGACCCACAGTGGCTAAACATTGAAGATACAAACGGCATAACTATGCGCCAAGCCATGCTCGACTTTGGCTTAAATCCCAACAACTACGCAAAAGCCGCACTAAATAAAAGCGAGTTACTAGGTTACTGGGAAACTCATATAGAGCAAGGTCCTGTACTCGAATCGGTTAATCAAGCGTTAGGCGTTGTAACTGCAATCGCAGGAGCAAAACGCGCTATGCTTACCCTAACAGGGCAAAGTGGTCATGCGGGTACAACGCCAATGAACTTGAGGCAGGATTCGTTAGCAGGCTGCGCCGAACTTACTCTTGCCATAGAGCAGCTAGCAAAAAACGCGAGTAATGGCGAAGTTGCCACCGTGGGGCAAATACAATCTCGCCCAGGGGCTACAAACGTGATTGCAGGTAAAACAACCATAAGCCTAGATGCACGCGCACAAAGCGACACCGATCTCGCTAACTTACTAAGCGCCATACAAAGCAGCGCTCAATCTATAGCAAGCAAACGCAATTTAACACTCGATTGGCAATGGACTCATGCCGCCGGTGCCGTTGCGTGCGACACCACTATTCAGCATTTGTTTTCAAGCGCATGTAAACTCAACAACCAAGCATCGCCTTCACTTGCCTCTGGCGCAGGGCACGATGCAATGGCAATCGCTCCAATTTGCCCCGTTGGCATGTTGTTTATACGCAGCCCTGGCGGTATAAGCCATCACCCAGCAGAAGCGGTTATCGACGGCGATGTAACAAAGGCACTCAGTGTAATGTACAGCGCGCTTTTACTTTATGTGAAAGAGTGTGAGTGATTTTAAGGTAATCGAGTAAACCAAGTATATTAACTTGGTATGCTTTGGAATTAAAACCTCCTAAAGTCATTGGGAGGTTGTTACTGAACCCAGAAAAACGCAGGAATACACGTTATTTAGAGTAGTTTTATCGAGCTGCCCTTTGCTCTTTTAGGCTAAGGCGTTTATGTGAGCTATATACATGTTGAATATTTTTATCATTGACCAAATATGCATCCATTTCAACAGTAATTAGCCCCGATAATGGCTTGATTTCAAGAATACCCAACTCACCTAGATTTGCAGATAGTAAAGTATTATTCCTAAAGGCGAACAAAGTCTTGTCAGTATCTCGTAAGTCACCATTCACGTATAATTTAGCACCACTAAACCAAGCGTTAATTATTTTAACTTTGATTGACTTAACGGTAAATTCAAAGGATTTTCTCATCAGTTCTCCATATTCAGAAAATGTAATTATTATACTTTATGTTCTTATGTGTTTGGCGCACAACCACTTTCTTTTAATACCCGCTTAGTCGATGCTGGGTAATTTTTTAGTGCAGCCAAAGGGCGAATTGGCCGCTGAACCAAATTACCTGAGCAGTTTGGGCACACGTTATTTAACAGCGTTTGGGCACAGCCAAAACAAAACGTGCATTCAAATGAACAAATAAAAGCCTCTGTGGACTGTGCAGGTAGATTCTTATCACAACATTCACAATTAGGTCTTAAATCTAGCATTTAGAGCTCCGTTTTATCCACCCAATGCTGAGTAAATATCTATTACCTTTTATGACTTTTGATACCTGATGCTTACTTACATCAGGGCGGAAAAGCTTAATTCGCTTTGTTTCAAATATAGGATTACTGCAAATAAACTCACCACCCAAATCTGCTTTTTTAAGCACTATATTCAATCGATAGTGTTTACCAGATTCAACTTTGTCTGTGTGTGGTGCTATTTCACTCCCTTGTGGGAACTTAAGCAAATATGTATCAAATTTAATTGGCCACGTAGCACCACAAATCAACATTTTATCGTAGCCTGATTTTTGTCGGCCTCGCTCCCAGCAAAATAATTTACTCAAAAAAAACATACAATCCCTCGAAACAGCTAACAAACAGCAAGTTAACTCGTTTTTTATTTATTTTTATTGATAAATAAACCATAGCCGAGTTCATATTTTGGTTCAATCGTTTACTGTATTTTACGTGGGATATAAAAGGGAGTTTTAATGGTGTTTTGATTGATGTTTTAAAAGACATTATGGTGGCTATAATTACCTAGCAAATCAAAATATAGCCACCCGTTTTACTTTAATGCTTATTTAAAGACTTATTTAATCGTTACCTTTTCATCACTTACCCAAGTTTCGGTTATAGCTTCATCATTTTTATCAACTAAATACGCGCGTATGTTTACCGGATTATTGTTAGCTTGTTTGTAGTCAAATGCTAATCGCCATTGATTTGTACCAACTACCGGATAAACCCCAATAGGCTCTAGTATTTCACCGTTGCTGGCTTCAACAATCGGCTTTATACCACTTTTGTTATCTAAGCCTTTAAACACTGGGCCTTCAAAATCAATCACCATTTTGTTAACGCCTTCAGGAATAGGCTGGCCAGGAATTCCGCCTAAGCCTTGGCGAGTATTAACAACGCTTGCAAGTGTTTTTGATTTTGGATCGAGTGGACGCCACTCAATATCATAAGAAAAGGTAAACTCATCACCTTTACGCGCCTCTTTTTCAGGCACCCAATAAGCAACAATATTGTCAAACGTTTCATCTTTTGTAGGGATCTCGATTAACTGAACAGCCCCTTTACCCCAATCGCCAGTAGGTTTTATCCACGCAGATGAGCGCTTATTATAAAATACGCCATCGTCTTGGTAGTTATTAAAGTCACGATCTCTTTGAATTAAGCCAAACCCTTTTGGGTTCTCATCAATAAAGCTATTGGTCGAAACCGACTGAGGATTATTTAATGGGCGCCAAACGTATTGACCCGATCCGGTGTGAATCGCCAGGCCATCGCTGTCGTGAATTTCTGGGCGCCAATCTTTGGCAGTTGTTTTATCTTTTTGTGAGTACCAATACATACTGGTTAGCGGTGCTACGCCTAAGCGTTCAACATCGGCGCGCATATACAAATTAGCCGTTACAGAGGTGATGTGCCCTTTAGCTTCTTTGTTATCTTTGCTTAAACCAAATCGATAAGCACCAGTGATAGAAGGCCCTTCAAGCAATGCCCAAACAGACACACTTTCACCTTTTTTCTCTGCAGGACCAATCCAAAATGCAGAAAAACGCGGAAATTCTTCTGGCTGATTCATACCCGTATTAATCGCGATACCTCGAGCCGACAGTCCATATTGCCCCTCTGGCCCGTCGGTACGAAAATAAGACGCGCCTAAAAAAGATATCCAATCTGGTTTCATATCTGGCCGCATTATTCTAAAGCCTGCAAATCCAAATCCTTCAGGGAGGTCGTGAGCTGGGCTATCATCAGGCATATCAAAAACGTCATTACTAAAAGGTATGTTTTGAACCTGATTTTTATCATCTCTGATGTAAATACTTACTGGCTCAGGAAAATATCGCCCAGGGTAAAATAATTGTACGGGCGCCTTTTTTCCACTTGGGTATAAGGTTTCATCTTCTTTAAAGCGTATTTTCCAGTGTTCGTCATACGTAATTTTATCAATTAACTTCGGCGCTGGCACCTTAGTTGGCGTATAGGGCTTTTCGGCTGAGGCTTTTGCCAGCGCTTTTAAGTCTTCGAATGAAAACTCCGTTTGATCTACTGCTTCTGTCGCGTAAGACGACATCGAAGTGCTAAAAATAATTGCGATAAATAACTTTAATTTCATAAAAAGAATGTCCAATAAATTGAGTCAAATAAAAATGGGAACGCTGCACGAACGTATGTTTAACTTAAAGTTCTGTATGGATATTACGTGACGTAATATGAACTAGCGTTTACTAAAGTATTGTTATTTGACTACAGGACCTCCCATAATTAATTTGTTTTTACGGGAATTGGTTTTAAGGGAAATTGCGCGCGTTTAATGATATCGCTGAAGTGAAAATAAACGGAGATTGCGCTGTTTATTGGACGAAGCCGTCAAGAGGTATGGATATATTTAGGTTTTAGTTGCCCACTATTCCAAGGCAAATATTTGTAGAGTGGCTGGTTTTTCTATTCGTTGTAGTTACATAGTTGATTTGGGCTAAAGCGTATTATAAGCAGTAAAAAGTGAAGGGTAAGCCTATATAGAACTCTGGTATTTAAATCGATAAGAATTACATTTAGGTGTTGAAAAACAAAGAGGCTCACCACTTTTAAAATTTGCAATTAATAGCTAAATTTGACTAGTCGTCCACCTCAGGGCGTGTTGTTACGTGCTTGTTCATCGTAGCTAAAAGATCTTCTTTACATTTATCAGGTTTCAACGACTCAGGGTTGAAAATTATGGCAAGTACTTTATCAACATATACATAGATTGAACCATTAACTTCTTCGATATGCTCTACAACATCCCAGTCATAAAAGTTATAACCATATTGGTGGATTTCTTTTATACCATCAGCGCTTATTTCAAACTCTTTAGGACCAATCATTATTCCATTTTCATTTGGTGTAAAACATTGCGCAATTTTCACTTCCATAAATTTACTGAGAGCGACGTAAATAAAAAATAAAATGGATAATGTGAAAACAGAAAAGAACAACTTATTTTCTATTCCGCCAGACTGAAACTGAAAGAAGGACATAAAACTAAAAGTTAGCACCAACCAAAGACACACATTTTTAAGCATGGGTATCCATGTATAGGATTTCAACACCTTAGATGCTGTGTGAGCGTAAAAAGCGTCATAGTCGGCTTTAGATGTTTTAATTTTAAGATTCAAAAGATTCTCCATAATCTGAGATACGTATAATTAGCCTGTATATTAACTCGTTTTTTATTTTTTATTGATAAACAAACCATAGCTGAGTTCCTATCAACTTAAAATCAATTTACTCATGCATTTATTGACCGTAATATTCCGCTTTTTATTTTAAAGAGAATCAGGCTTAATAAAGCCAAGTTGTTTACCATTCTATAATTGATAATTTCCGTAACGGTTAGAATAAAGTCACCCTAACTGCCCTTCATCATTAGTCATTTAAAACGCCTTTAACTGTATTATTTTTTTAAGACGTTTTTTAATGACCTTTTGCTCGCAATAAAGCCCGATAAAACCACCAACAGCAATTGAAGCCACAACCAACAACCAATATAAAGAGCTGTTAGATGCCTGAATACCCGAAATATAAAGGTATAAGTTGAACGGGATAATAAAAAATAAGCTACCTAATACTTTAATGAATTCCCTAAAAAGCTCTGTATCAGACTTTGCTTTGTCGATATGAGAGTTAATAGTTTCATTTGATATCTCATTTAGCTTTGGGTATGTCTTTTGTAACCAATTTAAATAATTCAATCATGCATCCTTGTATTTTTATATCTAGTACTGCCTTAAATAGGCAAAATATATTTGCTAAAGTAAGCGACATAGCAGTAAAAACCAGATTTTTTTTGTTCTGCTTTACGACTTGTTATACGTTTTTACTACTCACTATTAGATTACAAGCTATCACCACATCAGATCGGTAATACTCTACAATTTCAGCTAACTCTTTATCTGATTTAACTAAGAACTCAGCGGAACATCTTTCTCTAACATGAATTAAAGGTAAATGATCTGTATCAGATGAAATTACACCAAATACATGAAACTCAGTATTCCAGCATTGACCATACTTTTTATTTCCAATTTGACAAAGATTCATAACTATATTTAAGTAATCATCATCGCTTTCAAGTAATTTGGTAGCAAGTCTAATTGCATCATCAAACATTTTATTTACACCGAGCTTTAGAAGCGTATAACGAGGCTGTAGAATAGCTCTAACAGCCAAATAATAGTAAGTTAAAATAGAGACGCAGAAAAATGTTATTTGTCCTAGTTTATTACTTGTTATAAACCATTAACTACCAAATTCTCGGCTAACAATTGCTGCGGGGACAATATCTTCTGGTAGATCACTAGAAGCCTTTTGAGCAAAGTCACCAGCCATACCAAATACTTTGTCAACTGGATCGACTTTCACTCCGTTTTCGACAGCTAACTCCAGAAGTTTCTTGCCGATATCGTTACAAGAACTAACCCAGTTTTTTGGTAATTTCCCCACAGTGATTTTAGGCTGACAAACTAGTTTAAAAGTTTCTTTACCTTCTTGTGTTTGAATTGAAACATCAACGAACCCACTTTTATATGGGTTAGCGAATACACTAGAACTAACCAGAATTATTGCTCCGACAAATATTTTTTCATGACACTTCCTTATGGTTTATAACGGGCCTATAGATTGGCTCGTTTTTTATTTGTTTTTATTGATAAACAAACCATAGCTGAGTTCCTATTTTGGTTCAATCTTTTACTGTATTTTACGTGGAATATAAAAAGAGTTTGGTGTTGTTTTAATTGACGTTTTGGAAGGAATTACTAGAAAATTTGGTGTGGGTGTTTTTTTACTCTGATGGGCAAAATATATTTGTTAAAATAAGTGATGCAGCAGAAAAAACCTAGCAGTTGAGGATCATCATAACGTTGGTAATATTCCACTTTTATTTTAAAGGAAGTTAGGCTCAATGAAGCCGAGTTATTTACCATTTTTTAATAAAAATTGTTGTCGTCTATCGGGCTACCAATTACTACTTTCATCTTGTCAATACAGCTCAGACTTTTGCGTGATGCACTTTCATGGATGTAACCTAACTCACTGCTATCATTGATAATTGACGTAAAAGTCAGAATGGGTGTCATCCTAACTTTTAGCGCTTGCTGCCCACCTCAGCGCGTGTTGTTATATGCCGCTTTAAACTTACTATAAAGCAACTTCCATTTTAAAGTAAGAAACATCAGCCTTATAAAAACGTTCCCCGTATGGCTGCATACCGAAGCGCTGATAGAAACTTAAAGCTGATTCTCTAGCATCACACCAAAAAAAATTTACAACCGTATTATTAAGAGAGTGAAGAATAAACTTTAGCATTTGAGAGCCAATGCCTTGCCCTTGATAATCAGTTTTAGTAGCAAACTTACGTAGGCGAGCTTTATCTGATTTTATGTATACGGAGGCAACACAAACAAGCTCGTCATTAACAAAGGCACCAAAATGCATTGCGTCATGATCGCCATCAACATGGCAATATTCAGGAGGCTTGTTTGGCCAAAGAACACTTTGTCGAAGCGGGATTGTTTGCTCCCAGGAAATATTGCGAATTTCCATATGATTTTGCAGAGCCTCCATAGGCTTATAACGAGCCTGTAGATTAACTCGTTTTTTTATTTGTTTTTATTGATAAACAAACCATAGCTGAGTTCCTATTTTGGTTCAATCTTTTACTGAATTTCACGTGGAATATAAAAAATTGTTAGCTGTTGTTTTAATTGGTGTTTTGGAAGGTATTACGGGAAAGTTTAGTGTGGTTGGCTTTTTACTCTTTCTTTCATTGTAGCTCAGCTTTTTGCGTGATTCATTTTTATAAAACTCACTTAACCCGCTGCTTTAATTTATTATTTATGTAAAAGTTAGAATGAATTTCATCCTAATTCTTTAGCTTTTGTTTAACTCTATTTTTGAAACGTAAAATACAATACCAGCAACAAGACCTACTATAGAAAATAAAAACAATTGTAAAAAGCTATATCCATAACCTATTAACGTAATTGAACCATTTTCGACCAATACCTTACCATTAATAATTGAGCTATCTAAACCTGAAGGGAAAACAAAAAAGAAAGAAACTAAGCAAGTAGATATAACTGAAGATTTGAGCACTGTATTTAGCGAATAACCACAGCTTTTAGTGATAAATTTATAAATGGGAAATGCTGTTACTGGAACCAAAATTAGAACAACTATTAACGTCCAAATAAATATACCAAAAGGAATAATAGTAAATTTCATTTCAATTGCCATTGGCGCTAAAAATGCAACAACTAAAGAGGCTAAAATAAAGCTAAATATTGTTCTCAACTCGAAACCTTCTTAGAAAGCTAACGCCTGCCATAACCGATTTGTGGCGCTCTTGTACTAATCCGGTTAATGGTTTTGTTATATAGCGTCACCGTCAAGTCCAAATTTTTTCTTGTTTAAAACTAGCGCTGCCAGCACAGTTACTCCTAACACTGTACCAACAGGGAACATGAAGAGTAACAATGTTGAATATATTATTAGTGCCCAAAAAAGCCACTTAGTTCGATAGTTTAAGCCCACAACGGAAAATGTTAAAAAGCAAAGTGCAACTAAAAATAAGATGAACCCTGTTACTGTAGACAAAGCTGTTGATGACATTTCTTCTTGTGATATTTTAGGTTCATTACTTCCAAACAGTGTTATCTCTTGAAATGAAGAGGACATAATTAAATACGAATCAACAATTCCCCAAAGAGGTGCCCAGAAAAGCAATAATCCCAAAACTGCGACGTATTTCCCTATAGTTTCCTTGTTCATCATCTCTCCTCACGTAGTTACATAACGAGCCTGTAGATTAACTCGTTTTTTATTTGTTTTTATTGATAAATAAACCATAGCTGAGTTCCTATTTTGGTTCAATCGATTACTGTATTTTTACGCAACATATAAAGAAGTGTTTGGTGTTTTTTTAATTGGCGTTTTGAAAGGGATTGATGGTACTGCAAAGCTTAAAAGTACGCTAGTAAAGCATTTATTTTTGAGCGCAGTAGTCAAAAAACTTGAACTCTTTAGCGTTATAGTTACCTATTTTTTTGAGGCAAACATTTGCAGAATAGGCAGGCTTTTCTATTCGTTATTCGTTTTGGGCTAATAAAGCGTATTATGAGCAACAAAAAGCTAAGGGTAAGCCACATAACAGCATAATTAGATCACTGGCATTCAAATGGATAAGAATAGTATTTAGGTGTTGGAAAACGAATACACCCTACGATGAATCGACGTATTTAGCGGCCTTAAACGCAGAGGCTCACCACTTTTAAAATTTGCAATTAATCGCTAAATTTTACTAGTCGTCCACCTCAGGGCGTGTTGTTATGTGAATATGGTGCCAATATAATTTAATGCTTGATTACAATAAGTTAATAATGGCGCTAAGTATGCTTTTGCAGCATCAATTTTATCTACAGCGGTTAAAAATGTGCCTATAACTAGCAAGAATGTCAAGAAAGCCATCCATCTCTGCAAGCTAACTTGTTGCCGTTGAATCACTCTATTATTTTCAGCATTAGCTAATTTTTCTTTGGTTAAAGTGAAATAATGAATCCCATTACCTTTCATTTTATATAATGGGTCACGATCTTGATTTGCTGAGATTTTCTGAATCTCTTTATCTTCTACACATGAATCCAAAATCCATTCCAGCGATTGTGATACTTTCTGATATATTTCAAATTTACCTACGTAATGATTTCCGAAAATAAGCTTTGAAAGTTCACTTTTTCTGAAAGTGCCTTTGCGTAAAAAATCATCACTATTCATTAGAGCTTCATAAATTTCGAATTTGGATCTAAGAGGTGTTCTTATTCTCCTGTAAACACGATGCTTATTTATAAAGTTCTTTAATTTATAAAAGAGAATTTCTATATATATAAGCCTAAATTTTCTTAATAGGTATAGCCTAATTAAAGTAAGTAATGAGCACTTTTGCTCTCTTAAATCCCATAACCCAAAAAACAAGTTCACATCAATTCGTGAGTATTTTAAGAAGTCAGCCGATAAAAGAGTCGGTTGCCATTCAACATCATCTCTGCTCTTTTTGACTCCAGCTAAAATATTGCCCCATCTCTTTCCATTTTTAATGGGCATAAATTCACATTTTATCCTTAATGCACTGCGATTGTTCTCAGGGATTTTGGAAATATCTTCATTCGTAGCCTTAGGTATATAAATATGGACTTCGTAAAAGTCATTTTTTTTAGCTTCATCTGAGGTCAGTAAGAATCGACTTGGGCAGATATGTTTTGAGAAGTAGCAAATTAAATGAAATCTAATTTTGTTAATTAATAAAGAAAACATCTGACTCCATAGCTAGACTTTGAAAATTCACATAACAGCTTTATGAACACTACTTTGGGGGTTTATAACACCCCAAAACGGCGTATATTACATAGCTCAATAATTCCACCAAACAACTTCAATGTAAACAAGTAATTACGTATGTTATAAAATCATCGTTGTTAAAATACACCAAAACGACTTTTGATAATGTTATTGGACAAAATTAAAATAGCTGCTTATATAAACAGTTGGTTCTGTCAGTTAGCTTTATTTATGTAGCTACCTTTTACGATCATAATTAACAAACGCACAAAAACCAAACGCCATATACGGGCATATAAAGGCTTACTTATTACAGAATTAGCATTTTTATACGCTTTAATAGCTGGCGTTTAGCCTTATTCGGTGGAAAAACTCGAGTAAAGAACAAAAGAAAGTAATAGGAAAATTTTGGCTTTATGTATTTAGCGCGTAATTAGCTAAAGCATTGATGAGATAAGCGAGCCTTAACATATTAATGATACGGGCTCGCTGAGGTGCTTATGATAAAAACGAATGAGTGAGGTGTTTACTTTACATCAAAGTTCACGTGGTCAAAGTATGGATTTTTCTCATGCGCTTTAAGTATACTAATTGTAGTGAGCACAATGAGTTGCAACTCGCTATTTACGCTAACAACTATGCATTCGTCTCTATTAGCATTGCGCTTTGTGTCAGTTGCTATCCCGCATACACCATCGCCATTTTTTAATATAAGCTCAATGCTTAAATGGTGCATACAGGCAATTTCGATGTAGTCGTATTGGTTGCAACTGATCATAAAATCCCTCTTTTATATTATTTAGCCGGTTTAAAAATCATTAAAAAAGCAATAACAACAAGGTTGGCTATATACCAAAGATCTTTAATTACAAACTGCCCTAAGCGTTCCAGTAAAGTGGAAGAGCTAAATGCACCGGTTGCAGTAATTAAGAATGTTTGGGTCATCATAAATACGCTTAAACACGCTAAGCCACTTACAATAATTAGCTTTTTATTATTTAAAAATAGCCCTAAGCCCAATAACACAGCAAATAATACATCAAACCCGCCAATCACGTTAGACGCGCCTTGTACGCTAAATACCGTGTATAACCACGACATAAACGGTGAGGTTCCTACTAAACTCACAATGCCTTTTGCTTCAAATTCATAAAACTTCATGCCGCCAATCCACAATAGAACCATAGCAACCGGTATAAAGTTTAAAAGTACGTGTTGTTTGTCGGTAAGTTTGTCTTTATAAAACAAAAACAAATACAAAGGCACTATTGCAAAGTATTTAATTATGCCCTGCCCACTACCAATGATTGGAAAGCCACCAAGTTGCGCCATCCAACGGTTACTGGCAAACAAGGTAAGTAATGCAACCAAACTTATAATTGCTGCAAGTAAAAGTGCTGGCGTAGGTTTCATTAGTTTAAGGCGAGCGAGCACGGTGGCAAACGCTAAGGCAATCATAAAGGAGCCACTAATTAAACCTAATGCAGATACAGACATTAGCGAATCAACGCCGTAAAAACTAAACGTAGCCGTTAACGTATTAGGGTTTGCCCCTAACGCAAACGATAAGCCAAGTAACAAAAAGCTACTCGCTAATAAAAAAGTAATCACGTTGTTGGTTAGTTTTAAGTTCATTGTATTTCCAAGTATTCGTTAAGACTTACAAAGACCTTACGAACCTATAAAACAATTCAAGCTAACTCTTAAAAAATAAGAGTTGATTAAGCACAACGTAAGCTCTCATCGGGTAACTTAATTATTCATTTAGTTTATGGTTTATTACCTCTTTATTAATAAAATTAAATAAGTTTAATTTTCATATGATGTGTGTCATTTTTTTTATTATTAAATGAAGTAGAATAACGTTGCCTTTTCAATACACTGAATGCATGCATTTCTAAAACTTAGGGACATTTTTAATGAAAGGTAGTGATATTCGAGTTACCTCTGGACTGATTTCTATAGCCATTGTTTTATTACTTTGGTTTGCTGTACCGCCTCCGCAAGGTGTTACCGAAAACGCATGGCATTTGCTCGCTTTATTTATTGGTACAGTAGTTGCCATTATTGGTAAAGCAATGCCTATCGGCGCCATTGCTATTTTAGCTATTACCTCTGTTGCATTAACGGGCGTAACTAATGACAGCCCATCTGGCGCTATTAAAGATGCATTAAGTGGCTTTTCTAATTCATTAATTTGGCTGATTGGTATTGCTATTATTATTTCTCGGGGTTTAGCTAAAACCGGTTTAGGTAATCGTATTGGCTATAATTTCATTTCTTTTTTTGGTAAAAAAACTATTGGTATTGGCTATGCACTCGCGCTGTCTGAACTTGTTATAGCGCCTGTGACGCCAAGTAATACCGCGCGAGGCGGCGCTATTATTCACCCAATTATGAAGTCGATAGCAACAAGCTTTGGCTCGTCTCCTGAGGAGGGCACATCTCGTAAAATTGGGCACTACCTTGCTTTGGTGAGCTACCATATAAACCCTATTACATCAGCTATGTTTATTACCGCCACGGCTCCTAACCCTCTAATTGTAAAGCTTATTGCAGATGCTACTGGTGCAAATATTAGTATTACTTGGAGTACATGGGCGCTGGCAGCGCTTGTTCCTGGTTTGCTATGTATTGCCCTTGTGCCTTTGGTTGTTTATGCCATTTACCCACCTGAAGTGAAAAGTACACCCGATGCTAAAACCTACGCAGAATCTAAATTAACTGAAATGGGCCCAATGAGTTATGGCGAAAAAATAATGGTGGGTGTTTTTGCTATGCTGCTTGTTTTATGGGCCGGCGTACCCGCAATGATTTTAGGAGCTGAGTACGCGGTTAATACTACCGCAGTGGCTTTTTTAGGTTTGTCGGTTTTATTAGTAACGGGTGTATTAAGCTGGGACGATGTACTTAAAGAAAAGTCTGCGTGGGATACCGTTGTTTGGTTTTCAGCATTAGTAATGATGGCCACTTTTTTAAATAAACTAGGTTTGGTAACGTGGTTTTCAACGCTTGTTGAGAGCAACATTGCGCAATTGGGCTTTGACTGGATTGTATCGGCTATTATATTGGTAGCTGTGTATTTTTATGCTCATTACTTTTTTGCCAGTACCACAGCACATATTACTGCTATGTTTGCCGCATTTTACGCCGCAGGTTTAGCGCTTGGCGCTCCGCCTTTATTTTTAGGTTTACTGTTAGCTGGCGCTTCATCACTCATGATGTCGTTAACGCATTACGCAACAGGCACATCTCCCATCGTGTTTGGCTCAGGCTATGTATCATTAAAAGATTGGTGGGTAATGGGCCTTATAATGAGTATTATTAATTTAAGTGTATGGGGAATTATTGGCGGGCTTTGGTGGAAAGCACTCGGGTATTGGTAGTATTGCCTTTGTTAGTTTGGCTTGCACATTTAATACTGCGCACTTGAGTTTAGAACAAGTTCAAGTGCTTCAGCCCTAAAAATATAAACATTAGGGCTGTTAGAAGGGAGCATTATGGTTTTTAAATTCATAAAGGCAGCATATTCAGACCGAGACTACTTATTAAGCCTCAGAAAACTGACTATGGTTGAACACTTAGAAAATGCCGGGTTATTTTTAACTGATCAACAGCATGTTTTAAGGCTTGATGATCAATATGATTGCTCTCACCTTATAGTTATAAATGAGGTACAAATTGGTACTTTAAAATACCAAACGCACGCTCAATACATTGAAATAATGCAATTACAAATACATCTATTGCATCAAAATAAAGGGTATGGGAGAGCTGTTATTGAACAAGTTATTACAAGTGCGCAATCAAAACCCATTAAACTCACTGTGCTTAAAAACAACCCAGCATTAGGACTTTATAAGCGGCTGGGTTTTACTATAACTGATGAGAATAATTACGAGTACTACATGCAAACGCGGGCTACTCGTAGCTAAAATTAGTCGCTTTGATCTCTGAAGTCTTTTTTTCTGAAAATAGTTAAATGCCAACCCCAATGCAAAGAGCCCAATCTTAAAAAGATAGTCGTGAAAAATGATCCTAAAATACACCAAATGTAATCTACATTAAGGCTAAATAAAGCGGCATAAACTGCACCACCCGCTAAACACGCAGAGGCGTAAGGTTCGCTGCGCATAACCGTTGGCACCTCACGGCAAATTACATCACGTATTAAACCACCAAATATGCCTGTAGTGATACCCATGGTAATCGCGACCACCATGCCGGAGCCATTAATGAGTGCTTTCTCTATCCCCATAATATTAAATAGCGCCATACCAACAGCGTCTACCAATAAAAAGTAGTAGTTATTAACGCGCGGTAAGTATCGAATAAATGCAATTGTTGCTATAACGGCCCCGTAGGTCGAATATAAATACTCTGGAGTGGCAATCCAAAATACCGGTTTGTTTAAAAGTATATCTCTGAGGGTTCCGCCCCCTAGTGCTGTAACGGTTGCAACCACTACTACGCCAAAACCACTAATGTTTTTTTCATACCCAAGCAATGCCCCTGCAACAGCAAAAAATGCGACACCGAGTAACCCTAGTACCATAAAGTATTCTGCAGTCATGGTAATTCCTTTTTAAAATTCATAAGGGGTTGTATCAACTTACGTGCCAAAAAGCATCCCTTAAAATTTGAATTAACTTTAAAAAATACATTTAAAAACAACGCTGTAATTTACACTGAATGCAGTTTAAGGTTAGGTTTTATGAAAAGTAATACTTGAGAAGGTAATTATTTTAAAAGTAGGTATTTTTTACACGTTGTTTATAAGCAGGCCCATAAACTAAGCTAGCGCTATTTACCCACTCAAAATAAGCGAGATAGCCTACAAAAATTGACTCAAAGATTAATAGGCTAATACCTATCCAACTTGCAGAATTAACATATTCAAAAATAAAGAAAATACAAATTATTACCCAAAAGCAGTTAGCTATAGCTAATACTTTAATGGCTAATAGGCTTCTTGTTCTTTTAAATGCTAATAAAAGTGCGCATACACCATAAAGTATATTAGCCACTGTAATAAATTGAAGTGCATACAAAGGTAAAGAATAAATTTCGTAGAACCAAGATTGAAAACTAAACAAAGTTAAACCAGCAAGTAGACCTGCAATACCGTCAAGGTAGAGTATGTCTAATTTTTTATGTGCAATCACTTTTATACCCTTCAGCTTTTTAACTGAGCTGCCTTTTTAAACGCCCACCAACCAATCACTAAGCTCATTAATATACGTACAGGAAAGTAAATAATAGCTGGAATGCCAAATAACCAATTGGCAAAGCCTTGTGGCATTACATAAAATGCGACCCGCTTCACCCAAAATATAAACTCAACATACTGCGCTAAAAAGTCATTAAGCGATAAGCTTAAAAGTGCTAATTCATTACTTATTAAAACCCATAAGGCATATAAGCCAAACAAAGCATCACCCACACTGCCAATATAAGATGAGTAGCCTATAAATAATAAAAAGCAGCGCATGGTAAGTCCTTGTTAGCAGTTTCAGCAAGTTAAAATACAAACTGACTAATCTATAAAATATTATAAATGGCTTTGTTAATTGCACCCTTTAGAGGTTTTAACTAATTGAATATTATTAACACTTGCGTGTGCTCCACAGTAAAACATGTAGCTAGAGCAATGATAGTTTTCATCCTTAATATTCAAACCATTCTCATCAAATTCCAGCTCAAACTTACAGTTAATATCGTATTCGGGCTCTTGTTCTTCAAACACCAGTTTTTTACCCTTTAGTACTAAAGGTAATGGTTCTGTCGTCCCTTCTAACGGGGCTGTGATAGTGCAAATATGAAAGTTAAAGCCCCAGATAAGACCTTCTGTAAAATATTTATCGTCTTTTTTGAATACATTTATATAGCTCGTTTTTAATTTAAAACGCTCATTACTTTCGCTCCCATCGTCGTTGAGCATAGGGATCGCGCTAGTTATTTTGTCTGTTCTTGAATAGCATCCTTCAAATGAGCCTGCATGTAAATATCCACTAAAGACCGCACTTGCTAGCATAAAAGCTTTTTTAATCATCACTCGCTCCTTGCTGTAATGTTAATTCCCCTCAAAAAAACGCCCTCTATCGTCTGTCATTTTTACTGGTAAACCGTTACCAACCATAAAGTGATAAAAACGCAAATCATCAATCAGGTCAGGGGCTGATATTTCTATGTCTCGGTAAGTCGCGTCACTAAATTTAAACCTTAAGGTATGCTCAAACCGTTTCCTTTGACAATAAAGCACTTCTTCTAGCTCAGACACCTTTATATTTATACCAAGTAATTTAAATTCACCATTCGCAATATCAATAGCTTGTGATTGCTTATTATTTGTAGATAGCCATTCAATAACCACTCCTAAAGAAGATAATCCAAACAAATATAAAAACTGATGCAATAGAGGCTTTTCGTTAATTACTTCCATGTAAAATAGCAAAATGACAATAAATAATGCTGATAAAGCCAAACTGTAGATTATTTTAAATCCGGGTAATTTTTTTTGCCTAGGCAAAGCTGCCATAATTAATATCCTGATTAATCTACATAGCTCACTTTTGTTCCCGCGAAATGATCATGTAAACATCGTTTATCTTTTCCAAATATAAATAATGGATTAACAAAACCAGCTATAAACTGACCTACCGAAGGGACAAGTGATAAGAGTTGCATAGAAAGCATGCGTTTAAAGTAAATTGTAGTAAAGCTGGCTTGTGTACCATCTAAATTTTCAATACGGATAGACATTAAAGATTTACCAATTGTTTGTCCGCGTTGGTACATAAGGTAACCATGAAGCACTAACGTGCTTAATATGCCATAACCTAGCAAACCTCCAGATAAAGTAAGTGTTGGTTGGCTTAAATTATCAAACCCTACGAGCATGAATACAGGAATAAAACAAACAACACCTAAAATGCCATCCACAATAGCAGCCACTAGCCTATCTGAGCGCGTTGCTTTTTCTCCTGCTAATTTTGATACTACATTTTCAGATGGGCTCTGTGCTTCTCGCGTTTTAATTAAGTCGTCTATTTCTTTTGCTCGATCTGGGTAGGTTTCGCGATCGATAGCTCTCGCTGATGAGTAAAGCTCATCTAAAGTGTAGGTAGAAAAGTCTATTTCAGAGTCCATGAAAACAAAATCCATATAGTGTTATTAAAAAGTAATTTAACACAACTAATTTAAGCCATTCAATTATTTAAGATTATCAAATAAAAAAGCTACTAAAAAGTAGCCTTTAATTATTAATCAAATACCATTCAATTAGCTGTTAAAAATGCCATTTAACCAACAGGTTTGGGTTGTGCTCTGTTTGACCATCTACACCAAATTTATTTTTCCAATAGACATACTCAATACCCACATCAAGGCGGCCTGTATCTAAGCCGAGAATAGGTGCAATATTGTATTTAATCTGTGAGGTAAAGTTAAAGCCGCCTTCACTTTTACCAAACATTGTGTCGGTGCTATCTACAATATCTAAAAAGCCATCGTATCTAAAGTTACCTTTGTTATAGCCCCACGTGACTGTTATTTGGTTATTATCTTCACGCTCTATACCTATTTCATCTTGAAAACGACGATAATAAGCCACATTAAAATACTGAAAGCCAGGTACATCAAGTGATACACCGCCCCCTAATAAATAGTTATTTTGATTCGTATCTCCCGAGCCATACTCTGTTTGTAGGCCTAAAAACACCTCTTTAACAAAGCTATCTTGCAGCTTGTAAAGAGTAGGGTTTATGTTTAGCTCCCCATACACTTCATCGGGGTTACTTAGTCTATCCATAAAAAAGAACGTACTGCCCCAAGTATGGCCCGATGCATGCTCAATGGTTACCACACTTCTGTCGTCTTCCTCCCCTGAAAATGGCTCTAGGTAGTCGGCACCGGTCATTGCGGTAATACTAAAATCTGACCAAAGCTCTTTAGCCGATACACCTGTAGAGCACATTGTAATTGCAGTTACGAACGCTATGTTTTTTATTATTTTGATTTTCATTGTTAATCCCTTTAATGATTTTTATTAGTTTAGTTAAGATGATCTGTACTTGCTGAGTAATTCTCTGGTAGTACCAACGTCATTATTATTGCGGTGATACCCGATACCGTCACTGCGCTACCAAATATAGCGGTAACTAACTTAGGTGCGTTTGCAAACAACTCTGGTACAAAACTAACACCTAGCCCGAGCCCTAAACTCACTGCAATAATAAGTAGGCTTCTGCGATTTATTTTTTCGCTTGCGAGTATTTTTACGCCCGCGGCGGCAACGGTGCCAAACATTACAAGCGTTGCACCGCCCAAAACAGGTTTAGGTATATTTTGTAATACAGCACCAATCACAGGAAACAAACCAAGAATGATTAAAATACTGCCGATCCACAGGCCTATATGTCTGCTGGCAACACCGGTTAGCTGAATAACGCCGTTGTTCTGACTAAAAGTAGTATTAGGAAAAGTGTTAAATAAGGCGGCAATCATCGAGTTAACACCATCACCTAAAATACCACCACGAATACGTGCTAAGTAACTAGGTCCTGTAACAGGTAGCTTAGAAACAGCACAATTGGCAGTAATATCACCAGTCGATTCAATTGCAGTAATAAGGTATAAAAAGCCAAAGGCTATGAGTGCACCAAAATCAACATTAAAGCCGTATTTAAAGGGCAGTGGGATGGCAATTAAATCAAATTCACCTAATTTGAATTTAGCGATACCTAATACAAAGGCTAGTAGCCAGCCAAGTATCATTGCAACTACGACAGCCGTTAGCCTTACCCATTGATTTTTACTGGCATTAAGCAGCACTACTAAAGCAACAACCGAGAAACCAACAATTAAGTTACTCGTTGAAGCAAATTTTTCAGGCATATTAGTAAGTAACCATTGCCCGCCGCCTATATCAGTCATGCCTACTTTAATTAGGTAAATACCAATAGTGGTGATCACCACACCAGTGACTACTGGCTTTATTACTTTGCCTAATTTACTAATAAAAAAACTAATAAATACTTCAACAAAAGCAGCTAAAAAGCACACGGCAAATATAGTGGCAAGGACTTCGTCATTATTGCCACCCGTTGCTTTAACGGTAAAGCCTGTCGCTAAAATAGTTCCTAAAAAGGCAAAGCTTGTACCTTGCACACATATCAATCCTGACCCCACCGGGCCAACACGCCGCGCTTGTATAACCGTGCCCACACCAGATACAAATAATGCCATACTAATTAAATAAGGTATTTCGCTGCCAAGGCCTAGCACCCCACCAATAATAAGCGTGGGCGTAATAATGCCAACAAAGCTTGCTAGTACATGTTGCAAGCCTGCAAAAAATGATTCGGTTGCGCCTGGGGTGTCATCAACCGCATATATAATATCGTCAGACGAGCTTGTATTTATTGACATATAAACCTCTACGTTTTGCGAGTTAGCCACTGTATTTGTCTAAGTGACCAACTCATTGTTATTGCGTTAACGGCTTATTTAAGCTGCCCTTCAACGCCCTCAACATAAAAGTCCATACCCAACAACGTTTTGTCGTCTATTGTTTTACCCGCCTCAATAACCAGCTCACCTTGCTGATTTTTTATAGGGCCAGTAAATGGATGGAATTCACCTTTACCAATTTTTTCTGAAATCGCGTTCACTTCACTCACAACATCACTTGGAATGTCTTTACTTAGCGGCGCTAAGCGAGTCATCCCTGAGCCTATACCTTTCCATATATCTTGCGATTGCCATTTATCGTCAAGTACCTGTTGTACACGGTCTGCGTAAAATTCATCCCAATGATGAACCGCCGCCGTTAAATGTGCTTTTTTACCATAACCGCTCATATCTGAGTGGTAGCCAATAGCGTAAATACCAGCGGCTTGCGCTGCTTGAAGTGGTGCAGGCGAATCAGTATGTTGAGTTATAATATCAACGCCTTGATCTATAAGGCTATCGGCAGCTTCTCGCTCTTTACCCGGATCAAACCAGCTATTAACCCACACTACTTTTACTTTTGCATTAGGCTTTACTGAGCGCAGGCCAAGCGTAAATGCATTTATACCGCGTATTACCTCCGGAATAGGAAACGCAGCAATATACCCAATACTGTCGGTTTTACTCATGTGCCCTGCAATAACACCTGTTAGGTAGCGTCCTTCGTAAATGCGATCAAAGTAAGTGCTTACGTTTTTTGCGCGTTTATAGCCTGTAGCATGCTCAAACTTTACATTAGGAAACCGTTTAGCCACTTTAAGTGTTGGGTTCATGTAGCCAAACGACGTTGTAAATATTAGATCGTGCCCGCTTTTGGCTAGTTGCGTAATAACACGCTCAGCATCGGCTCCTTCTGGTACGCTTTCAACAAAAGTAGTTTCTATTTTGTCGCCAAATTTGTCTTCTAGGTACTGCCGGCTTACATCGTGTGTATACGTCCAACCGGCCTCACCAATTGGACTTACATATACAAAGCCTACTTTTACGTTATCTTTTGCAATAGCTGATGCGCTTATGCACAAGCTCAATGCAACCCCGAGTGTTGTTATAAGTTTTTTCATTGTTATTCTCCGTGTTATATTTTTAATATCCTGTTGAAGCAGGTAATTTACCTTATTGATTTTGTAATCAATTTAATGACCCTTGTGCCAAGGTTTACCTAACCACATGGGTTCGTACATTTTTAGCTTTTGTTTATTTTTACTGAGCATAATCAATACAATAAGTGTTGCACCATAAGGCAGCATGGCTAATAAGTTAGAATCAACCGCTAAACCGAACGCTTGTGCAACTAAGTGCATAATGCTGGCAAAGCCAAATAAATAAGCGCCTAGCATTACGCGCTCAATACGCCAGCTTGCAAACACCACGAGTGCAAGGGCTATCCAACCTCGCCCTGCCGTCATGTTTTGAGTCCAAAGTGGTGTATAAGCCAACGACAAGTAAGCGCCCGCAATACCAGCCAGTGCGCCGCCAAACATAACGGCTAAATAACGTGTACGCATTACAGGTAATCCTAAGTTATTACCCACACTTGGGTTTTCACCAATAGCCCGTACTGCAAGCCCTGCTCTGTGGTATTTAAAAAACAAATACGCACCAAGCACTAAACTCCAACTTAAATACACAATGGCGTCTTGCGAAAATAGCGCCTTGCCTAAAACCGGAATATGCTCAAACCCAGCTATTGCTAATGTAGGTAAGGCATTAATCGTTTTTCCTTCATAGTCGGCACCTAAAAATGCCGAAAGGCCAGTACCAAAAATAGTCAGCGCCAAACCTGCCGCTACTTGGCTAGCATTTAAATTAAGTGCTACAAAAGCAAAAATAAGTGAGGCCATAACACCAACCAAAGCTGCTACCGTAAAACCAATAAATAGGTTGTCGCATTGATACATGGTTATAAACCCTGCCACTGCGCCTAAAAGCATCATGCCTTCTTGCCCTAAATTTAAGGTGCCGCTTTTTTCGCATACCATTTCACCCAGCGCCACCAGCAATAAGGGGGTGCCTGTACGAATAGTGGCGTATAAAATATTAGTAATTACATCTAAATCCATGATTTAAGACTCCTGTGCAATATGTATTGGCTGCGCTTTTTGTTGTTTAAATGGCAGAGAAAATCTAAGGCGATAAGTAATAAGCACATCGCACGAGAGTAAATAAAACAGCATTAACCCCTGAAAAATACCGGTAATGGCGTTTGGTAAACCCATGTTAATTTGCGCAAGCTCACCTCCCATATAAATAAGCCCCATTAGTAAGCCCGCAAACGTAATTCCTACTGGGTGCAATCGCCCTAAAAAAGCAACAATAATGGCGGCATAGCCATAACCAGGTGATATTTGTGGAACCAGCTGTCCAATAGGCCCAGCTACTTCGCCCGCACCAGCAAGCCCCGCTAAGCCACCGCTAATAACTAACACTCCCGTAATTAATAATGCTCGCTTGTAACCCGCCATTTTGGCAGCGGATGCATCAAGCCCAAGTACTTGTATTTGAAAGCCTATAAAGGTTTTACTAATAAACACCCAAGTGGCGCATAGCGCTAATAACGCAAACGCTAGGCCTAAGTGCAATCGAGTACCGTTGAATAAAACAGGCAATAACGTGCTATCGCCAAACAATGCGCTTTCAGGAAAGTTATAACCGTGAGGATCTTTGAGTGGCCCATGAACAGCCCACAGCAATACATTTACTGCTATGTAGTTGAGCATTATGGTGACTAAAATTTCATTAGTGTTTAAACGCAGCTTCATAAAAGCAGCAAGCCCCGCCCACAACATGCCACCAGCAATACCCGCAAGTAATGTTAGTGGCATTGCAAAAGCACTTGATGAGTCAACAAAGTTAACGGCTACAGCACTTGCACATACACCACCAATAAGCAGTTGCCCTTCTGCGCCTATATTCCAAACCGATGCTCTATAACAAAGCGCTAAACCATAGGCGCATAGCAAAATAGGAATGGTCATTACAAGTAGCTCAGTTACACCATACCAATCGGCAACAGGTGCTATAAGCAATGTATATAAGGCATTTAGCGGGTCATGCCCTAATAAGGCAAACACCACGTAACCGGTTATTAATGTGAGTAAGATAGCTAAAACAGGAGAGAAATAACTCCAAGCCGGCGAGCGCTGAACACGTGGTTCTAACTTAATCATGCTAGAGCCCCTTTTGATGTTTGTAATGTAGGCAGATTATTAAGGTCGTCACTAAAATCGCCAGCCATCCACTGTCCTAACTGCACAAGCGGTACGGTATCGGTGTTTAAAATAGGAGACAGTTTTCCATCGCAAATTGCGCCAATGCGGTCGCAAATTTTATAAAGTTCATCTAAATCTTCTGAAATAACGAGTACCGCACCCCCCTCGTCGCGAAGCTTTAAAATAGCTTCATGTATCGCCACTTGTGCGCCTATATCTACTCCCCAAGTAGGATGCGACATAACGAGTAGTTTTGGGCTTTGCTCTACCTCGCGACCAATAATAAATTTTTGTAAATTACCACCTGAAAGGCTAGCTGCATGAGTGCGAAAACTTGGCGTTTTAACCTTGTATTTTGTTATGATTTTATTAGCAAGCTCGGTAATTTTTTGTTTTACTAAAAAGCCATTTTTAACTAGTCCACTATCAAAACTAGTCAGCAGTGTATTTTGCGCTAAATCCATAGTGGGCACGGCTCCTCGCCCAAGCCTATCCTCTGGAACACATGCAAGTCCAAGGCGGCGCCTTTTTAGCGGGCACAGTGCATCAACAACAGTGTTTTTAAATTTAATGGCACGGCTACTTGCTTGAATTTGCTCCCCCGAAAGCACTTTTAATAACTCTTCTTGCCCGTTGCCAGCAACACCTGCAATGCCCACTATTTCACCTTGCTGTACTGCAAAGTTAATGTTTTTAAGGGGTGTTTCAAATAACGCTTGTGCCGCGGTGGTTAAACTATTAACGGTTAAAAAGTCAGCCGTCCCCAAGGCTCTGCGGGTTTGGTTACTAATTGGCGTGTTGTCGCCTACCATTAGCCTAGCAATTGACTCACTAGTTTCGTTTTTAGGAATACAATGCCCACTTACTTTTCCGCCTCGCAAAATGGTCGCACTGTCACATAACTCAATCACTTCGTGCAGTTTGTGGCTAATAAACAGCACGGAGCAGCCTTCTTTTTTAAGTGATTTTAGAGTTTTAAATAATGCATAGACTTCTTGTGGGGTAAGGACTGAGGTGGGCTCGTCTAAAATAAGTAGTTGAATATCTAATAACAAACACCGCACGATTTCTACTCGTTGACGCTCGCCAGTTGAAAGTGTTGAAACCAATCTGTGTGGATCTAATGGCATACCATAACGTGTTGATGTTTTTGTAATTCGACCCGCAAGCGTGCTGCTATGCCCTGCTAAATCACCTAACGCTAGTTCAATATTTTGGGCAACCGTAAGTGTTTCAAATAACGAAAAATGCTGAAACACCATTCCAATGCCTAAATCACGCGCATCAGCAGGCTCTTTTATATTCATTATGCGGCCATTAAAAAACATGTCCCCTTGGTCAGGTTTAACCACACCATAAAGCATTTTCATTAGTGTGCTTTTACCGGCACCGTTTTCACCTAATAAGGCATGCACTTCCCCATGCTTAATTTTTAAGGTTACGCCGTTATTGGCTATACATCCGGGATACTTCTTTGTCATTCCCTGCATAGTAAGGCGGTATTTATTATTCATTATTAACACCTTTTCAGTGCTTATTAAGTTAATAAGCATACTAACAACAACCAGCTGACCGAGCGGTCAACAATGGCATGGTAACTGCAATATACTTACCAAGATTAAAAAGTATTTTTCTTACCCGTGCGCAAACAACAAGAAAAAACATATGCCAAGCCTTTATGTATCAGGGCTTTATAAAAATTAAGGGGGTCTGTGTGATTCAATTTTTATTAAATAACACGCCAATTGAAATACAAGAATGTTCGCCAAGTCTCACCATTTTGGACTGGCTTCGCACCAAAAAAGGGAAAATGGGCACCAAAGAAGGCTGTGCAACTGGCGACTGTGGCGCGTGCACTATTTTAGTGGGTGAAGAGCGTATAAATGCAAACGGGCAAGCTAGCTGGCAATACAAAACAATGAACAGTTGCTTACTGTTACTAGGTAATGCGCATGCAAAACATATAGTAACAGTAGAAGCTGTGACTACTGGTTTATACCCAAATTTAACCGATTTACACCCTGTGCAGCGCGCGCTGGTAGAGTGCCATGGTTCGCAATGTGGTTTTTGTACGCCTGGTATAATAATGAGTTTGTTGGCTCTTTATATTAATGAGCCTACGTACCCCGGTAAAAAAGCGGTTATTCATGCACTTGGCGGTAACTTATGCCGTTGTACAGGCTATAGCCCAATATTACTTGCAGCCGAAAAAGCCTATAGCTATGAGCGTAAAGCTGAACCGTACTCAACAATGGCCGCAAAATTTAAAGCGTCACTTAATACGCAATATGATTACGATGTTCCATTTTTAAAAAATGGCCCTCGCAAATTCTATTTACCACAAACTGCCCAACAACTTGTTGAGCTAAAAGCGCTTTATCCTTATGCACATTTAGTTGCTGGTGGCACCGACTTTGCCATTGAGCTTAGCCAAAACATGCTTTTACCGGATGTAATTATCTCCCTTAGCCAAGTAAAGGAACTTTGTACCTTGGCAGATAATAACGGTGAGTTACACATTGGTGCAGCACTACCTTATAGCCAATTTGTTGAGGCATTTTATAACCATTACCCTGAGTCAAAAGAGCTATTTGAACGCTTAGGATCAAGCCAAGTAAGAAACAGCGGCACACTGGGTGGCAGCATAGGGAATGCCTCACCAATTGGTGATCCAGCTCCCCTTTTAATCGCTCTTAATGCATCAATGGATTTATTAAGCAGCGCAGGCACGCGCACTATTAAAGTTGCCGACTACTTTATTGATTACAAAAAAACGGTTCTTAAAAGCGATGAAGTAATTAGTAAGTTCACAATCCCAAAGCGTCCAGAGTCACTAAAACTGGCATGTCATAAAATATCAAAACGATTTGAAGACGATATATCTACCGTTTGTTTGGTGCTTGCTATAGAGCATTCACAAAACATGATCACTCAAGCTCGCTGCGCTATGGGTGGGATGGCGGCTATTCCTAAACGCGCGCAGCATATTGAGAAAAAGCTGATATCTCAATCATTCCAAGTGAGCACTTTCATAGATGCAGCTACCGCTATAAACGATGACTTTGTACCCATGAGCGATGTACGCAGCAGCGCACATTACCGCAGTACGGTAAGCAAAAATTTGCTACAGCGTATTGGAATTGAGTTTTGCGATGCACAGCCAAGTAGCAGTAAAAACAATAACAACATTGCCATTACGAGGATCTCACATGCGTCACTTTGAAATGGATAAACTAAAAGCCCAAGGTGGTAGCGTTGGACAATCTAAATATCACGAAAGCGCTATTAAACAAGTTTGTGGCAGTGCAAATTTTGCCGACGATAACCCTGAGCCTTACGGTTGCCTACATGCCTACCCTGTACTTGCGCCTGTTACAAGCGGCTTTATTAAATCAATAGATACTAGTCACGCACTGGCAGTTGAAGGCGTTAAACGCATTTTATCGGCCGAAGATGTACCGGGTAAATTAGATATTGGCCCGGTATTTCCTGGTGATGTATTACTCACCAGCCATGAAATTCAATACCACGGACAACCTGTATTAGTAATCGTTGCCGACAGCTACGAAATAGCGCGCCGCGCGGCCCGCTTAGTGGTTATTGAGTGCGAGCAAACTACGCCAATACTTGATATTAAAGAAGCAATAAAAAAAGAGCATTGGGTAAGGCCGCCTCATTCACTTAACCGTGGTAACAGCGAGCACGCAATTAATAACGCAGCCCACCAGCTTAAAGGCGAAATACACATAGGCGGGCAAGAACATTTTTACCTTGAGGGGCAAATAGCACTCGCTCAGCCCGATAACGACGGCGGGATTCATGTTCAATGCTCAACTCAGCACCCTACTGAGGTTCAGCACTTAGTTGCTAAAATTTTAAAAAAGCCATTTAGCTTTGTAAACGTAGAAACCCGCCGTATGGGCGGTGCTTTTGGCGGTAAAGAAACTCAAGGCGCACCATGGGCATGCCTTGCAGCCCTTGCGGTTTACTACCTTGGCTGCGCAGTTAAAATGCGCCTAGCCCGTAGCGACGACTTTAAATTAACCGGTAAACGCCACCCTTTTTATAACCACTATCATGTCGGTTTTGACGAATATGGTTTAATAGAAGGTGCCGACATTACCGTAAACGGATTTTGTGGCTACTCGCCCGATTTATCGGATGCAATTGTAGACCGCGCCATGTTTCATGCCGACAACGCCTACTACTACCCAGCCGCCACAATTAAAGGTAATCGCTGTAAAGTAAATACCGTAAGCCATACCGCATTTAGAGGATTTGGTGGCCCGCAAGGGATGATTATGGGCGAGCTAATAATGGACGATATAGCAGCCAAATTAGGTAAAGATCCGCTTGAGATCCGAAAACTTAATTTATACAAAAAAGGCCGCGACACCACGCCGTATCATCAAACCGTAGAGCAACATATTTTAATAGATATGATAAGCCAGCTTGAGGAGTCGGGTGACTACTGGGCACGTAAAGATGCTATTAAAGCATTTAACGCATCGTCACCTATTATAAAAAAGGGCCTTGCGATGACGCCGGTTAAATACGGTATATCGTTTACTGTACAACACTTAAATCAAGCTGGTGCACTTGTGCATGTTTATAGCGATGGCTCGATACATTTAAACCATGGCGGCACCGAAATGGGCCAAGGGCTTAACACTAAAATTGCACAAATTGTGGCTCATGGTTTTGGGGTTGATTTTAACGCGGTAAGCATTAGCGCTACCCGTACAGACAAAGTACCAAACACCTCACCAACAGCGGCTTCAAGCGGTACCGACTTAAACGGTATGGCAGCCCTTAATGCAGTAAACACAATAAAAGAGCGCTTAATAAACTTTATAAGCGAGCACTTTGAAGTTGAGAGCAACACTATTGTATTTAAAGATAACCTAATTACCTTTAGTAAAGGCGAAATTAGCTTTAGTGAACTTGCAAACCTTGCTTACATGAATCGTATATCGCTTTCATCAACCGGTTATTACGCCACGCCTAAAATTCATTACGATAGAGCTAAAGGCGAAGGCCGGCCGTTTTTTTACTACGCTCACGGCGTAGCACTGAGTGAAGTTGAGGTAGATACACTTACGGGCGAAAACACGGTAACACGCGTTGATATTTTGCACGATGTGGGAAGCTCAATTAACCCAGCACTTGATATAGGCCAAATTGAAGGCGCCTTTGTACAAGGCATGGGTTGGCTAACAACCGAAGACTTACAATGGAACGATAGAGGGCAGCTTGCAAGCTTTGGTCCTGCTAACTACAAAATACCAGCCATTGGCGATACACCCGCCGAATTTAACGTCAATTTATATAACTCTGCCAATCCAGAAACCACCGTATTTAGATCAAAAGCGGTAGGCGAGCCGCCGTTTATGTTGGCCTTTAGTGTATGGAGCGCTATTCGTAACGCCATAAGCAGTGTGGCTGATTACAAATACACCGCCCCACTTGATACGCCTGCTACACCTGAGCGTGTATTAAATGCAATTGAGCAAACCGCTAGCTGGTTTAAGGAGCATCAAAATGGCTAATTTAAATGAGTCGTTTCAGGGTTTTCATACTCAAAATTGGGCGCAGGCTATAAACGAGCACGAACAAAGCGGCACTAATTATGTTATTGCCACAGTGCTTGGCACAAATGGCTCAACCCCACGCGGCACAGGCTCTAAAATGGTAATAAGCGGCGAGCATATTTACGACACCCTTGGCGGTGGTCACCTTGAATACGTAGTAATTGAAAAAGCCCGCGAACTACTTGCCAAAGGCGAAGCCGCCCAAGTGATAGAGCAGTTTAACCTAGGTGCAAATTTAGGCCAATGCTGCGGGGGAGCTGCCACAGTTATGCTTGAGTGCATGCAATGCGAGCGATTTACCCTCGACATTTACGGCGCAGGCCACGTAGCACAGTCGCTTATTGGTATATTGGCACAACTACCTATGCGTATACGTTGGATAGATAGCCGCGCCGATGTATTCCCACAATCAATCCCTAATAACGTAGTAAAAGTGGTTGATGAAGAGCCAACAGAACAAGTTAAACGCGCACCTAAAGCTAACAATTACTTAATACTGACCCATAACCACCAGCTCGACTTTGCACTCACCCAAGCCATTATTAAACGCGCTGATGCTAATTGGCTGGGCGTTATTGGCTCTGACACTAAAGCAAAACGTTTTAAACAACGCCTAGCTCATCGCGATTTTACTACCGATCAAATAAAACAAATGGTCTGCCCTGTTGGGCTTAAAAACATTACGGGCAAATTACCAATGGAAGTGGCTATTTCGATTAGTGGACAGTTAATTGGCCTTTATCAAGCTATGCAAACCCACGCACCCAAACGCCAAGGCTTGCAATGGCGCGCACTTAAAAATGCCTTAATTAGCACCACGCACGAGGAAGAAAGCGCATGAGTAGCTTAAAAATTAATAACTTAAATGCAGCGCAAGCTCACCAAGCTTTAGAGCACTGTTGCGCAGCACCAAATTGGGTAAGCGGTATGCTAAATATCATACCATTTGAAAATAAAGAGCACCTATATCAAAGCGCGCAAAGCGTATGGGATAGCCTGGGCGAAAGCGACTATTTAGCCGCCTTTGAAGGCCACCCGCAAATAGGCGATTTATCAACTTTAAGTAAAAAGTACGCCGCTACAGCGCAAAAAGCGGGGCACGAACAATCAGGCATGAGTAAAGCAAACGAGCAAACCCTAAAAAAAATGATTGCGCTAAATAAACAATACCTCAGTAAATTTGGCTTTATATTTATTGTGTGTGCCAGTGGTAAAAGTGCTGAGCAAATGCTTGAACTTATTGAGCAGCGTATACACAACACCCGCAGCACAGAGCTTAATATAGCCGCGGGCGAACAAGCCAAAATAACAAAAATAAGATTGGAGTCATTGCTATGAATAAAAGTATGAATAAGAGCCCTATCACTACCCATATTTTAGATACCAGCACAGGCAAACCTGCAGCCAATGTAGCTGTACAATTGTTTTTACTCACTAATAACGAGTGGCAATTAATTGCTCAAGGTAAAACAAATAGCGACGGGCGAATTACCGACTGGCTCAACACAGACGTAGAATTTGCAACCTATAAGCTAGTATTCGATTTAGATAGTTATTACCAAAATAAAGAAACACCTGCATTTTACCCAGAGGCGCAAATAACCTTTAGATTACAAGACAAAAAACACCATCACATTCCGTTATTGCTTAGCCCATTTGGCTACTCAACGTACAGAGGCAGCTAACAATGAGCACGCAAAACAAGAATAAAATGACCGTAATTTGTGCCAACATACTCGACTTTGTTGATGACCCAGCTATAGCCGGCGAGAACGCCCATCGCTATTTTGAAAAAGGCGCATTAGTTATTCAAAACGGCAAAGTAATTAAACTTGGTTACGAGCAAGACATACTGCCAAGCATTGATAAGTCAGCCACTATTATTCGCCACGATGGTAAATTGGTTATGCCCGGCATGATAGACACGCACATACATTTACCGCAAACCGAAATGGTGGGTGCTTACGGCGAGCAACTTTTAAGCTGGCTCACCGAATACGCGTTTCCGACAGAGAAAAAGTTTACCTGTGAGCACTATTCAAAAGACATATCTAATCGCTTTTTAGATGAGCTACTGCGTAATGGCACCACTACCGCATTGGTATTTGGCACTGTGCACCCGCAATCGGTAGATGCGTTTTTTAACGAATCTCAAAAACGTAATTTACGTATGATTGCCGGTAAGGTAATGATGGATAGAAACTGCCCTGACGATTTATCAGATTGCGCGCAAACTAGTTACGATCAATCAAAAGCACTGATAGAAAAATGGCATAATGTTGATAGATTAAGCTACGCAGTAACGCCACGTTTTGCGCCCACATCTACTCCAGAGCAACTACAAAAATGTACTCAATTATTAGAAGAATACCCCGACACCTACCTGCATACCCACTTATCTGAAAACAAAGACGAGTGCGAATGGGTAAAAGGGTTATTTCCTGAAGCCGAAGATTACCTTGGCGTGTACGAGCAAGCTAAAATGGTGCGTAAACGCTCGGTATTTGCCCATAGTATTCATTTATCTGAGCGCGAGCTTTGCTGCCTTGCAGATAACAACGCGGCCATATCGCACTGCCCTACCTCTAACTTATTTTTAGGCTCAGGCTTATTAAACTTAAAAGCCTGTGAAGAGCACGGTATTAACGTAGGCATGGGTACCGATGTAGGCGCAGGCACAAGTTTTTCTATGCTACAAACAGGTAACGAAGCGTACAAAATTCAGCAATTACAAGGCCAGCGCTTTTCCGCGTTTAAAGGCATGTACCTAGCTACTTTGGGCGGTGCACGAGCGCTTGATTTAGAAGGCACCATAGGTAGCTTTGCTATTGGCTGTGAAGCCGACTTTATTGTAATGGACTACGCGGCCACCTCGTTTTTAAAATTCAGAATTGGCCATGCAAAAACCCTGCACGAGCAACTTTTTGCAATGATGATGCTAGGTGATGACCGCTGTATTGAACAAACCTACATTATGGGTAAAAGCGTGTATAAGCGCGATGAAAAAGAGCAGTTTTCAGCTACCCATACACCGCAATTAGAAGAGGCTTAACCGTTATGGAAAACTATTTATTTGAGCTTGCTCATTTAGTCCTGCGTTATTTTCATGTAATTGCAGGCATTGCGTGGATTGGGGCGTCATTTTATTTTGCGTGGCTTGATAATAACTTACAAACCCCGCCACAGTGGAAACAAGACAAAGGCATAAAAGGCGATTTATGGGCCGTGCACGGCGGTGGCTTTTACGAAGTGGCTAAGTATCAAAATGGCCCTGAAAAAATGCCGCATACCCTGCACTGGTTTAAATGGGAAGCCTACACAACTTGGATCACTGGTATTTTATTATTTAGCCTGCTTTATTATGTTGGCGCCGATGTTTACCTAATCGATAACAGCAAAAGTGAGCTAAGTAAGTTTGCTGCTATTGCCGCATCCCTTGGCTTTATTGGCTTGGGTTATGGTGTTTATCGTTTATTGTGTAAAACCCCACTCGTAGAAAACGGTAAAGCGTTTATTGCTGTGGTTATTGGCATATTGGCCCTTTGGACTTACGGGGTTGACCAGCTATTTAGTGACCGCGCTGTGTATATTCATGTAGGTGCGCTTATTGGTACGTGTATGGTTGGCAATGTGTACCACATAATTATGCCAGGGCAGCGCTACATGGTAAGCGAAGTAGAAGCTGGCCGTATTCCTGAATCGCTCCCGGGTTTAAAGGCAAAGCTGTGCTCTATTCATAATAACTACGCCACGTTACCAGTGGTATTTATTATGTTGAGCAATCACTTTCCTTATACTTACAGCCATAGCTTTGGCTGGCTTATTTTAATTGCGCTGTTTGGTATTGGCATGTGGATACGCCATTACTTTAACTTAAAACATCAAGGCGTTAATAAACCTTCAGTACTTGTAAGTGGTATTGCCGCCTTTTTTGCCCTTATGCTGGCAATAGCACCTTGGCCCAGTACATCAACAAATGCAGACGAAAAAGCGCCTTTACAAGCAAGTATTACCGACGCACAAGCGTGGAATATAATCAGCAAGCACTGTACCCAGTGCCACAGTGAAACACCTACATCAAAGCTTTTTCAAGCAGCGCCACTTGGCTTTAAACTCGACTCTATTAATGATGTAAAAAAAGCCAGCACGCTTATTCATACCCGTGCGGTTATAACCAAAGATATGCCATTGGCTAATATGACCAAAATGACTGATGCAGAGCGTGAAACGCTAGGCTCTTGGCTCATAGCACTTAAAAAGGAGCAATAACATGAGCGAGCAATTTAAAAACTACCCGCGCGATTTAATTGGTTATGGCCCTGATGTACCACATGCAAATTGGCCCAATAAAGCCCGTATAGCTGTACAAGTGGTATTAAATTACGAAGAAGGCGGCGAAAACTGTGTATTGCATGGTGATGCAGCAGCCGAAACATTTTTATCTGAAATAGTCAGTGCCCCGCATGTAGAAGACCGCCATATAAGCATGGAGTCTATTTACGAATATGGCTCGCGAGCAGGTGTATGGCGTTTACTTAAACTCTTTAAAAAATACGATATACCGGTCACCATTTTTGCAGTGGCGATGGCCCTTGAGCGCCACCCCGATGTAGCTAAAGCCTTTGTTGAAGCAGGCCACGAAATTGCAAGCCATGGCCTGCGCTGGATTAATTATCAAAACATTGATAAACAAACTGAGCGCGAGCATATGCAACAAGCCATTGATGTCATTAAAATGCTTACAGGTAAAAAGCCCAAAGGCTGGTATACCGGCCGAACTAGCCCAAATACCGCAGGCCTTGTTGTTGAGAATGGCACATTTTTATATGACGCCGACGATTACAGCGACGACCTGCCCTTTTACAGTATTAAAGAAGGTAAACCACAGTTAATAGTGCCCTACACGCTTGATGTAAACGACATGCGCTTTGCAGCTGTTCAAGGCTTTAATGCAGGGGATCAGTTTTTTAATTACTTAAAAGATGCATTCGATACGCTATACGAGGAAGGCGATCCAGAAGGTGAAAACTCCCCTAAAATGATGTCGATAGGTTTGCATTGCCGCTTAATTGGCAGACCTGGAAGAATAAAAGCATTAGCGCGGTTTTTAGAATATGCCCGCTCGCATGAGCAGGTTTGGTTTGCCACGCGCGAGCAAATCGCCGAGCACTGGCTTAAAACACACCCGTATAAAAAAGTTTAGTTCCGATATACCATTCAAAATAAACTCTAATAGCTTAAACAAAAAAAGCCCAGCAATGCTGGGCTTAAGGTCACTTTAGGAGTAGTGGTTTACTTAGTTAAATGAAACCGTAATGATGTTAGAACATACATTTTCAGTAACACATAATTGGTAATCGTACGATGGTAACGTAGCTCCACGCACGTAATCACGGTAACGACCACTATCTGATGTTGTATCTACCAGCTCACCGTTACGGTATACGCTTAGAGATTCAGCACCAACTTCTTCCCAACTTAAATCTACTCGCATAGTATCAAGGCGAGACTTATTAGCACGCTTTAAGGTCAGTTCTAGCTCTACATCACTTACTACAACCGTTTGAGTTGATGTACTTGTATTGCCTTCACTGTCAGTTACAGTTAGTTCAACATCGTAATTACCTGATGCTGCATACACATGCATAGGGTTTTGATCAGATGATGTTGCACCATCACCAAAGTCCCAGCTCCACTGTGTAATATCGTTATTAGCATCAGTACTTGAGTCCGTAAAATTAACTGTTAGACCCTGTGTTTCAGCCTCAAAATCTGAGCGTGGTGGTTGTGGGCTAACTTCGCCAATAGCGCTTAGCGTTAATGACCAACCATTAATTGTGCCGGTATCGGCTGCGGCAGTATCTTCTACTTGTAGTGTCCAATCGCCGGTAGCTACTTCACCGTTAAATGATTCAGACGTAAAGCTTCTAACAATATCATCTGCTGAACCACCTACATTGCTTTGTAATGTTACTTGTGTGCCTTGGGCAGATACTAACTTAACCACTAAGTCGCCAGAGTAAGTATGAGAAATATCAACATCTGCTGTAGTGCCAAATACGGTTAAATCATCGCCAATGTTAATTACTGATACGGCCCCTACTGGTGAGTTATCAGGAATTTCAACGCTTTGACTACTGCTATAAGTAAAGTCGTTTAATCCTACAGGCTGAATCATTAAATCAACTGATTGCTGCTTAACAATATCACCTGCCGTAGCTGTTACCATCAGCTCGTAATCACCCCACTGAGTGTCAACGTCTGTTTCAACGTTAAGTCTTACTTCATCGCCAGGACGCGCTGTAACTGCTGATAAGTAAGCACCAGCTAATGTTGTTGATAATTCAAGCGTTACTTCTTCATCCCACTCGGCAATAGAGCCAATTGTAAATGTGTAGTATGTAGCCTGGCCGGCCTCAACTTGTTGCGTAAGTGGATCGGCTGAAATTTTAAAGCCTGGTGTTGGATCGGCATCAATAAGTGCCTGGTTTACATTAAGGCGAGTACCTGCAACAGTTACACCTTGTAGCGCAGCATTCGCATCGCCAGAGCTCATTAGTAGTTCTTTAAGCTCTTGAGTACTTAGCTCAGGATTAACCGATAACACTAACGCTGCAGCACCTGCAACATGGGGGGTTGCCATTGAAGTACCTGAGTATGACGCGTAACTTTCACCCGGTGTAGTAGATAAAATAGCTGTGCCTGGTGCGCCCATGTCAACACTTGTTAAACCATAGTGCGAAAACCACGAAATATCATCAGTTTGATTCGTACTAGCAACCGATAACACACTGGCGTTTTCATAGTTTGATGGGTAGTGAGGGTTAACATCGTTATCAATAGTATCGTTACCCGCTGCAGCTACAAATAGTAAATCGGCCGCTTCGCTAGAGTCTATAGCATCAGCTAATGCTTGGCTGTAACCACCACCGCCCCAGCTATTGTTTAATACGCGTAGGTTAACTCCCGAATTTTTAAGGCCAACCATATAATCAATACACTTAATAGCGTCTGATGTTGAACCATTACCCGCAGCATCTAAAAACTTACAACCTACAAGTGATACTTCATGATTTACACCCACTACTCCCACAGAGTTATTACCACTGGCACCTATAGTTCCAGACACATGTGTTCCGTGACCTTCATCATCCATAGGGTCACCGCTATCGGTAATCGCATTAATACCATGAATATCATCGATAAAGCCATTACCGTCATTATCGATACCATCGCCTGCAATTTCAGATGTATTTACCCACATATTGCTCGCTAAATCACTATGACTATAATCAATACCTGTATCAATTACACCCACAACTACATCTCGGCTACCTGTAGAAATCGTCCATGCTTCGACTGCATCAATGTCAGCGTCTGCTGTACCGCCAGTCTGACCTTCATTATTTAAGCCCCAAAGCTCGTCAAAGCGAGGATCATTTGGTGCGCTTGCTATACTTACACGATAATCAGGTTCTACGTATTCAATTGCTTGATGAGACTTTAAAAGAGCAATAGCGTCTTTAGTACTCATTCCCGACACTTTAAACTTAGCTAAACGCCCTGAAAGTAAAGACGTATAACTGTCGTCAATTTCATCTTTATTTATATCAGTAATTTTAGCTTTAACTAATGAACGAGCCTGCTTACGCATTTCTTTCGTTGCATTACTTTTATATTTAACAATTATTGAATCACTGCTAGCAGCTACAGATTGCTTTACACCCACATCAGGAAGTTTTGCTGCAGCTAAACACGGTAGTAAAGCAAGAGTAATAATAGATAATTTTGTTTTCATTGTTCTATCCATAGTTTTGTTGGGTTAGCTTAGATGCTCTAAGCACGTTCTTTCACTATTTCGAGTACAAGGGATCACATGGCATATGTTTAGGAAACAACCAAACGAATCATTAAACAAGCTAAAAAATGAAAACGCTGTAAAAACCAACTATTTTGACCAGTTAATGTATTAAAAAAACATTAAATACAGACCTTTTAATGAAATTAACACTCAGCAACTTACCTAATACAGGGCCGTTAATTTTTACTGCTTTTTATATCAAATTAATAAAAAAAACCAAAAACCTTCATAAGCAACTGAAAAATAAAAACTAAATAATTGGTAAAAAATGATGATTTAAGAAATGACATTAGAGGAATACAGTAATTGGGTACTTAATAGTTAACAGTTATTAAACGTAAGTTAAGAATAATGACAAATCGCTTAGTAATAATTATTAATGACATCGTAAATTTTACTTTAGAGCTTTTCAGGTGGATCACAAAACATTATATCGGCACGGCATGCTGACACAGCAAATACCTTATAAAACCTATAAAATTTAAGGTGTTTGGTTTTAATATTTCAAGGAGAAAATAATGAAGTTGAACAAATCACTTTTAAGCTGCGCAGTAGCAATTGCAATGGGTACTAGCTTTGCCTCTTATGCAGATACGCCAAGCAAATCAGCATCAAACTCAGAACTTGCTACTAACGTTTCTGTAGCAAGTATTGAAAACTCGATGACTCTAACACAAACTTTTAATGAAAATACTGCGCTACTAACTCAAGACGGCGACAGCAATACCATGCTTGTTACTACGACAGGTAACAACAATGAAACTGAAGTTTCTCAACTTCAATCTGGAAACTACGGTGAAGTTACAACTATTGGCGATAACAACGCGCAAGTATACGCCCAAGATGGTGTTGCTAATGGTTTTATTACTGAGGTGACTGGCAATAATAATATGTTATTTGTTACGCAATTTGGCCAAGGCTTTTTTGTAAATAACGAAGCAATTAATATTGTAACTGGCGATGATAATATCATTGATGTTGAACAAGGCACTGGTGGCCACTGGTTCTACAACATGGATATGCAAGGAAACGCAAATGAAATCACCTCACTACAAACAGGTGAATGGCATGAAGCTGAAATAACCATGCTTACGGGCGACGAAAATGTTCTCGATTTAGTACAAGATGGATATTGGAGTACATTCAAAGTAAGTAGTCTTCAAGGTAATGAAAATGAACTTGAAGTTGAGCAATTGGGGGATCGCAATACAGCAACATTTAGTTCCATTTCTGGTGATGCTAATGAGCTTTCAATTGAACAAGATGGTAATACAAACGCAGTAACATTTGCAGCCGTTATTGGCGACGATAATGAAATAGATTTAGATCAAGAAGGATCAATGAATACTATTGAATCTAACTTGTTTGAAGGCTCAAATAACGAAGTTTCTGCTACACAAGTTGGCGCTGAAAACTTAACAACTGCCGATATTATTGGTGATAATAACGAAGTTACTGCCATCCAAATGGGTGACTTAAACGAAACTTATATGGGTGTTATTGGTTCTGATAATGAGTTTATGACCAATCAAGTGGGCGATTTAAACTCTGTTCATTTAGCTAACTTTAATGGCACAGGTAACGATGTTGATTTGGTTCAGTCTGGTGATGAAAATGCAATGCTAGTGCAATCGTCATACCCCGATGTATCACTTACATCTAATAATAACGATATCGATATTACCCAAAATGGCTCGCAAAACGAAGCAATTGTTACACTTGCAGGCATTTTAGACAGTAACGATAATCAAATTGATATTGCACAAAATGGCATGTTAAATCTTATTGATATGATGGTTGAAGGCAACAACCATAGTATTGATATTTCACAAACAGGCGAAGGTAACTGGGTTACTGGCGTTGAACAATCAGCATTTTTAGTTGGCGGTGAAAACGTATCATTTAGTGTTACTCAAATTGGTAACGATAACATTGTTGAAGGCTCTGTAATTGGCTTTAACAGCACTGTATCTGTTACCCAAATGGGTGATGGAAATACAGCAACAATTACTCAAATGTAATTATTGAGGTGGGGAGAGCGACCCTCTCCCCATTTTAAATTATGAAAAAAAACATTAGCTTTAATAGTTACCTACTCACACTCTTCCTATGTTTTTCTGGGGCAACTCATGCTGCTGATGAACTAGAAATAGATGGCTTATTACTAGATAGAAGTATTAGCCGCTTTGGTCATCAATTTTATTATGAATTTTCAAACTATTGGCGAGATCTCCCCTCAACGGCTGGTTTTAATATAGAAATAAAAGAAACCGTAATACCAAAAGCAGGTACACAGCTTTCTTTAATAATGAATAACCAGCTTGTTTACGCGACTTATTTAGGTCGCAGATTAGAACCCCTTGATGAGCGTGTAGAGCAAGCTGTTTATACAGTAATAGATGCAATGGCTCGCTCAAACATGGCTGCATCAACCCCTGATATGGCTAAAGATGGATGGTAAAATGAAAAAAATAGCCCTTATAATAATAACAACATTAAGCTTTTCGTCCCAAGCGACTGAAATAATTTATACCCCAATCAACCCAAGCTTTGGTGGAAACCCACTAAACGCAAATATGTTGCTGAGCAAAGCGCAAGCTCAAAACAAGCATAAAGCGCCAGTAATCGAAAAAGGTTACGCTGAACAATTTCAAGATTCTTTAGAGCGCACCTATTTAAACCGCATGGTAAGAGAAATTACCGATATGGCATTTGGTGAGGACATAGAAGATAGCCTTTTTAATCAGGACTCTATTTTTATGAGTGGTGATTATCAAATTGAAGTTATAACCAGCACAACCGATTCTATTACAGTAAAAATAACAAATATATTAGATGACTCTGTTGTAATAATTGAAGTACCGAGGTTTGGATAATGTATAAACTACTAATAACAATAACATTACTGGGTTTGAGCGGCTGTGCAAGTTTGGGAAATCTTATTCCACCATCACAGCAAAAAGCTATTAGCTTAGAGCCAACTGAATTATTTGCGGATCTAAAAAACCTACCTAAACCTGTCGGTAGTATTCCTGTATCGGTTTACTCATTTAGAGATCAAACCGGGCAATATAAGCCACAAACTAACGTAAGCTCGTTTTCGACGGCTGTTACTCAAGGTGCTAACTCAATACTTGTCCAAGCACTACACGAATCAGATTGGTTTACGCCAGTAGAACGTGAGGGTTTACAAAATATTTTAACTGAGCGAAAAATCATTCGTGCAGGTCAAGCCGATAACCCTAACCAAGCTGATTTACCACCGCTTACCACCGCCAAAATTATTTTAGAAGGCGGTATTATAAGCTACGACACCAATGTAAAAACAGGTGGTTTAGGTATGGAGTACTTTGGTATAGGCGCCTCTGAGCTTTATCGCGAAGATGCTATTTCAATATATCTACGTGCTGTTGATGTTCGAACAGGGCAAGTATTACTAAGTGTAGCCACCAGCAAAAAAGTATTAAGCCAAGAAATGCGTGCAGGATTTTTTAGATACGTGAGCTACAAACGTTTAGCCGAAGCTGAAGCGGGCTTTAGCGACAATGAACCTATGAGTATTTGTGTAACACAAGCAATAGAAAAAGCGCTTACAGATCTTATAACAAAAGGTATTGATAAAGGCTTATGGGCTAAAAAATCAGCGTAAACTGATTTCCTGAATTAACTAAAGGCTACATATTGTAGCCTTTATAGGTTATGTGACTAGTTAGTTGAAAATAACTCGCTTACCCGAACTTTATAAGAATCTAGAGGATAAAATTTTACTTAATTGACTTAATTGACCTAGATAACATCTTGGTGGCTTTACTCTTATTTAGCCATTGGCAGCAAAACTGATATATAGCGCTGAGCCCAATTAGCAAGTTCTACTCTATTGCGTGAGTTCGTTTTTTTAAACGCGCTATAAAGATGTGTTTTTACAGTATGGTCACTAATATTAAGTTTATCAGCAATTGTATGGTTACTCGCACCTTGTGCAATTAAATGAATAACAGACTTTTCACGCTTTGTTAAATGATCGTAATCGTCCTGCTTTAATTCGATGTCGTCGTGTAGGCTATTAAACGATGATGCTACGGCTAAAATATCGTTAAATGCTTTTGAAATCACTTTGCGTGTAAACCAAAGCTCGCCAGTATTAACCCGAAGTAATCCTTTAAAAATATCTTCTGGTGCATCTGATTTATAAAAAACGCCATTAAAATGGTTAAGCAATAAGTTTTGCTCGCATACATCTTCTCTATCAACATTAAAAATGACAACGTTATAGTGTTTAGCTAAACAAATAAGATCTGCAGGAATGAGGTCTTGCCATTTGCTTTTAGCACCATCGATTAAAAACAAATCATAATTAGCTCGCTGCTCAGTTTTAGGCACAGCATCATCCATTTTAACATCACTAAACAACGCTTGAAGCGTTCTTAAAATAGCGGTGTAATTATGTGAGTGAAAAGATGTTTGAAATGTTGTTTTTACAAATACTGAGCTTTTATCTAGCATAAATTTCGTCCTTGAAACATTTACACCACATTACCGAAACCAAATACAACTTACAATCAGATTTTGGTATTAAAGCGATATTCTTATATTTCATCCTAAAATAAATAAAGACGAATAAAATCAGCATATAACCATCATTTATTTCATTTTAAAAATTGCTTTTATAAGATAAATAACAGATCGGATTAGTCGCTTAGTAACTTATAAAATCGAGTTGTTACGCCATTTGTCCAACCAAATCCCTGCTGTACTTGATATTCACCTCCACTAGCTAAAACATTAGGGGTGCACACATTATATTTTTCGAGCAAGCACTTATTTATCTCAAAATTTTGCTCAACCATCTTTAGCCAGTTTTGCATTACATTCGTGCTTAATTGTGTAATACCGTAATTATTAAGCCCTTTTACGGCAAACCACTGCAATGGTGCCCAACCATTTGGGCTATCCCATTGTTGTGGTGTATGAGTAATGGTTGTAACAATACCACCCTCTTTTAAAAAATCATTAGCTAGTAACGTTGCTACTTTAGTTGCCTGGTCATTGCTGGCTAAATTAACAAATAACGCTGTAGTGGCCGCAGCACTAAGTATTGGAGATTGAGTGGCCAACCGGCCGTTATAATCAACAAAAAAGCCGATGGATTCATTCCAAAGATACGTATTTATAAGTGCTTTACGATTGCCAGCAAGTGATTTGTAATGCTGAGCTTGCTCACTATTGCCGAGCAGTTTAAAAAACTCACTTAGCCGACTTTCTAAGTTATATATAAGGCAGTTTAAATCAATAGGAACAATATCAGTGGTTTGAATAGAGCTTAGTAAACTAGATTCTCCCAACCAACGAGAACTAAAATCCCATCCCGACTCACACGCAGCACGAATATTACGATAAAAATCAGCTTTACTTTCCTCAGCCAACTCTTGTGCTAACTCTAAATCCTCTCGTAGTGACTCAGCCCTTGGCTCACCCGCATCATCCCAATAACGATTTAAAATACCGCCACAAGGCATTCTTACCACGCGGTTTGAACTCAATATATTATCTGAAAGCAACTGCGCGTCTTGCATCCAAAACCTATATTCTTTTTCAAGCGCTGCCACACACATATTAAGCCATTTCATATTAAGCGACTTACGGTGTGTATGCTCCCATAATAATTCGACCATAAGTGCTAAAACAGGTGGCTGCGAGCGTGATAAATAATAGCGGCGGTTACCATTTGGAATACTGCCATAATCGTTAATCAAATCGATAAAATTAAGTAGCATATCTTCAACTACATCAATTTTATCTGCATCAATTAAACCCAAGGCTGTAAAATAGCTATCCCAATAGTAAATTTCTTGAAAACGTCCCCCAGGCACAATATAGCTGTGTTTTAGTGCAAGTAATGAGTCTTGCTTTGGAATATCGGCTTCCCTTCTAAGGCCAGTCCATAACGAATTTATATACTGTTTAACAGATGACGTATCAGCCTTAGTGCCCATTGTTAGCACTGGGGAGGTAATAAAGTGTGCGTTTACAAACTCACTAAGCTGCGCGTCATTTAAAGGAGCTAGTTGCTCATAACTTTTACATGCACTTTGCCAATTAACACGCGCAATTGCATCAGCGAATGTTTTACAGTCACTAAATACATTCTGCGTTTGAACATCTTTAAATAATTGGCTCTCGAAAAAACTCATAACTTTCCTTACTTTTAAGCTGTGGTTGCGTGTTGTGAGATAGCATCTGTACGTTTTTTGAAAAAAATCACGCTAATAAAAATTAAACTAATAGGAACCAAAGAAAGGTAAAACGCGTGCTGCCCACTAAAGTGCTCAAATACATAACCGGTTATTATTGAGCCTGTTGTGCCTCCAAGTGCCGAAAAAACCACAATCAAACCAGTCATAGCTGCATGACGATGTTTTTCAAGTGCGCTGAGCATAACGGAGTTAAGTACCGGATAAATAGGTGCCATAAAAAAACCAATTAACGGCAAAATAAATGCAGCGAGAGGAGCGTCAAACAAACTGGTTACGTTATTTTCAGTAATATTTTCAGTAAGTGGCAAGGTGATGAGTATTAAACCAGCCATAGCAACTAAACAACTGCACAATACAGCAAACCAATTAATGTGTTTAAGTACTTGCCCTGCCACTAAGCGTCCAAGCGCAAGTGCCGCAGCAAAAATACTAGCCAACTGAATACTAATAGCGACAGGGAGTTTTAAAACTTCATTATTAAATGTAGGTAACCAAGTACCTACGCCCTGCTCAATTAGCACGTATAAAAAAGCGCTAATTATGAATATAAGCACTAATGGTTGATATGTTAGCTTTAGCATCGCTATAAAGTCATACCAGCTTGAGCGTTTAGTTTTTCTTACAATTGCTGGCTTTATAGGTGCTGCAATGACGCTTGCTATAACAATTAGGGTTAGAGCTGCCAGCAAGTAATAAACGTTAAGCCAAGCGGTTGAGTCACTTGGATCTATAAAAGCAGTAAAAATCCAATAACCGCTTAATACACCAACCATAAAAATGCCTTCGATGGTGTTTAGTAATGAGGAGTGGCTGTTTGCATCGTCTGTTACTTGGCCAATAATAGAGTAAACAGATACTTTAACCACAGCAAAGCCACAACCAATAGCTGCAAATAAAATTTTAAACACATAAAAGTCACTAATTAAAGCCGTACTTACACAAGCAAGCGCAACAATAGTAAGCGCCCCAAGCATGGCAAGCTTATAGCCCAAACGAGGAATAAACGAAGCCACTATAAATGACATTACCGCAATGGATAAATCTTTAAACCCTTCTAGAACTGAGGCCTCTGTTTTACTTACCCCTAGAGTATTTATTGCCTGCAAAATAACGGTACCTACACTATTTAATAAAATAGCGAAAATAAAGTAACTTGCTGCAATAGCCAGTGTGACTTTTGTTTTACTCATAACTGCCCCCGCTTTACAGCGTTATTTAAACGCTATAACGACCTTTATTGTATGCCCATAATGAGTGCATACACTGTGTGTATTTATATCAGTGAGATTTGAGTTTAGTTTAGAACAACCTCCAATGCAATCGTTTGCATTATGATTTTAACATTAACTCAACATCATTTATAAGTTAACGTTTACTCGATTGACGGGTAATTAATTCAATATCAATCACTTGTGATTCAACTTTTTCACCAGCGAGTTGTTGCATTAGCTTTTGAACTAGTAGCGTGGCTGCGTACTGTGTGTTTTGTCGGATGGTCGATAATGAAGGGTGGCTAATGTCGGCCATAGCAATATCATCAAAGCCTACTAGAGCGACATCATTAGGAATACTTACATAGCGCTCTTTTAAGGCTTTCATTGCCCCTAAAGCAACCATGTCACTACATGCAACTATAGCATCAAAATAAAGGCCTTTTTCACGCAGTAATTGGTTAATAGATTGGTACGCAGAGCTACTTGTAATATCAATAGATACAACATGTTCCTTTAATTTGTGGGTTGCTAATGCAGCAGAGTACCCTCGATGACGTTCGCTAATTTCACCATGTTCTGGGTCACCTAAAAATATAATATTTTTGGCTCCATGCTCTATTAAATGCGTGGTTGCTTGCAAGCCCCCTAAATAGTTGTCACTCCCTACAATGGCATAATTACAGGGTGTTTTAGGATCCCCCCATACTACCAGCGGAATACCTGCGTTAGCTGCATTTTCGATATTGGTTTGGTTCTTACCTTGACCTACCACAATAATGCCGTCTGCACGGCGGCTATTAATAAAGTAATTAGCCCAATCGCCTTGCGCCATTATTGAGTTTGATAATAAAAGCTCTAACCCTTGTTGATTAAGCGCAAGGTTAATTTCGCTCACCACTTTAAGTAAAAAAGGGTCGCTAATCGACTGTTCTGTTTGTTCGTCAAGGTTAATTATAACCGCCACTACATTGGTTTTTTGTGTACGCAAGCGGCTTGCGGCAGTATTCAGGCTAAAATTGTGTTCTTTAGCTAAGCGCTGTAGTTTATCGCGGGTTTCTTGCTTAATTAGCGGATTATCATTAAGCGCACGCGAAACTGTTGAAGTCGATACACCTGCTAGTTTTGCTAAATCAATTAATTTAATTTTTTTATTATTCATGATTTTCCTAAATCGCCGGTTGCCACTAATAAACCTGAACTCTGGTTGCTTTATACAATTATCTAACCTGCTGACAATATAGCATTATTATTTTTTGCTGGCGCGAACAACGCCTTAAAAATTGTTTATCTGATAAATAAGCTCAATAAATAAACTATATAAATTCATAAATAATTTACAAATAAATATTGCAAACGTTTGCATTTATCTCTAAGGTTTCAACATACACAGCCTATTTACATTAAATTTTAAGAGTTAAGGCTAAAAAATCACACTGTTTCACACACTAAACGGGATCACACACATGAAAATCAATAAAGCCAATAGCACATTATCGTGTGCAATTACTTTAGCGCTTAGCACTCAATGCGCATTTGCAGCAGAGCAAACACAAGAAAAACAGAAAGTTGAGCGCATTGTGGTATCGGGAACACCTACCGGTGTTGGAGTTAGAAAAATAGATGCCAGCTATGCGGTAACTAATATCGATAGTGAACAAATTATTAAACTGTCTCCTAAAAGCACTGCCGACTTGTTTAAAGCAATACCTGGTGTTTGGGTAGAAAGCTCAGGTGGTGAATCGGGTGCTAATGTATTTGTTCGTGGTTTTCCTGGTGGGGGTGATGCCCCATTTTTAACACTCAGCATTGAAGGCTCCCCTATTTATCCTGCTTCAACGTTGTCATTTTTAGAAAACTCATCAATGTTTCGTATTGATGAAACCATTGAGACAGTAGAAGCCCTGCGTGGTGGACCTAATCCTGTTTTATCTAACGGACAACCTGGATTAACAACCAACTTTAGATTAAAACGTGGTGGCGAAGAAACAGAAGGCTTATTTAAATACACGACTTCTGATTACGACTTACAGCGCGTTGATGCTGTGATGAGTGGTAAAATTACTGACGATTTATACTTTATGGTTGGCGGTTACGTAAAAAGCTCTCCGGGTATTCGTGATGCGGGCTTTACTTCAGAAAAAGGTAGCCAATTTACAATCAACATTACTAAAGATTTAGACAACGGTGAGCTTAACTTTTATACCCGCCAAACAGACGATCACGGTGCATGGTACTTACCAACACCCCTTAATGTTGATGGAATTGACGCAGAATATACGCAACTTGGTACGCTAAATCGTCAAGCAACAATATTTACAGGCCCCGATGCACAAGCACTTGATATTGACCTAGGTGATGGCCGAGGGTGGGACGGCCATGTTTCGGGCGGTAGTATTAAGCTAGAGCTAAAAGATGGTTGGCATTTTTCAGATCGCTTTAACATTACCAAAGGCGATGCAAATACCTACGGTTTAGTACCTAGTGGCTCAGCAACAACGGTTGGAGCAGTTGCTGATAACGGCCAAACTGCATTTGGAGCAGTTACAAACACTGAATACGAAAGCAACACCCCAGTCCAACAACTTGGTCGATGGGTAGTACTTAAAGAAATCAGCTCATTTACTAATGATTTAGCCTTTTCGAAAAAATTTGGCGACCTATCAACAACCTTTGGGTATTACACTGCAAGTACTTCAGCAAAAGATTGGTGGAGCTTAGGTAACACTGCATACCATGTACTTGAATCAGGTGGCGAAGCATTGACTGGGATTGAATGTAATCAAAGCACCGATGGTTGTGATTTTAACTACGACATAAGCTCTACAGGTGATGCGCGCACTAACGCGTTTTATGTCACCGGTGAATACAAATTTGCTGATGCGTTTACACTTGATGTTGGCGTACGTCAAGAAAACCACGAAGTAGAATACAGTGTAGATGAGGGCCTTGACGGTATCATTACTAAAACCGTTAGCTATGATGAAAGTAAAACATCGTGGACTACAGGGTTAAACTACTCAATTAATGATGATATGGGTGTGTTTGCCCGTGTTAACCGTGGTTATAAAATGCCTTACTTTGATGACTTTAGAGATAACTTTGATGCTTACGAAGGCGGCGAAAAGCTTATTAAAGAAATAACTCAAGGCGAGCTTGGCTATAAGTTAATTACTGAATCAACCGACTTTTATGCAACCGTATTTGTAAATGAAGTTAAAGGTGACACATTTGTACGACGACCTGGCGTACCAGCAGAAATTTTAACAAACGAAGCATACGGTATAGAGCTTGATTACAACTTTAATCATGAGTCTGGTTTTTCTGTTAATTTAAATACGACATTACAAGATGCTGAAATTACAGAGAGCCCAACAAACGATGGTAACCAGTCGCAGCGCCAACCAAAATGGCAAGTACGTGTAACACCAAGCTACGACTTTGAACTGCAAGGTATGTATGCAACTTTATACGGTACGCTTTCAGCTGTTGATGATCGCTTTGGAAATAACGAAAACACGGTAACACTCGATGGCTATGAGAAAGTTGATTTAGGACTAATTTTAGAACCAATGGAAGGCATTAAGCTTCAAGTAGCAATTGATAACTTAACTGATGAGCAAGGTATTACCGAGGGTGACCCACGTAATGCAGATTCACCAAATGGTCGCTACATTATGCCTCGCACTACGCGTTTTAGTGTAAGTTACGCGTTTTAAATAAAATATAATATAAAGGGAGCATTCGCTCCCTTTCACTTTAATTAACCTAAAAAAATGAATTTAAAGGCTACTCAATATTCACTTTTAGTTTATTTAACGCATCTACCGAAAAACCTCGGTCATAAAAATATAAAATTTCGCCGCTGCTATTTATAAGTACAACACGTGAGTTATTCGGGCTTTCATTACCTGTAAATTTTTGAACCGCTTCACCGTCTTTATAAATAGTGATTACTCCACCCCATAATTCTTTAGGGATGCCCTTGCGCATACCGCTGTCTATAAATGTGCTGAACATGCGTGGTGCCATGCCCGCAATAGTAGGTAGCTCGTAAGTAGGAAGCTTAACGCCTGCCATGTCTAAGCCAATTAACCAACGATCTATATCAAATTGGCTATCTTGTTTGTAACCAATAAGCAGTAGTGTTTTATCTGCTTTAAAGTCGCTAGGTATATTTACCATATTTTGTTCTAAGCTTTCGCCACTAATGCTTGGAAACTGTTTACCTGTTAATTGTTGGTTTGGGTATTGTGTTGTACATGCACTAAGTAGTAAAAATGCAAAAGCACTTAATGTTAATTTGATCATAATAAACCTAATATTTTTTTAAATTTCATAACGATACGCTTAGTATGGCAACTGAGATCTAAAAGTGTTGATTAGCTATGTAATTTTTAAATTTAGACGCGGTCATGGCCTTGCCATACTTCCAACCTTGTCCGTAATGTACTCCCGCCATTTTTAAAATAGCTTCTTGCTCTGTAGTTTCAATCCCTTCTGCTACGCAGGTATAATTAAACTTATGCACAAGTTCCATAATATTTGGGATCATAGAGGCTTTTAAGCCCTCAGTGGTTATATCTTGTACAAATGTACGGTCAATTTTTAGTTGATGAAAACTCAAATTTTGTAAGTTTCTTAAATTTGAGTAACCCGTACCAAAGTCATCTAATGATAAGTTAAATCCCGACTCAACCAAGGTTCTAAAATGAGCATGCGCGATACTTGTATCAAGGTATTCGTCTTCAGTTATCTCTAAACAAATAATAAAGCGTGAATTGGTAAGCTCTGTAATTTGCGGCAACAACGAGACATTACCCAGCTCTACATCACACGGAAATATATTAAGCGACACTTTAAAGCCTTCTGGCAATACCTCTATAGAGGTTAACTCTTTTATTGCCGTTGCAATCATTGCTTCAGTAAAAGTCCATGTTAAATTATTTTTTCTGATAACAGGAATAAACTCATCAGGAAATAAAACACCGTACTTATCTTCAAAACGTGCAAGTACCTCGCAACCAATCAGCTTGCCACTTTGCAAACAAATAATGGGCTGGTAAGTCCAATAAAATGACCCCTTTTTAAGTCCTTTACGAATACGCTGATTGGTAGAGCGGCGTGCAGCAATTCTCGCATCAACTATTAACGCACTCGATATGCCCGCTAAACACGTTAAAATTAACGAAATTATTAATAATAAGTGATTATTAGAAAAAAACAGACTCCAAGGTAAGCGCACTACTACACAATATTGACTATTTGTAGAACTACAAACTGAATTAGTTTCGTAAGGAAAAAAAATATTACTTTTTACCTGCTGATACAGCCCTTCTTTACCTGCTAAATGATGCAAAGTATTTGGTGTTTTATAAATAACTTCCCAATCTGGCGCAGTAATTCCAATGTTGGTAAAAGGCGTACTCTGCATAATTAAATTATAGTCCCCTTGCCTGACTATAATTACCTCCATAGGGCGCTCACTAAACAATAATAGATAAAGCTCTGGCTCAAAACGAACCCTCACCTGTTCATCATCTCGAATAAAATCAGGCTGTTTGTCGTTAATTGGTTTACTTAATAAGCCTGCACCCGTAGTGCAAACTAGCTGGTTACCTTTAAAAAAACCTATATCAATTACATATTTTGCATCAAATAAAGCGCGGCGCATCTCAAGAAGAGTTGTGTTGTCACACTGTTTAAACGCAAGCTTATTTAATGGGGTAAGTATTCGACGCCTCTCTGCAATTGCACCTTCTATATGAGTGAGAATATACTCAGCATCAGATTTTGTTTGTGCTGTTAATTGTTGAGCTGCAAAGTTGAGCAAAATAAAACAGCCAGCTACAAATACCAGCCCTCCGGTTAAAATGGCTATAATAGATTTTTGTTGGTACTTTTTCATAGCATCTCGAAGTTGTTAATTTATGTCGCTTTTTTTTAGATGATTACATAAGTCGTACTAAATTCAAATAGATAGATTCAAGAATTGTTGAGCAAATTTCGAACCAGTTGAGTGATTTTAGTGCTTACAGTTAAATGCTGACTACTTTCAAAGTGAATCCCATCACCGGTTGTTACATTAATAAATGTATTAAAATCAATAAAGGTGCATTTATTATTAGCCGCAACACTTTTAAATGCACTAGAGAGCTCTGTTGCTTTTATATCTGCACCTTCATAAATACGCGAATACTGCTCGGTAATTCTTATTTTAGGTGGGCTAGCAATAATAATTTTAGGTGATTTTAAAGTACTACTTTTCTGATAATAACTATGTATTGAGTTAATTAAATCATTCAAGCCATCTGCTATTAAACTAGGAGTTAAATTAAAACGTTTTTTAAGATCGTTTGTACCAAGGGCAATAATAATAAAGTCAATTCGATGCGCCTCTAAGTAAGGCTTTAAATAGCTAACACCACTCAGCACACCATCAAAAGGCGGGTTATGCACTAACGTGCGGTTAGGTTGCCCCGCCTCAATAATAGCAAAAGCACACTCTAAATTCTTAGCTAATAGCGATGTCCAACGGGTATTTTCACCAAAGCGTTTACCCGTTATAGAGTTTAATCCCCAGGTATTAGAATCACCAAAGCAGAGTATATTTTTTATCATTTGAGTCATTAAAATGGGTTAAGTGTATAACCTTGTTGTTGTAACTGAGCATGTGCTGTCATCGCAGAAAGTGACATTTTTACGCCATCAATTAAAAGCTCTGGCGTTACTTTAAAGTGAGTAGCCGATTGCCCGCAAACATACACTTTAGTGTTATTAGCAAGTAGCTGCTCAATTAACGCTTGGTTTTTATTGTCAGCGTCAAAACGTTTTTTATATTCGCTATTAGCTAACACATCAACACTTGCACTACCGTGCACAACTAACGCTAATTGAATGTTATCTGGCTTTACACCGTGTGCTACATGCATATTAATAAAACGTGCAAGTGAGTTCATTGAATTGTTCTGCTCACCTTTTTTAGCGCCCTCTGCAACATCAAAGGCTATTTTAAATACCGTAGAGTCATTTATTTCATCATGTTGAGGAACATTGTAATAATTCCCAAACCCTTTAATTGGTTGCTCATTAGCATTAATAAACGGGCTAAAAATTAGTACTAACCATAGTAAATATTTCATTAAACTATCCTTTGTTTTTTAAGCGTATTACTAAACTACCAGAGACAACCAAAAAAGGCTGCAATTTAAGCAACCTTTTGGGTACTTTTATGGTTGTGGTTAATAAACTGCATACCTAAATAGCTAAACGTATTTTTAAACTGCTCGACAAAACAGGCGGGAGCTTCGCTTGATGACGCATTCGAAAGCACTGAAAAATGCTTACTACGTAAACTACGAAGCTTAGGTTTTAATGCTTCATCGTCCATGTAATCGGTTATTCTATCAATAAATAATTTCATTTGTACTGTGGTGCTGTACCAATAAACTGGCGAAGCAAACACCCAATGGTCATACGTTAAAAGTGCTTCAAACACAGCGTAAAAGTCATCATTATTATAGTTTTTGTTATAGCAGTACGGCGCTATTTTATAATCATCCAAACATATTACACGCACATTATTTTGCTCTGCAAATCCGTTAACGTGCGCCTGTGTATTACCATTTTTGCGTGCGCTTGAATAAATAATAACCGTACTACGCTCAAGTTTTTGTTGCATTTAGTTAGCTCCTTTTTTAATGTTGAAAGAAGCTTAAAACCTCAAGTTATATTGAGGTCAAACGGAAATTAAAAAATAATGCAAACAGATCAAAAAAAACTAACTGAGGCCAACTTAACAGTAGGTTATGTAGCAAAGCGTAGCGGCATAAAAGTATCAACCCTGCATTTTTACGAAACAAAAGGACTAATACGTAGCTGGCGAAATGGCGGTAATCAACGCCGTTACAAAAAAGATGTACTGCGACGTATAGCGGTAATAAAAGCCGCACAAGCCATGGGAATAACCCTTGATGAAATTAAACAAACACTGGCAACATTACCTGATCAGCGCACACCCACACAAAAAGACTGGGCAGCCCTTTCAAAGCAATGGCAAGCACAGCTGGACGAGCGAATAGCGTATATGCAGCGTTTGCGTGATCGCGTTGATGGATGTATTGGCTGTGGGTGCTTATCTATGAGTAAATGCCCTATTTATAACAAAAATGACCACTTAGGCGAAAACCAAAGTGGTGCTATTTTGTTAGAGCGAGATTGAGAGCTAGATTAAAGTTAATCTAAGCCGCTTAGCCCCTCTCTCGCCGCTCGGTATAATGCACCTAGGGTTGAATCGAATACAGATTTTATAAAGCTATATGTAAGCTCCACCGCTTTACTAATTACTTTGCCTGCAAACACTAACATATGCCCTAGTAAACCTAAGGTTTGTGTTGCAAACGAGGCTGACGCTTTAGCTATTTTATCTAAAGTACGCGCCAACATATCGTAAAAAGTGAGCCCAGTACCAATAGCGGCTTGGGCAGCAACTGCACTGTAATAGCCGGCATCTTTTAAAAGTGTGACTAACGCAGCCCCTAGTTTATCAGCCCAGTGGGAAGTAAAAGAGGCTTGATTTCTATCTTCAAACTTCAAACGTACAGGGGTACTCAAAAAATGATTAGCTTGAATGGTTAAGTTGTTCCAATTATTACTATTGGCTGTGTTTATATAGCCAGGCGTACCATTGAGGGTATGCGCTGCACCTTTTAAACCTTGCCCATTATCTAAGCGTATTTCTTGACCGCTATAAGGCGCATGCGAGAACGGCCACAAAGGTACCTTAGCAACTGGGTCTGCGCCATGAGTACAGCGATAAATTTTATCAATTCTCGATGTAGCAGCCCGAGAGAAGTTTTCAAGCCCAACGCGCGGTGAGCCAAACGTATATAGCTTTACAGGTATTGAATATTCAGCTCTAATCCAATCAGCAGAAAGCGTCGCTAATGCACCACCTAAGCTGTGGCCAACTAAATGAATACAATCGGTTACTTTATCTTTAATATTAGCTTCAACAAACTCCTGTAACGCGGGCTTCATACTGTAAAAGGTCTTATTAAACCCAGCATGCACCATACTTCCGTTTGAGCCTCCACTTAAACCAAAATGGCCATCAGTTAAGCCATCTCTTAGCGAGTTAGTACCACGAATTGTTATAACTGATTCACCCTGATAATCACCAAGCCCATGGCCTACTAGAGCAAAACCCGTACTTAAATTAAATAAATGGGAGAAAAAACCGCCCGTTACACCTTGTACTGCGCCTGGGTTAACTGAAAAGTTAAAATTGTCGCGCAAAGATGCATGAAGTGAACGATGAAGTAAGTTAGTGGTTTTAATGCTTTTTGCTTTATAAGCAAGGTTAGCTAACTGTACAGCTTGGGTTGGCGTCAAAGTATTCATATAAGTTCCCTTTAAATTAATAGTTAAAGTTTACATGATGTGTAAATCGCAAAAGCGTGGCTTGTATCTTCTTTAATTGGAATATCGTATGTTTGCGGCTCTTTAGAAATATCACATTTCAAGTTTGCAAGAAGCTCTTTAAGTGTGTCACTTTTTTCATGAATTGAAACAAGCGTGTACCATAAAACAATTCCTTCTGGCGTGCCGTTTTCTAAATAAATATGCTGAACCAACGAGTCGTTATCAAACATATTAGAGGGTTTACCTGTTTTTATTGTTTTTTCTGTAAAAGTAAAATACCCCTGTTCATCTGTCCTGGTTTCATCAACGAATTCATCGCCATAAGTAAGTGAGCGCATTACTTTAGTGTTTGCAACTGGCTGCCCATTATCTAATAGCTGACCTTTTACTGGAGCCGATAAATAAAATTCTTGTTTATTAAAAAAGCCAAACATATCTGCACAAGCCTGTGATGTAGTAAAAAAAACAACGGTAATAGAGGCTATTACCAACACAAAAATTTTTAAACGCGATAAAAACAAAGTAAAAACTCTCCCACTAGCTATAAGCTATAAGCTACTTAATGTATATGGCTAATTAATTACACAAGCCATATTTATATAAAAAAAGCAGGGGTCTAATTAGGTACAATTATACTGCATGTTTTTTAATCAAAAAACAATCACTAATCTAATTATAAAATAGTGTATATATTAATTTACCCATGCCACTAAACATGATGCCGCCCATAAGCAAAAAGCCATACATAAAGCTAATAGCACCCGCTGAGGGGTCGCTCTTTTTATCAATTTCTATACATGCCGTGCAAACAACAAAATATATAAAAAAGTTAGCGATAACGCCTAAAATAAAAGCACGCCCAAATAACGGTGCTACACCTGCTAAAACTGCGCCCAATATTAAGAGCGAGCCTGAAAATGAATGTTTATTAAACCGGCTCTCAATTATTTTTATAACTAATGTTGCTAACATAAAGAGTAAAAAGCATAGCGTTGGCCAAAACTGATAATACAAATAGCCCCAGTTTAAAAGCTCACCTGTAGTTGATGAATAAGCTTGCTGGCCTATGTCGGCTGCTGAAGCATTCGCGGCATTTTCGCTAAAAAGATACTCTACCCCACCAATAATTAATTTTATAAGCCAAAAAAATAAAAAACTGGCAATAGTAAACCCGATAGCGTCATCCCTTGTTAATCGCTTTTTAGCTTTGCTTTTTACAATAATGGCAAGCATTAAACCTAACAGGCATACACTTCCTAAATAAAGTACCGCCTGCCAAAAGTCATCAGGATAAAATACAGCTAACCCTGGCGCGATAAATAGATACATAGCATCTTCGTTATCTAGTGAACGGTTTCGGGCACTCTGCTCAGACTCTTTAAAAAGAGCTAAATATACAAATAAAGGCTGTAAAAACAGCATTAAAATACTCGTGGTAACAAGGCTCATACATCATCCATAATGAGAAGAAACGAATGCAGCACACGTGCTGCATTAAAATTAAATATGTGGGTGCTCAATAATAAAGAGAGGTAGGTGTTATAGGTTTATTTTTTGAAAATACGTTTTAAGTTTTAAAAGCCCCGACTCAAGTTCAAATTTTTGTATTTTAGGATTTTTGAATTTAAAACCATTAGAAATATGGGTATTAATCATCGTCGCCATACCCTCAAACCCAGCTGGCGCAGTGGCAACTAAATCGCTCAGTAAAGGTTTTATAAGCACTTGATGCTCTTCTATTAAAGTTGGGTCTTCGTATATATCGTAAACAAGGTTAGTTAATGTTTGTTGGTTTTGTTGTTCCATATCATTTCTATAGCGCCTTAGCTTAGGCGTTTATAGCTCCTTTATATTTATAGGTAAATACATTTAAAGTTTAATTTTCAGCTAACGAGGCTTTGGCTTGCTTTTGTAAATCTTTTGCAACTGCTATGCGGCCATCTCTGTCGGCATTATCTATGACGTATTGTGTATGGGTTATTACTTTTCCCCACATAGCCAGCTTTTCATATATTGTTGCCAATTCATAATGGGTAGAAGCTTTAAGAAAGATTACTTGGTTACTCTCTTGGGCCAAGTAAAGTTCATATAAACGTGCTGCTTCTCTTATATCTTTATTAACAAAGCGACCACTTTGGTATAGCCAAGCTAATGTATTAATAGCATTAGCTTCACCTTGATTCATTCGCGTATTTAATTCATCTAAATAACGAGAGCCATCCCCAGTATACATCCCTATATAATACAAAGACTCCCAGTGACCCATTACATAGGCTTTTTCACACCAAAGTAATAATTTATGTGGGGCATGCATAAAACTTTTTGCACATTGCTTTGCAGCAGTATCTGATGTCAAACTTGAATCATTAATATCTATATCAGGAAACATAGATGCGTTAGCATGTACAAAAGTCAATAAAGATAATGCGAACACAAACGAAGTTAATCCTTTTACCATTGGAAAGACCCATCACTATTTATACGTTTTTCGGGTAAGTGTACCTGGAAAGATTTAACAGTATTTTCATGTGGGAAGCCTTCCTTGTAAAAGTACTTCGCTTTCAAGTCCTCGTTCTGACTAGACATACCCTCACAACTTCTGTCACTGTAACAAGCTAAACCACCGATAAAATCAATAAAGCGAACATTTTGAATACCATGTTCTTTAATTAATGAATCAACTCCTATTTGGTACTTTAAATTCTTAACCGCATGCCATCGACTCATGAAAGCAACAATCTTATTTTGGTTAGAACTCTTAAGGATTCTAGCTAAATTATAAGCCCAAAGAGCATTTCTAAATGTATGTGCATCAAAACATTTTCCAGTAAGAGCTTTAGCTGATGGGCATACACTATCCATTACCTCCATAGTTTCGATATAAACATCTAGCGCTACAATTTTTAATCCTAAATCACGAGAAGCCTTTACAAGCTCAGCATATGCATGAGCCGTAAAATAACCATGAAACCAGTATTTATCGAAAAACTGTTGTATGCTGTCAAAGCCTTTACCTGTTCTTTGGTAAAAGTCTATTTTTTCCTGCATGTAACGGGGCAACATTTCCATAGCAAAATGTGTAAAGCCCGCTGCTTTCAACTGCCTAATAGCCTTTATAGCCTCATATTTGTACCCAGCAGCACTATGGCTAGATTCACCAAGCATCACTAAGCGCGCATTACCGGCCATTGTTTTATAATTTACATCCGTGTTTATTTTATTCACTGTATTTCCTTATGTTTAATAACTTCGAAGGGCTTTTAAACTAGATATTTTACATTTACTAATTGTGGCCCGCTTTATAAAAATGACTCAGTAGTTACCTGAGCCTTAATTTAATTACTAGCCAAAGGCGATATGAGGTGAAACTTTGACCGCAGCAATTACTAGTGTTTTAAGTTTTTCTAACATCCAAGTTAAAGCTTTTTTTACACCTGCATAAGTTATATCAACGGCAACAAATGGCTTTCCTATAAAGTTAAGTATATGCCCAATTAGCCCTTTACTATCTTCAGCAAACTTAATCGACATTTGAGAAATCTCTACAATTGACCGAGCTAATAAATCATAAATAGTTAAAACACCTGATGTGCCTATTTGACCCATAATACTTGCTAACTTACCGCTCTCACGTAATAAAGTGATAAGGGCACTTGTGATTTTTTCAGACCAATGTGCATTAAAAGAAGCATGATGTCGGTTATAGTACTTCAGACGTGTCATCGTTAAGTTAGATATCGAGCCTTTCTGCATACTTTTATAGTCAGGGTAACTAGCTGCAGTGTTAATATAACCTGGCGCATTACCTGCCATTTTATGCGCCGCACCCGTTAATGAAACACACGTACTTAGCCTATATTCGCTCCCCGCATGTACAAACGGCCAAACAGGAACCATAGCTACAGGGTCGCTACGATGAACAGCCCTATAAATGCCATCTAATCTTGTCTCTGTTTTAATTGCGAAAGGGTTAAGACCCACCCTTGGAGATCCAAAAGTATAAAGTTTTACAGGCACCTTATATTGAGCTTTAATCCAATTTGCTGCTAACGTTGCTAAAGCACCACCAAGGCTATGGCCAATACAGTGAACAGGGCGCCCACCTGCCTTACTCAATATTGCTGCTAGTTGCGGTTTAATAGTTTCAAAAGTACGATTAAATCCAGAATGTACCGGAGCTAAATTTGGGCCAACGGTAACACCACAGTGTAAATCTGTTAACGCATCAGCAAGCCCAGCAGTACCCCGTATTGCTATAACAATCTCGCCCGCATGGTTACCGGTACCTTTGCCTACACCAAAAAAGCCAAAACCAGTAGATTGGTTCAATACATGCTCTGCTGTTGTGCCACTTACACCTGTTAGTGTTGATGTTTTTGAATCAAATGCAAAATGCTTACTAATAATTGGATTCGACTTTATTTTTTTTGACTGATCACCAGCTGCCGAAACCGCAATGCTTTTGTACGCAAAATCAGCCAGTTGTGCCGCTATGCTAGGAGATAAAATTTTCATGTAAAATCCTTTTATTATTTAAAATCTTTAAAGTAATCCGTATCGTCGTCTTCAGTTTCATAGATTTCAAAGTCACTTTTCCATCTACAAATACTCGAGCCATAAAAATCTAAGTTTTCATGAGCATGGTTAGGAAATATAAAATCCACATTAGGTGATACTAAATCAGCGTTTAGACTGTTTAGCTTTTGTTTGTACTCGTCGGGCTCATCAATACCACGTAGCTCACTATTCCAAAGCTCATACTCTTCACCGCCATGAATTGCAGTAATAAGTTGATAAGTAACTTCATGGGAAAACATATCACCGGGAATTTTTGACTCAACAACAACTTCTGGCATATTAAACGTGCCATCGGAAGCTGTGATAACCTGATCTTCTTTTTCAATTTTATGTGCAAATTTAAGGCTGCGATTAATTAAAACACCTTCAACGGGATTGCCGTTTAAAGTAATAATCCCTTTAACTTCAGAGCACATGTGTACGTCATATTTTTTTATTAAACCAAACATAGTGGTTTGGGCCTCCTTACCTATATTTCTAATTATTTAAAATAAGTACCACTAATTAAAAACGTGAAAGTAAATGACTTTCAACCGTTACCTCATTAGCCATAGCATGTTGAATGCGCGCCATACTCGCAGCAAGTGCAGCTTCATCGGATAGTGCTTACTATTTGAATTGGCTCCCAAAAGAAACCTGTAACGTTACCTTATTTTTTGCTCTACTATCTTGTTTTCATTAAATCAACGCATAAACCAAATAATACCTCTCAGTTACTCGCGATACTGTTTGACCGTTCGATTAAAAAATAGATTCAGCTTTACTTAGCTCTTCACCTTGCATGACCTTTTGCGTAAGTTCGGTGCCCTTGCACAGCTTATGCCAGCGAATAACAATCGCTTTGTCATTTTTTTATCATCTACATACAGCACTAAATGGGTGTGATTACTCATTACTGCATAAGCACACACGTCAATACAAAACACTTTGGCAAGCATAAGTAACTTTTCTTCAACCCAGCCTCTTCGATGCACGTAAGAATTGCCAGTAAAATGTTCTTCTCCACATAAAAATGCACGCCGAACACAACGCTAGATACAGTGGTAATATTTTGTATCAAACAAACTTACTTGACGCTTACTTGCGAATACCATTAAACACCCTGCTTGTTTTTCACACTGATAAGACCAAGTACTTGCTTCAAAATTAAGATATGTGTCTTTGTTATCTAGGATATCTTTTTGAATCAAAAATCAACCAGGAAAGCTTTTTTCACTCATAACGCTTAATAAAGAAAGTCCATTATCTTCATTAAACTCCGCATTGAAGTAAATCTTATCTTTTTCAAAAACCAGAGCACTTTTAACTTTTAAATATTTACCAGAAGACATCATTATTTCTTTAATATAATTATAATTTGCCCCTAATAGTGTTTCTTTCACTTTGTATGGGCTAAAGAATTGATTAAGGTAAACAACTTCTAATTGACACGCCTTAGTATCTGAGTCACCTTCAAAATGAAAAAATAAACATTCAAAAATTTCATCTTCATTATATAAGATCGAAACTCCGCTATCTTTCATAATTAGGTAAGTCTCATCCAAATCATCATCGTGATGAAACTCCGGCTTTTCCTTAAAAATAGAATGGCATAGCTCTTCGATACCACTCTTTAAAGTCGATTCTACAATCTCACTAATCACATTAAAATCAATCATTATCGGTACTCAATTTAATAGGTTCTTTTTTATCATAAACATTTATAGACTTATTATAGTTATGCAGTTTAGTTATTTCATTATTAATCTCATTTTCACTATAACCTCGCTTGAGCAGCTCACCCTTTGTTGTTTCAGTATCTCTAAAAGCCGCTTTTTCTAAATCAGAGGCATCTTCACTAATCCTTACTTTTGTATTTCTCCCTCTAAATGTCGCTCCTGCAGCGTGAACTTCTTTAGGCTCCACTAAAACACCAGTTAACCTCTTTAGTTCAGATTTTTCAGCTTTCGTTAGCTTTCTTTCCCTTTTTATCTCTTCAGCTTTTATAATCTGCTTAATAGCTGGAATATGATTACCTTCAAGATCGTCGCCTACTTTTGCTCTCTTATTATGATTACTGTATGTGGTTGCTTCACCAACTTTTAAAGCTCCAGTTCCGCTACCAAGCTTTTTAACAATTGGTTCAATTGCTTCATCTGCAAACTTACCTGGAATAGCTGCTACCGCTAATGTTGCAGCACCGGCGGCAGTTACACCTTCATCAACCATAGTAATTACAGCATCGAAAATATCAGCGACGCCTTCAACAGCCCATTCTATCGGAAAAATACTTACTGGCTTTAAACCTTCCTCTTGTGGTATTGAATTCAGATTATCCTTAATTTCCTTAGGCGTTAATTGCCCATCTTGAGCTGCTTTAAATAATTTTTCAGATAGTTTTGGACTTATGCACCCAGAAGCTACACTTGTATCTAACGCTTTTTTTAAGCTCTTTTCACCCTCTTCACACATTAACCCAAATGGATCCACCCAATTAACAGGATTGGGTGCATATTGATAGTGATTTATGCCGCCCACTAACCCAATCGGATCTTGGTTTATAAAGCGTTGCTGCTTGGGGCTGTAGTAGCGATAACGGTTGTAATGTAAGCCGCTTTCTTCATCTAAATATTGCCCTTGAAAGCGAATTGGCTGAGTGAAGGTGTTTTCTTTATTCGTGTCAGGCTCGGCTTCTGGTTCTTCATAACCATATACATCGGCTTGGTTTTCCCATACGACTTCTGATTTGTTATTTGTTACAAAGCGTGGGGTGTTAAGTTGGTCTAGGTGGTAGTAGTACACCTCACCTTGTTTAATCAGTGCTACTGGGTGAAATTGGTTTGGCAGGTTGATATACCACGTATATTCACCGTGCTGGCATTCGCCGATTAACTGGTCGTTATCCCAAATGTAGTCAATTTTACCGTGCTCGGTGTGCTTAGCAATACGACGACCGAGTGGGTCGTAGTCGTATTGAGTGAGCGTGCCGTTATTATTAAAACAGCTTAGCTGGTTAAATGCGTTATATTCACGGCGGGTTTTAATGCCTTTGCCGGTTTCGCGTATTTGGTTACCGAACTCGTCGTAGTAAAAGTCGCTGTCGCCAAATTGTGTTAGGCGGTCGGCGTCGGTGGCACTGTTTATTGTGGTGTTGTTAGTACTTTCATTGTTTGCTACTGAGTCAACGTTGCTACTATTTTTACTACTACTTTCACTATTATTTGGCGCTAACTCTTTGTATTCGCTATGCGTGGCGTGTGTTAAATCAATAGAAGAGCTGGCTGTATGCTCATTACTGGCTGCATCATGTTCTATCCCCTGCTCGCCTGTATCTCTAAGGTCTGCATCGCTTGTGTTTGATTTAACTGTTTGGCTTTGCGGGTTACCAAAGCTATCCCACTGGTAATGTGTGGTTGTATCGGCACGTGAGCTTGCCAATGTTTGTTGTATTAACTGGCCGAGGCTGTTGTATTCAAAATTGATATTTTGGCTGCTTACGCCTTCGTTTTTGCGGGCAATGAGCTGGTTTACACTGTCGTAGTTGTACGTACAAGTATCAAATAATGCTTGCGCTGGGTGTGTAAGCTGTTGCTGCGTTAAACGGTTAAATACATCAAACTGTTGATTGAGGGTAATGCTGTTACCAAACTGCTGGGTTTTAATATTACCTTGGCTGTCGTAACTTAAGGTTACAAGCGGCTTCGCAAGTTCAGCCTCTTTGCTATTGGTTTGTAGTAAGTTAATGCCGCTTAGCTGGCCAAACTGGTTGTAGCTGTATTTAAGCATGGTTGAATCTGGCAGGGTAAGGGTTTGCCTTCTGCCGTATTCATCATAACTGTATTTTAAGGTATGCGCTTGTTGCTGGTTATTAACTTGCTCGGCGCACAGTAGCCTGCCGCCTTTATCAAACTGCTGCTTTAAGGTTGATTGCGCATTATGCGCACGAGTAATTTTACCTTGCAGGTTATAGCTGTAGTAATTGGCGTTATTAATTATATGTGAGTCGCTTGCAAGGCTTGCATGCTGCGCAGTTACACGGCCTAAGCTGTCGCGCTCTATTTTTACATGGCGTTTGTTGCTTTGCGTTACTGAGGCTAAACGGTTACAGGCATCGTATTTATACTGCTGGAGCGTGCCATCAAACCCGGTTATTTGTGTTGGGTTTTCGTTCGCGTCGTAACTTATGCGGTATACGTGGCCGTCGCTTCGCTCTATGGCTGTTAAGTTTCGCTCTTTGTCGTATGTTAAATGCAGTGCGCTGCCATCGGGCTGAATAACACAATGTGGTTGGCTTAGCCCTTCAAAGTGTTGCTCTGTGGTGTCGCCTTTGCTGTTTTGCGAGCTAATTAATCGCCCTGCTTCGTCGTAGCTAAAATATTGATGCTGTTTATTTTCAGGCTCGTTTTCATCAAAGGCAATGGTTTGTGTAAGCTGGCCGTGCTCATTGTATTTATATTGAGTGAGTAAGCCTACGTTGTTAAGTGTGGCATTTACGCGGCCTAAGCTGTCGTAGCTGTAACGTATTAGCTCATCGTTATGATGTTTTGCTAACAGCTCGCCTTGCTCGTTCCAAATAAACTTGGTGATTTGACCATTTTTATTAATATGCTGGGTTAACTGGCCGAGCTTATCGTAGCTGTATAATGTGGTGCGGCCATCACCAAAGGTTTCGCTTTGTAATAAGCCAGCCACACTGTATTTACGCTTAATGGTTTGGCCATCAGGTAAGGTAGTTAATACACGTTGCCCAAGTTGGTTGTAAGCAAAATGGGTTTGGCTACCATCTGGCTGCGTTATTGTTTCTAACTGGCCGAAAGGTGTGTAGCTATAGCGCGTTGTGCTGCTATCAGGCTTAATTTCACTGAGCTTTTGCCCTTGCGCATTGTATGTATATTGCCAAACGTTGCCGTTAGGGTCGGTATGTTTTACCAGCTTACCTTGTGCGTTATGTACAAAGTGCTCTTTGTGGCCGCGAGAGTCTATACAGGTTGTTTCACCGCGCTCAAGGTTGTATTCAAACTGGTAAGTATAGGTGTTGTTATCGCCCCACTGCTTTATACATTTAGCGCTGGGTGAGTAGCTATCCCACTCAAAATGATGGCTAAAGCCACTGGCTCGGGTACGCTTTGTTAATAAATTAGCGGCGTTGTAGGCGTAGCGCTCAGTTTCGTTTTGCTGATTAGTAGACTGAACAAGGTTTTTGTTTTCGTCGTACTCGTAGCTTGCTAGTAATGGCGAAAGTAATTGCTGTTTATTGTTTTTGTCAGTGCAGTACGCTGCTATTTTGCTTAATAAACCTTGCGCGTTGTAGCTAATAATGCAGCCACGTACTTTGTTTACTTCTATACGGTGTAGGCGCTCTTTAGCATCGTAATAAAACGCGATGCTTTGGCCTTTTTCGTTAATTATTTTTTCAAGCAACCACGCGCTTTCGCCTGGTTTAAAGGTAAGGTGTTGGTCATCTGGCGTTACAAGTACTTGCTTACCATTTGTTTGGTAATGCAGTGCAAGGTTACTACTTAACTGATAGCTCGATTGACCAGGTTTTACCTTTTCAAATCTATGTTTAGCACCGTGCTCGTCTTGGTACTCTAACCAGTATGTCCCTTTTTGTTTAGGGCCCACTTTTGGCGGTGGCAAGTAATGCTCAGTAAGGCTTGCCATAAAGTCGTGGCGCCAACCATTACCCATTGTTGTGCACACATCAGCATGAGATGAGCGATACAAACGTCGCCATATTAATTGGCGACTCCCTGCTAGGGTAAAGTCGATAAGCGGGAGGATTTCTTCGCCAGAGAGCATTGAAACCGGATCTGAGCGGCATTCTTGGTTTGTAATGGGCTCTTCGCTTGCGGTGTTATTACTGGCGCCGCCAGTGTTTTTAGCGGGTGCTTGCGATGCGCTTTTACCTGATGCTGTTGTTTTAGTTTTTTTGTTAGAATTTTTACCTGCCGAGCTGCTATTAGTATTATCACTAACTTGAATAGAAGACTTAACTTTTTCACGGAAACACCTAATAGTCCCTGCAGCAATTGCTTTAATAAGCGAGTTAGCAGTTTTACGTTGGTCGTCTGCTTTAGAAGCTCCAATACCTATACTTAAAAGTAGCTTAATAGTATCAATACGTTTAGAGGGATCATTTGTGAGCGTTTCACTAACTTGATCAACCAATTGATTCGCACTTTCGTTGGTATTAGTTACAACAGCTTCGTAGCCTGCAGGCGCTTTTGCAGCACCAGCAACTAGGCAAATGGGGTAACTCGTTCCTTGTAAAACAACTGTATTACTTTGCATTAGTTGTGTACTTCCTCACTTATCCATAAGTATGATGCTGCAGCTTGGTATTTTGATTGTTCTTGAGAAATCACTAACGCGTGTTTAAAGTGATTTACAATAGCTGGGCTTGAGGTCAATTGATATAAATTGACGAGTCCTTCAAGCGCACCAATTTTACCCAATTTGTAATTAGGTAATTCATAATGTGTATGCTCACTAATTAAGCTACTGAGCAATTGTAAATTTGTTAACCACACATCGCTTTCGTGGTTTACGCCATTACCTGGCGCACATATAAAATCTATTTGTTTTTTGCTATTAAGCGCAATGTTAGAAAACATCCCACTTAACTGATTATGCTTTATAAAATCTACAGATGGAGCTAGCTCGTGGCTTTGTTGCATCCAACCCGCTTTACCTGCTGTAACCGTTGCAAATGCACCACCAACACCTTGATAGGTATATTCACTGTTAATATTAGCTTTGTATGTTGCATCTACTGCAAGTACATTCACCTTCTCCCACTGATTTTTCTGTACAAGTTCAATCATTGCATTAGCGCCTGTAGCGCCATAAAACAAAATATGACTTACATGCTGTGGAAATAACTGCTTTAAACTATTTGCTAAAAGTTGCTTGAGCTCACCTTGATACTCAAGCGCAGGAAGCAACCAAACTAAAGGCGCTTGTAGGTCTTCAACTTTTGCAAATAATTCTTTTGCCTTTAATACGCAATCGTAAATGCATGCATTCCACGATTGCCATACTTTACACTCATTTAACACTGATACTTCGCCGTATAAAAGCTCATCTATGTCTTGTGAAAATGGTGCTAAAAAACACTCCATATTAATATTAAAAGCATTCATAGCGGTGCCTTCGCATCTAGCTTTTTAGCTGTAGCGTGCTGATAATAGCTGTATAAGTTAAATACAGCTTGGCTATAGCTATCCATAGCAGACATTTCTATCGCATTTAACTTAATATTTAATGCCTTTCCAGCTATTAAGCGCAAAGGTGAAAGCTCACTTTCGTACTTTGGCCAGTTAGTTTGTAACTGGCGCTTAAATTCACTGCACGATAGCTCATCACCTTGCCACGCTTGTAATTGCGTTTCAAAACTCACCAATAAATCAAGCTTATCACCAAGCAAACGTCTTACTAAAGCAATAATGGCACTTGGATCTTCAACTTTATTTAAAGAGGTATTAGCTAAAGGAACAAGTTTTGCAAAGCTACTTTGCAGTAATATCTGCATGGTTTGATCAACCGTTAAGGTGTTACTTGCATGGTTGCCAACTACGTTTACTTGTTCCCAACTTAGTGATAATAAAAAAAGCGACATTAACGGGGAATTAATAAGCCCAGCATTGCATAAGTGTTTAAACGTATTTATTACATCGGTATTTTTTGTTTGGCTGCTTACTAAAAAATTTTTATCCAACGCAGGCTGCAAATGCTCAAGCGACTCTTGATTAGTGGTTAATGCAAAGCCCAGTGTTTTTAAATCAATATAAGCGATTAAATTAAAGCTATGCTGTTGTAATAACACTTTATAAATAATTAATTTAGTTAGGCTATGTAAGGTGGGCTCATTCATTAAAGCGTTAATAAACGCTAGATTAATGTTTTGAGGCAAATTAGCCATAACTTCAATACATGCTTGTGCTGTGGAATCAATGTTGGTGTCACTTTGTAAAAAAGCAATTAATTGTGCTAAATCTGGCTGGCTGAATTTTTGTGTTACGTTATTTTTTTTAGCCGTTAACCAACAAGCTTCTAGTAACTTTGTTTTGAGCGTTTTTATAAAACCTACGCATGTAAAAGGGCAATATTGTGCTTCACTAATTGCTAGCAGTTGCGCTTTATGATTACTTAGGTATGTAGATAGCAAGGTTAGCCACCTATTAATACTGTAGGATTGCCAACAACAATTTTACCACCATGGGAGCTGTCATCACCCATTCTAGCGGCTGGCTTACCGTTAATTTTAACTGAGCCAGAACCCGATTTAATGCTATCTGGCGGGCCAATACACACCATCATGTCGCCTTTACGCGCAGCGGGCATACCACCAATTAACACATTAGTTGAGCCAATAACTACAGGGCCGCCTACATGCGGCACTGTGCCGGTTGTTTTAGGGCACACATGCATGTGACCAATTGTAGCTGCGGGCTTACCCATAAAGACTCCTTGTCTGTTTATATTTTTATAATAAACTAATCAAATAAAGGGATTATTAATAACTTACTGTGCGCCACTAAAAGCGATAAACACTCTATTAATTCACTTTGAGAGTAATCTGAAAGTGCAACTGGGCTTTGCATAGCATATTGATATAATCCCGACACAATATCTTCACTATTTAATGCTGGGTGTAAATTATTTAAAAACTGGCTAGCGTAATAACCATTCATTGCTTTTAAGTGACTTAATGCTGGATTTAGCAATGGATCGTCGGGTCTATTAATTGGTAAGCATATTAAATATGCCAACCCATAACGGCAATATACAACATATCCGTTATTATTAATCCCGTTTCTTAGCCCTGTGTAATAACTGTTTATTATTTCCATATTTGCACTAATTTAATTTAATTATTCCGGCTGATAAAGTTATAGCACTGCCGTCAACTTTAACATTACTACCTTTAATATCTATATTAGTACCTTCGATAGTTATATTACCACTACTGCTCATTTTAATTTGTGCTGAACCTGTTTTAATAATGATTTCATCACCAGCTTCTATATTTAATGTTTTACCAACTTTTAAAGTATCATTGTCGCCCATTTCGGCAATACGATTTTTAGCAACTTTAAGGCTGTCGTTGTTAGCAATATCTACTTTTCTGTCGTTGCCAATCTCAACATTATGGTCATTGTCTGTTTTGTCATTTTGATCGTTTTTAACGTATAGCTGTTTGTCTTTTTCTGCCTGAATATATAAAAGCTCGCTGCCTTTTTTATCTTCAAATCTAAGCTCGTTAAAATTATCAGCCCCGCCTTCTTTTGTAGAGCGGGTTTTTATACCGCTTTGTGTCTTTTCAGCAGGCAATGCGTACGGAGGCATTAAGTCTGCGTTATACACTGCCCCACTTATTATGGGTTGATCAGGGTCGCCATTTATAAAATCAACCAAGACTTCTTGGCCAACTCGTGGGAAGAAAAAAGCGCCCCATTTTTTACCGGCCCAGTTTTGCGATACGCGGATCCAACATGAGCTTTTTGAATCTTTTTTACCTTCACGATCCCAATCAAACTGTACTTTTACGCGTCCAAATTGGTCAATCATTATTTCATCGGCGCTATCACCGGTTACAATGGCTGTTTGCACACCGTTAATTACAGGTTTTTTCTTATTAATTTGGGCTCTGTAAGGAATTTCTTTTGGTACACATTCAAAGTGGTTTGAATAAACTTCTTCTAGCGATGACTGCTGCGAACCTGATTGGTTGGGTACTGTAATTGAAGTCATCATAGAGGTAATTACAAATGTTTTACCTTCAAGCCGTGGGTCTTCATGTTTTTTAAAACTAAATAATTTACCAACCGTAAATGAGCGACAGTCACTGCGGCCACTCGAAAGCTTCATGTCTCTTTGTAGTGATTCTAATTGTACTGACGCTAAATTAGCAGCACGCGGGTGGCACTCTTGCTCGCCCGTGTATTCGAAAATCTCAGAGACCGACTGCGTAGGAAGTTCAGGGTTTGCTTGCTCGCCATCAGGATATCGAGATGGCTGTTTAAAATCGTAACCAACACGTTTAAAGCTACCTGGGGCTATACTTAAACCACCTTGCCAACGCGATACATGCGATTCGCTTAAGTGACCAGTTGAAAATACAACCTTACCTTCACCACACACCTCATAGGCTGTTATATCATCAGCTAAAACAAGCGTATGGCTACTGTTTGAGTGTTCAAAAAAGTAAAAAATACCTTCTTGTTGAAATAAGCGCTGAATAAAATCAAAATCGGACTCTTGGTACTGAACGCAATATTCGTACTTAGGATAGGTCTTACTTGTTTTATCGCTAAAGGCAACATTGTGTTGGCCAAATAAATCAGCAAATATTTCTTTAATTGTTTTCTTTTGAAAGATGCGGCTGTTTTTACGGTTGCGCATAGAAGCTGCAAAAGGAACTATGGTGGCTTGATAGTCGATATAGTTTTTTTGTTCGTCTACATCTGCTGTACGGCTTCCGTTTGAAACCAAGTGACTGACTATGCCGTGGTAGTAACGCTCACCACCGCCATCTGCATTCTTTACTTTAATAGATACAGGTTTACCAACTAAATCTTCGTGTGCTATTTGTTTTCCAATGGTGTACATATTGGCAGACATAACAAATAAATCAGACATTGCCTCCTGGGCAACAAAACGAGTTAAATAGAGGGCATCTTTACCAGCAGGGGTGCTTATTTGAATTACGTTTTTATCTTGTGTTGCTTTTTGCATTCCTTGCTTTTCCCGTCCTAAAGATCAAAAAAAGCTCTGAGCAATGCCCAGAGCCATTATGAAGGTAACAAATATTACATTTGTTGACCTTTAACACCGCTGTAACCGTATACAAGTGGAGCAGTAATGTTATTTTTGTCGTCTGTTGGAGTAACAGTCATCATCATTTCTGTGTAGCTGATAGTGATTGTTTCGATCGGACGATCGTTTTGTACTGATACTGAGTAGCTAGAAATCATTGCATCTGTAAGTTCGATTTTCATGATTTCTTCAACTTTATCACCTTGTTTAGTGATATGGAAAACAGCTGGTAAACCTTTACCGATTGTCGCTTCTTTGAAAAGATCCGGAGATGCTTTATCTTGAAGTTTAGTGATTGTTACATCGCCTAAACGAGTAGAGCTTGACTCACGGTCCATCGCTGTACCAGTAGCTGAGCTAATTTCACGACTTACATTCCAATCAAGAGATAAAACTGTAATTAAATCTTTGAAAGACTCAGCAGTAGTTTCGCCTTTGATTGAACCGTATTTTAAATATGTATTTGCTTGCATTCGATAATGCTCCTTTTTATTAAACAATGTTATCCATTAATACTGGATTCTTTACTTTGGCTTATACCAAAATTCCTTTGAAACCATTATCTTTAATACAGCAATGAAAAGGCCTTCTGATTCCTTTCCTTAGATGAAGACAATGTCTCAAAAATTCCATGTAGTGATATCAGGCACCAAAATTATAATGCCCTCAAACTAAAGAAACAACCTTAATAACAAGTTATTTCAAATTAACTTTAATTAACCTTTAATTCAGCTCTAGTTCAAATTCATTATCTTTTATTAATAACGATATACTATTAATTTCTTTGTCTTCAATCATGCTAGAAAGTAAAACTTCAGACAATAATGGCAGCACTCTGTTTTGCAGTATAGTGTGAATATTACGTGCGCCTGAGCCTGCATTTTGACAATTAGCAATAATATACTCAATTACATCATTATTATAAGTTAGCTCTGCATTGTAGTGCTTTTTAACTCGTTTAATTATTTTGTTTATTTGAATAGCTGCAATTTCAGTAAGAATATCATCACTTAACGGTATATAAGGTATTACATTAATACGCCCTAAAAACGCAGGTTTAAATGACGCGAGTAAATCATCTTGTAATGCCTTTAATAAACCCTTAATACTCGGTTTACTTTCTTCGTCTTCAAATAAACTCATTGTGGTGTCTGTACCCACGTTTGAGGTCATAATTATAATTGTATTCTTAAAATCGATATCGCGGCCTTCACCGTCTTTAATTGTACCTTTATCAAACACTTGATAGAAAATATCTTGCACACCGGGATGGGCTTTTTCCATTTCATCTAAAAGTACAACACTGTATGGTTTTCTTCTTACCGCTTCGGTTAATATGCCACCTTCACCGTAACCTACGTATCCTGGGGGTGAGCCAAGTAATAAAGACACTTTATGTTCTTCTTTGAACTCAGACATATTAATTACGGTAACGTTGTCTTCACTGCCATATACTTCTTGAGCAAGTGATAGAGCTGTTTCGGTTTTACCTACACCGCTCGGCCCAGCTAACATAAATATACCATTAGGGCGGCTTTCATCTGCTAGCTGAGCACGCGATGTTTGAACAACTTTAGCTATTAAATCAAGAGAATGGTCTTGCCCTACAACGCGTTGCTTCATTTGTGTGGCTAAATTTAAAATCCCATGAATTTCATCTTCATGCATTTTACCAACAGGAATACCCGTCCAATCTGAAATAACTTGTGCAATTAGCTCCTCGTTGACTTGCCAATGCACCATATTATGTTCAAAAGCGGCTAGTTTTTCTTTACTAGCTCTAAGCTTATTGAGTACTTCTTGAGATGACTCTTCATCTTGTGAGTTAATAAGCTCTAACGCTTGATTAAGCTCAGCGACTATTTCTTTTTCAGTTTTAAATTGCGCTTTTAAAGGCTCTAATTGCTCTTCAATTGTAATAAGCTCTGCTTTTAAAGTGTCTAACTGCTCTGCGTGATCTAAACCTGTTTTTTGTTCTCTATTAAGCATTTTTACTTGTGTTTCTATTTCGCTTAAGCGATTTACAAGCTGCTCAATAGTATTTGGAGTAGATGCTTGGCTCATTGCAACACGTGCACAAGCTGTATCTAATAGCGCCACAGCTTTGTCTGGCAATTGTCTAGCCGTAATATAACGATGAGATAAATGCACTGCGCCTTCAAGTGCTTGCTCAGAGATAAACACCTTGTGATGCTTTTCCATTACCGGCACTAAGCCACGTAACATAGCTACGGCTTTTTCGGGCGTTGGCTCTTCAACTTTTACAACTTGGAATCGGCGCGTTAATGCAGCGTCTTTCTCAAAAAACTTTTTGTATTCAGCCCAAGTAGTCGCCGCTATTGTGCGTAATTCGCCACGTGCTAAAGCGGGCTTTAATAGGTTTGCCGCATCATTTTGACCCGCTGCACCACCGCTACCAATCATGGTATGTGCTTCATCAATAAACAAAACAACCGGATTTACCGCATTTTTTACTTCGTTGATAAGCGATTTGAGGCGATTTTCGAATTCACCTTTCATACCCGCACCAGCTTGTAGTAGTGCTAAATCTAAACTGTGAATTTTTACATTTTGTAATACAGCCGGTACATCTTTTTGAGCAATTCTTAACGCGAGCCCTTCAACAACTGCTGTTTTACCTACACCTGCTTCACCAGTTAAAATTGGGTTGTTTTGACGACGCCTTGTTAAAATGTCAACCATTTGGCGAATTTCGAAGTCACGACCAAGAATAGGGTCGATTTTTCCAGCGAGTGCTTGGGCAGTTAAATCAACAGTGAATTGATCTAAGCTTGGGGTTTTAGAGCCAGCATTTGCCTGAGTCGACGCATTTTGTACTGAATGGTTACGCTCTTGAGATTGCGCAACGATTTCAGGCCATGCATGAAGCAATTGACCTGGTTCTATTTTATTAAATAACTTACTACAACGTGTTACTAAGCTGGATAATGTATCGTCTTTGGTAAGGGTATAAATAACATATGCACTACGAATTTGATTATCTGTAAACTCAATACTAGTACTTAACCATGATTGCTTGAGGAGACTGGTTACATGCACTGACAAACTAGGAGATGACTCACTACCCGTTTTAAACGACTCTAATGATTGATTTAAATCCTGCTGAACTTTATCAATATCTATATCGAATGAGCCAAAAATCAGTCTAACGTCATCTAGTTGCTGCTCAATCATTGAAAGTAGCCAATGCTCAAGTTCAACCGTGAAATGACTGCGGCTATTACATATAGCAACAGCACCTTCTAGGCTTTTTCTGCAATCAGGACTCAGTTTTTCAACTAGTTTATTCAGTGTCATCGAAGACATACTTTTTTCCTTTTAATTTTAATTATCCCTTAAACGATAACTTAGTAGGGTTAGATTTTAATTTGTTATCTTGTACAGATAAGAAGCTATTGGCACCTAACTGACACTCATTTTTTGAAAGTTTAGCGGCACCTAAATTTTGAAAATTTGACTCAATGACTAAGCGAAAGTTAATGGCATTTCCAACATAGTCTTTTGTTATTTTATTCGCGATTTCGAAAAGCGGACCTTTGGGCAAAAGTTGTTTTGCTTTATCTGGATCATCTGATTTTATGTGAATTTCGATATTAGAAGATACGTCCCATACTTTATTTCCAATCATGGTATCAACGCCTAAACGGGCGTGCTGGCCTTCATATAATGCTTGGCTTGCTAAACGGGTTTGTTCTTGCTCTTTTAGCTCGTGCCATTGGCCAACCATTTGTTTAATTGATACTTCACAGCCTAAGTATGACGAAAGTACATTTTTTAAATCAAATGCATTTCTAATTTTACGGCTATATAAACCCGAAAAATGCAGTTGGTGTTCGTTGTAACCACCACTTAATAGACCCAGTATTTGTGTATAAGGATCTCTGTTTCTATCTTTATTTACGTGATTAAGCGATGGTTTATATTTTTTCCAAGCACGGTAATACAGTGAGATTAAACGATGATTAAACATGTCGTAAAAGTCACGCATGGTTGTATCTTTATAGCGCAAACGCTGCATCACGAGTTCGCTATAGAACTGGGGTAAAGCGCCTGAACAACCCGTTAGCCCCATAAAAGAAACCTGCATATTTACTTTATGCATACCGTCTTCGAAACCTATTTCTTCTAATTTGGTAATTGCATTACCTGGATAGCCAAACTTTTGGGTAGCTGTAAACTTAATCAACTCTTGCTTTGGATTACTGTCGTAACCGACATGTCGATAATCTAAGCCGCGCTTTTTGAGCTGATTTTCAATTATGAAAACAGCTTTATAAAAATCAATTTGAGAAGCTTGTGAGATTATTTGCTTAATCATAATAATGGACTGTCACCCACTCTTGCAGGCCATTGAAAATAAATTTGTTCTTGCTCTTTAAGCCTTAAGCTTAAACGTGTGTAGCTATTTATTGCTGCAAATTGAGCAAAAAAGTGATCAAGTATTGATGCAAAGAAAAACATCCCGCTGCCAGAAAAATCATCGTTAGCAAATGTAATTTCTATTTCGCTGCCTGTGGCAAAGCTTACTTTACCTTTTTGAATAACACGGGCTGTTGAGGGCTCTATTACCACTCTATAAATATTATCTATCATACCCTTAGTTTGTGGCGATGCTCTAAAATCGTATAAACGTAAAACTTCTTTAAGCTTATTACATGCATCTTCACCACTAAAGGTATCTAGCGTTAAATGATTAACTAACTGCCAACGTGTTGCATCAGCTAATATAGGTCTCACTGCATGAGTAAATGGCGTTAAACATCTAATTTTTTTAATGACATCGCCGCGCTCCGGCATTAATAAACCAAGCTCGTCATCACCAAAGGGCATACTTGCCGGTAGGTTTCGGTTACTACAATTTGCGCGAACAGTAAGTACTGAATTTCCGTCACCATACTCCATCGCACTATTTTCAAAAGTGGCATCAACTAACGATAAAAATGTTTCGGTTCCTGACTCTACATAACCGCCTGCCCAAGAAGCTGTTTCTCGACGAATATGCCAAAACAAATCATCATGACCATGATATTTAGGATGTGTTTGACCATAAAAAGGCGAAACAATTTGCTTATTGCCTTTATGATCAAATGCAATAACTTCAGAAATACCAATCACTTCAGATATTTCAGAGTCCATATAACGCGGTGTTAACTGATACTCGTATTCACTGATTTCAGGTCGTATTGGCTCAAGCTCTTGTTCAAATAAGTTTATTATTGGGGTACAGCCTAATAAGAACATATCTTTATCTACTTGCTTTTCAAGCTCAGCAGATTCAGTATCTAGGTAAATATAAATACTACATTTATTAGATTGCTTGGGCAGTGATGAGAGAATGCCTTCAAGCTCAAAAAACCTAAACTTCTCAGGAAAAGTAAAATTCTCAACGAGCAAACGGTATCCGGCAGATGAGCGCTGCGAATAAGGGACCACTGCTTCGTTAGAATCAAAACCAACTGCTTTTAACTGGTTTTTTGACAGGTACCTAATACCTTCATCGCCATTGTCTATAGCAATACCAATACTATGTTTAAACAGTAACTCGTACACTTTAAGTGTATGATGCCATTGGCCATTTATAAAAACACGTAATTTTTCAAGGCCAGTTTCTGCAAGCGAAACCCCTTTATACTCACCAGTTAATTCTATTTTGAAGATAGATTTTGCTTTTTCGTGCCAGCGAGGCTTAGGCGCTACAAATGGGCTATTATCAAATTGCACATTTGTTATTTCGACAGGCCAAAGGTAGGTTTCATAACACGTTTGAAATTTACATTGCTTCATTGAGTCAACGTTAGTTTCTACTTCACTTGCCTTTGGTATAACAACACCTGCCGTAGATAAGTTCTCAGCTTCAAGCTTAACAACCGACATTGATGGAATTGGCGCTTGGTAATCTGGTAGCATTTGCCCTAGCAAAGCATCCGTTAACTCCGGGAAGCTATCGTCGAGCTTTTGCCTTATGTTGGCGGTTAAAAATGCAAACGATTCTATTAATCTTGATACATGAGGGTCTTCAATATGATCTTCACTTAACTTTAAACGCCCTGCAACTTTTGGGTATTTTTCAGCAAAGTCTTTACCTAAATGACGCACAAATGCTAATTCACGATTGTAATACTTCAATAACTCATCGTTCATAATGATGCCTCAATAATCTTCATACCCAAGTTCACGGGCTCTACTTCTGAATCAAAACTAATAAACTCTGGCTCAGGATCGGCGTATAAAAGCGCATTAATTCTTAAATTTAATACTCTGTTTAAAGGCACTTCTTCGTCTGTAAACACTTCAACTTCAAGAAACCGTGGCTCAAATTTTAAAATTGTATTTCTGACGGTTTCGCACAGTAATGCGCGCCCTTCGTGAGAGCTTACAGACATACTCGAAAAGTCAGGTAAACCATAAGACAAACATGAAGTAGCTAGCTCAGTATATTGAGTTGGCCATGTATGCCACTGAATTCGAGCATTTAGCAAAGCTTCAATATCTCTGCGCACGTTTTTTCTGAGCTCACTAATAGTGATGCCTTCGGTACGTGATGGTGCATCCTGAAAATCAGGCTCGTCATCAATGAGCCTATCTATTATAGATGCTTGAAGCTGTTGTTTATGCTCTATCATGGTTGCTTAAACTTAAATTATGCTGTTTCAAGTGAGCTTATTTTTAAATTTGGAATAGTGATAGCTTCATCATCAACAAACAGCATTTTCATTCCCTTGCCTATAATAAATTCATCTTTTAGCTCGACCCAATCAGACACTTGACCTAGCTTTTCAAGTTCTGATTCAGAGTTAATATAAACAAGTGGTAAATGAGCTGTACCTGACGGGCCATCTTTAATCGTAATTTCAACACGTAACCAAATGCTTTCTAATAAAGACTCTACTGGCTCCATTTTCAAAGATTCAATTTCGTTAAAGTTAGCTAAATAAAACTCACCATTAGTCCCTAGAACCTCTAGGTATGGGTTTAAGCAATCATCAAGATCTCTTGCTGATGCCTCGTCTGTGCTAACTCTTATAGATTCCATTTCCTGAGCTAACTGAGCTGCTTCGTCGGTTGAACCTTCTAACAGAGCAACATGCATTTTCAAAAATAGTGTGTCTAATTCATTCGCATCATGAAATAACTTAGGGATGCCTTTACCTTGATAAAAATCTACACGAGATTGCTGAGCACGAATTAGGTGTCTTAAATTTACTGCACCTACTGCAAATTCAGGATTTTTTTGCACCATAAAATCCAGTTGTTTATCGGCTTTCTCAAGCTCACCATTTATGCAAAGTAGCTCGGCGTAAATACTTCTGATATCAAAATTTAGTGGCTCATCTTGAAGCTCTGTAGCACAACAAGATAAAGCATCAGTAAGTTTCCCCTCGCGAATTAAGCTATGTATTTTTTTCATGACTATTCCTTTATTTTATGATGAGGACTGAGCTCAGTAATTAATTTAATACTGGAGATCATCTGATCTAATTGAAAATGTGGCTGTAATTGTAAAACAGAAAAGTAATGCCCAGGATTGGCTTTATTTTCACTGACTTTTATTCTGGCATTACTTAAAGGGTACTTACTTCTTATATGCTCTGAGGCAGAGTCTGAAGCAGTTGTATAATTATTTATCCACGCTTGTAAGTCTCGCTCACAAGCTTGCGCCGTGTTGTAAGACCCAACACGGTCGCGAGCTAATAACTTTAAATAGTGAGCAAAGCGAGATACGCATAAAATATATTGCAGCATTGAAGATAAACGTGCATTTATATTAGCGGCACTTGATTCATAGTTTTTAGTTTTTTGAACCGATGCATTACTATAAAAAACTATGTGCTCTGTATTGGTTACTGACGATGTTGGAATAAAGCCAAGTTCTGAAAATTGCTTTTCAAATTTGCTTGTTACTAACAAGTTTAGTGGTGGTTTTGCTTCTTTTTGATAAGTGTCGTTTGCAAAACTGTCTCTAGCCAGCCCTGTTACCAATCCCTTTGAAATTTTACCCGGCTCAATACCGCGAATGTGCCCAAACCAGCCACTATCGCAATATGCTCTTATTATGGTAGATACAAATTGATATGCTGCATTGCCCCAAAGCATATCGCTTTCGGGGTCTTTAATTTGCTCTTTAAAGTAAAAATCTTGATGACGTTTACCATCATTGCTATATGGCGGTCTAACTAATACATGAGGAAGCGTAAGCCCAATGAAACGAGATTCTTCCATCGCTCTAAAGCTTTGCCATTTAGCGTATTCAGGTTGTTCAAACTGATTAAACAAATCGGCGTAATAGCCTAAATCAGAAAAGTTATCTGCACCAAATAAGTTAGGAGAAGCGGAGCAAATGAATGGAGAAAAAGCCGCAGCAGCGGTTCTAGATATTTCTTTTATTGTGTCTATGTCATTATAAATTGTGCCCGCTGAGCACATGTTACTAATTTCGTAATCACCTATAACAACACCAAATGGCTCGCCACCTGCGCTATCAAATTCACTCTGATAAAGCAGTTGAAAAAATAAACTTTGGTCAAAATCAATGGCTTTGTTTACATCTTTAGAGAGTGTTGCCCAATCGCAGTTCAATACTTTTATTTTTACTTTATTTTCTTTGTCGTATTGTTCGCATTGAAGTATCAGCCACCAAAGATTACGCCAACTGGCTTCTAACTTTTGAAATCTATCATTATGAATAATTAGGTTTAATTGTTCTGAAATGAGCTGATCGAGCTCAACGATTACGCGCTGTAAATAAGGACCCAGTGATTCTTTAGTCCATGAAATAGGTGAATCTGAAGAGCCTTCAAGCCATAATAACAATGCTTTATCTAGGTTTTTTTCGTTTAAAAACCTATCGAGTAAAGCCTCATTATCACTTATTCGAGACTGCGCTTTTTGTACAAAAGCGAAGTCTTGATTTATAAATGAAAACTCTTCGTGATTCATTCTACTGCATTATCCTTAACGCTAAAGATCAGTTTATTAACCGATCTCTGGAATTTTAGCTACAAGACGTAAAGAGGAAGTAAGCTCTTCCATTTGTAGCCAAGGTCGTAACCATGCAACTGCATTGTATGCACCTGGCTGACCTGGAATTTCCTTAACCGATACTTTTGCATCAGCTAGAGGATAACGCGCTCTGATATCTTGACCACCACCCTCAGTCGCGTTTACGTACGATAAGATCCAACGGTTTAACCAAGATTCAACATCTTCCGCTTCCATAAAGCTACCAATTTTGTCGCGCGCCATTACTTTTAAGTAATGAGCAAAACGAGAAGTAGCCATCAAGTAAGGTAAGCGAGCCGATATTGCCGCATTTGCTGTTGCATCAGGAGTAGAGTAAATTTGTGGTTTTTGACAGCTTTGGCCACCAAAAAATACTGCATAATCTGTATTTTTGTAATGACAAAGAGGTAAGAAACCTAACTTGCTTAGTTCTGCTTCACGTCGGTCTGTAATGCCAATTTCAGTCGGACATTTAAGATCTGGATCGCCATCATCGCTAGTGAAAATATGCGTAGGAAGACCTTCTACTTTACCGCCACCTTCAGCACCACGTATTGCAGTACAAAAACCATACTGAGCGAATGCTTTAGTCATATTAGTAGCCATAGCATATGCAGCATTACTCCAGCAATAGTCGCTGTTATCAGTGCTTAATGAACGGCCATCTTTAGGCTCTACTTCAAACTCTTCGTAGTTAAATTCTTCAACTGGTTTTGAAGCTGCGCCATAAGGCAGACGAGATAGGAAACGAGGCATTGTTAGTGATACAAAGCGTGAATCATCGCTGTCTCTAAACGAGCGCCATTTTGTGTATTCTAGAGATTCAAATACTTTTTCTAAATCGCGAGGTTTAGTTAGCTCTTCCCAATTATCAAAACCAAATAATGAAGGAGATGAAGCTGCAATAAACGGACAGAAACCAGCTGCTGCAACATTAGACATTAGGCTTAATGTTTCAACGTCTTCAGGATGATTAGTAAACTCAAAGTCACCTACGATAGTACCGTAAGGTTCGCCACCTGGAGTACCAAATTCAGATTCATAGATTTTCTTAAATGTTTGACTTTGATCAAATTCAACAGCTTTACTTAAGTCTTTATGAAGTTCTTTTTTCTTCATATTTAGCATACGAATTTTAAGTGTAGCACTTGTCTCAGAATTCATCACTAAATGGTGCAAACCTCGCCAAGAGCCTTCTAACTTTTGAAACTCTTCGCTATGCATAACTACACTTAGCTGTTTAGATATTTTTTGGTCGATTAATTGAATCGCTTCATTAAACGTCACTGTCATGTTTTTGTTCCACTGAACAGTCCCTTTTAAGGCTTCTTCTGTCAGTGTTTTAAGTAACTCTTCTGCACGGCTTGCATCTGTTTGTTTAGTTGCGCCAATTGCTTGCTCTAAAAGTGAAGACGTTGCTTCTGAAGTAGACTCTAATTCAGTACTTAGTTGCTCTGTACTCATTTTTCAGTCTCCTCTATTTTTAGTTCTTTTGCGATAGAGTCTAAGCTTGCTGTATTGCTTAATACTTCTTCAAGTACGTTTTCTAATTCTTCTGAGCGATCAATCTTAGTCATTAAATCGCGTAACTTGTTGCGTGTTTCCATTAATTTACGTAATGGCTCAACTTGATTCACAACAGCTGCTGGCTCAAAATCGTCAATCGATTTAAAGTTTAGTTTTACTTCAAATTCAGAACCATCATCATTAAGCGTATTATCAACTAATAATTTTAGTGAAGGGCTCATACGCTTTAAAACGTCATTAAAGTTTTCACGATCTATTTGCACAAATCGTCTATCTTTAAGTGGTTTTAATGCTTCAGTGTTATCACCAGAGAAGTCGCCCATAACACCAACAACAAATGGTAATTCTTTTTTTACTGCAGTGCCTTCAGTTTCCACATCATAAGTGATGTGTACGCGAGGCTTACGAACTCGTTTTAATTTATCATGGATACTCATAGAGAACTCCTTTTACTTATGTTTCAGTTTCGCTGATTTTAATGCCAGACAACTTAAAGTACCCAGTCCTAGCATCACTATCTGTAATTAATTCATTTAACAATTCAGGTAGCGACAACTCGCTCCATCGAATTACTTGCTCTATGGTGTAAGACATAGGCGAGTGTGGTTCTGTTTTTCTAAAAAAAGATGCAATTTCTTTGAGTTTATCTATCGCACTTTCTCTTGAGTTAATTTCGTTATTAGCTTTTACAGTTTGATTTACAGTAGTTTGACCTTCTTCGTCATCACTGTGAACAACTTCTTGTACCGCATTGAGAGCTGCTTTAGCTTTTTCTGCAGCTTCAAGTTTATCAGCCGCAACATGTTCAACAGCTCCAAGGCTAACTTCTAACGCTTGCTTTATGTTAGACGTTGGCTGAGGTTGACCTGTCACTCTATCCATAACTTCGCTTAATAAAGCAAACTGTTCAATAGCACTTTCGATATCATGCTTCAAAGTCACAAAAAATTCAGTACTGGTTTCTGATGCACTTCTTTCTATGAGTTCATAGTCAACCGCACCTAGATTAATCTTTTTCTCTCTTTTTTCATCACTTAAACGAGAAATGTCGTAGCCTTGTTGATACTCCCAAAAAGAGTACGATTCCATACTGGAACTGTCTGTCAAGTAGATGCTTTTAATAGGAATTATTAAAGTACCTTCACCAGCAGAGCCATTAAGACCAACTAAAGCTGAAATTTTATCGGATAACTCATCATCGTCATCTAATGACGGATACAGCTTATCAAAATAACTATCGAGCAGATTATGAGCAACCTTAAAACCAAAAGCTAAGCCTTTAAAACCGTGAATACGGCAAAGGCCTTCTATAAACCAAGCTAAATATTCAATATCTTTGCTTTCGTTTTTAATTGCTTTACTGCATTGTTCTAATAAAGGAAGCCAATCTCTTGCTAATGAAGAAATACCTTCTTCATCAACCAACGCATTTCTTTCTGCGGCACGAAGCTGGTTTCTTAAATCTTTTAAGGCGTAATAAGTCGACGTAGGAGAAACATCAGAACGGGGATCAATACCTGCAATCTCGGTGTCTGAAATAGGGGAAATATACTCTTCAAATAAAAACATTCCGTCGTCCTAATAATTATCCATAAAACTCTAATAAAGCTGAGCGGATTTTATATTACATTCTTTATAATAAATTACAAGCCTAGTTACAATTGAGTTTAAACCTTGATTATTACTTTTACATAAACAATTAGAATATTAATATACTTTAAATTAATAAATGTAATTAAAGTAAAAACTCAAATAAAGTAAACTAAAACAATTTCATTTTAAAATAGAGCTACCTTGAAAACAATGGAATTGTAGCTTCATCTTGAATGTTGAATGTTTCTGAATTATTGCCAGCATAACTTTCATCGTACTTTATTAAAATACACGTTACGTTGTCTCTTGCACCTCTCACTAATGATGAGTGCATTAACGCCATTCCTGAATCAATAATACTACTTGGCTCTAATGACAAACATATGTCTTCATCTGACAATTCGCCGGTGAGCCCATCTGAACAAAGTAAAAATATATCGCCTGTTTTCACTTCATTTTGAATAACGTCCACTTTTACTTCTTCGGTTACACCTACAGCCCTTGTGATTACATTTGATAATGGATGCGTCTTAGCTTCTTCTACTGAGATAATCCCTTCATCGATTAAATCATTTACTTGGCTGTGATCTCTTGATATTTGCCTAAGTTGACCATCTCGCAGCATGTAAGCTCTGCTATCGCCAACCCACAAAACATAGTACTTATTATTTTTTAAAAATAATGCGGTAACTGTACTGCCCGCGGTTTTACTACCTAGATATTGGGCACTGTATTCGTTTAATTGCCTATTAGCATCTTCAATGGCTTCAACTATGTGTGATACTTCTAGTTTTTCAAGTGGAAGCTCTTCAATTTTTGCTCTTAATACATCTACAACAAGTTGGCTGGCAACTTCACCAGCCTCGTGACCACCCATCCCATCTGCGACAACCCATAAGTTATGGCTGTTTATTTCTACATGCGCATCCTCGTTAAGCTGCCTGACAGCACCACGATGGGTAATTGCATAACTTGTACTAAACTTGCTAATCACTATTTCTTACCTGTGTAAAATTCCATTCCCAGTGTTTCCACCTTCCATCTAACATTGCCGCAACTTGATTTACCGCAGGCAAGCCAGGAGTTATAAGTACCATTGGTTTTATGTTGCAAGAGCCATGCGTCCACCAAACACTGTAATCGCCATGTCTTTTTAATAAAAGAGCATGCATTGCATCTTGAAGAACTTCACTCGATAGCTCATCACCTGAAAACTCAAATGCTTCTGCACTTTTATTTTTATCTGCTGAATTTAAAAAGCTAACCTGCTTTTTAACTCCAGATATAGCACTTAAAGACTTAGCAACCTCTTTACGCCAAGAAAACAAATCAACGGAACTATCTAGAACTTTTAATACAGTATCTTCATACTCTAAAGAGAACACACCCGAGTTTAAAACATCAATCGGTGCATGCTCTAGTGTACTTGCAACAGTAAAAGGGTAATGTCGTCCCACGGCATCCATACTCGGAAACAACGTACCCATAACCCCTTTGTCACCAACAATATTTGGCGATAATGCAAAGTGCCATACTGGTCCGGTTAAGTAGTTATCTTGCCATACTTCACCTAGTTGCTCTTTACTCACTGCAATGGCTGCTTGCAGCCATTGCTCCCAATGCTCTGAAAACTCTTTCGATACATTATCTTGTACAAAGTCACCTAAACTAGGCACTTTGCCAAGATAACCAATATTTATAATCGGGTCGGACATGAAAACTTCTCTACACTTTTGTTCCAAAATGGATGCCTGATTGATTTAGGCAATAACTCGACTTTCGCATTGTTCCCCATGAGTGAAAAATGTAACTCTAAGTCTTCACGTGTTTTTGCTCTTTTAGCACTTAACTCGTCTAACATACGATATAGCGACCATTCACCTTGGTAAGTTGTATTAATAGGGCGACCACCACTTGGAGGAGTAAATTCAATCCGAGTATTACTTTGCCCTGTTGATCCTGGCCATACAAAGTTAGTTATTTTGATTGGCCCATGACGATATGACATAGATTGCCCATCAATTTCGACCCTGAACTTTGATACTGATTGATCTAATTCTACAGTCCTTAAACCAAACTCAATTCTTGGTGTTGCACTACCGCCATCAAAAAAGACAGTTTGAATTTGATTAGCAAGCTCAAACATCGCTAATGTATCTCGGCTAATGCCTATATCTTTTTCAAATTTCCATGGCGTTGAGCTCATATCTACACTTGGCGCAATATAGTTTGTGAAAAAGCTATCAATTGTTCCTCCAGGGCCGAAGAATCGAGTGAAATCTTTCATATTCACTTCTTTATCTGCGTATGGAGAGAACGGATAACGGCCAACAATTGCAGCGTTATATTCGCGTAACACCTTACTTTTCCACATCTCGTTTAAGTGTCTGTTGGCACTATTTTTAGTTATATTGCTAGTATCACGACTGATATCTAACAACCAACTATTAAACGGATAAGGTAAGTCTCGGCTTTGGAACTCAAGTTGACGAATAAAGCTTGGCTTACTTTTACCGCTAATTTGATCTTTAATTGACGACTTTAACTGATCGCCTCTATCAAGTTTGGTTAAGTAAACGTTTAACTCTCTTAGGTTTTTCTGAATATTATCTAATTGTTGAGCATCAATATTTATTACATCTTCAAAAGCTTCTTCAACTTGATGACCCGGTAATTTAATATCAAATTTAGGGGCTTCGTCAGGTAAAAATCGTTTGATACGATTAGCCTTTGTTTGCATAGCAATTTCAGCAGCATTTGCTGCCACTTTACCTGCAGCCTTTTGATTATCAGATACTGGTAATTTAGTTAGCTGCACATTTTTTTGAACAGCAGTGATAATATTTTTAATAGGAGCTTCAGAACCCGCTAGAGCATCAGTGATATTAACCCCCTCAGCAGGAGAGCTATATTGATTAAGGCTCAAATCATCAATAAATGATTGCCAATAATAGATATAATCTTGAAAATATCGCTGCTCTAGCTTTTTCTCTATTTCATCTTTAGAAATATCGTAGGTACCCGTGGCCTCTTCACCATACACCCAGCTACTTGCCATTAAATTACCAAGCATTTTACTTTTCTCAACATTAAAAATGCCGTGGAAACCATTAAATGTATATAAGCCAGGGATACTTCGCGTAAGCTCACCGTCATTTCTAAAAGTAAATTTTTGCGCACTTTCGAAACTAATAATATCTGTAAGCCTAAATGGCGGGATACTGCTATCTAAGAAGTCGGCTTGAAGTCGTTGGTATGCTCGCTCAGCAATTGGTAGCTTAGTTAGCTCAGCTCGTGCAACACGCACTGCTTGATTATCAATTTCAATTTGGCTAACACCGTTTTCAAGTAATGTAGCAACATGCTCCATCAGCTCTACTCTGGTTTGCATATTTTTATCGCCTGGTAAATTACGTTCTAAATACGCGTTAAACCATACCGTTATATCTTCGCCTTCAAAGTATTCAGGCTGAAACAACATGAGGTAACACTTCAGTGTTTCGTATAAATAACTCAAGTGCTCAGGATGAGCTTCCATTTCTTTAATTAAGGTACTTGCAATAAACGGTTCTAAATACGTTTGCAATGAACGGTCGTAGGCTTGTGTAGAAGCCATTTTTATTTCATTTAGTTTGTTAAACCCAATTGATTTAGACTCTTGTGTATTAACAAGTTCAGGGTTGCTTGCAGGTAAGTTTCTAAGAGCTTTTAATCTGTCGTTTAGTACCAATAAGTTATTACGATCAAATGAGGCGGTATCAAGCTCTTGGTACGTTGCAATCGCATCCTCAGTCTCTGAAATTAAGTTACTATTCCAAGCAAAACTAAAGTACCACGATGTTGAAAAACCAAATAAAGCTATGCATGCAAGCGATATGCTACCAACACGAAGCCATTTATTTTGTTTGTCATGATGTTTGTTAGTGCTTGCTAAGTTTTGCTCTGGAAAAATTACACCTTCTAATACATTCTTTATAAAAAAGCTTTTAGATTGGTTAATGTATCCAGATTCGCCTGCGTTTGCTTCGTTTAAAAAGCTTGATGGCGTACCTTCTTGCGTTGCACTTGTAAGATAAACACCACGAAACATTGGTAGTTCTTCGTATGCATTAGGAGTGAATATTTCTTTTAAAAAAGCATCTCCTACACCTTGTAGCACACGAAGCTGCCTTGGGAATTCGAATATTTTAGCGCGAATTTCTTCGTTTCTTTCATTAATTAATCTACGATTTAACATCTCGGTTAATTTAGAAATTAATGTGTGAAATTCTTTATTAAATGCATCTACTTGCGTGTCTTTATCTAAATCAAGTTCAAAGGTTACGCCCCAGACCTGCTCACATTCTTCTTCAGTTAATTCGCCAAAAAACTCTCTAAAGCCTTCTATTAAATCAACTTTAGAAAAAATAACGTAAACAGGAAAAGTCATGCCTAATTGGCTTTGTAGCTCTTGTAATCGTTGTTTAATAGCGCGAGCATGTAGGTTTCTCTCAGTTTTGGTCTGGCTCATAAGCTCAGAAATACCCATACTGATCATTACACCATTAATCGGCCTAAGAGGACGGTACTTACGAAGTAATCCTAAAAAGCCTTCCCATGCACGTGAATCATGCTTTGCGTGGCTGCTTTGCGTTGTGTAGCGCCCTGCAGTGTCAATTAAAACAGCTTTATTGGTAAACCACCAATCACAATTACGCGTACCGCCAACACCATGAACTAAATCAACACCCAGCTTATCTTTTAGTGGGTAATCAAGCCCTGAGTTATGAATAACGGTAGTTTTGCCAGCCCCTGGCGGTCCTATCATTATGTACCAAGGCAGCTGGTAAATGTTTTTACCTTTGAACAGCTTTACATCTTTTAAAAGATCGATAGCTTCGTTCATTCGCGTTTTAAGCGTGGTAATTTCTTCATTTACTTCAGAGCTATTTGTATCGCTATTACTATCAATTAACTCATCAGCCATTTTTTCGTCTCGTTTGCTTTGTTGCATAAGACGATAAATTTTAGACACAGAAAAAACCAATAAAACCAATATAATAGTAAACAGTCTTGCTGCAATACTTTGTAGTGGTACATAGTCAGCTATCGCTATTAATGGGCCGCCAAACCAAATTAGTAATGATAAAGCCAAAAAGCCAATAACTAGCATTGCCGTACGAGATGTAAGTGCGTAGGTCACTTTTTTTATTTTTTGTGAAAAACTCATTTCAGCCTCTTAAAATAATAAATCGATTTCAATTCGTCGGTTAAGTGACCGAGAAGCTGAATCTGAATTACTGGCAATAGGCTCTGCTGCGCCCTTACCTTCGGGCCATAAACGCCCACTGAGGTTTGTACTTTTAGCCATAGAGTTTGCAACTTGCGTTGCGCGCGCTAAAGAAAGGTGCCAATTTGAAGGATATTTATCAGTTCTAATTGGTGTATCGTCTGTGTGGCCAGTTATTAAAATACGTCCTTTAGTTCCTTCAAGGCTCAATGCTAGCTTTTCTAAAATAGGTTGAAATGAAGGTAATAATTTAGAGTCACCTTGGTTAAAAAGGCTCTCACTATTAATAGAGATTCTGATTCTATCGATATTTTTCTTTATCGTTACAATCCCCATTTGAATCTCAGTTTGTAATAGCTGCTCTAATACAAGTAGCTGCTGATCCTTTTTGTCTATTGCTTGGTCTTCAGCTAGAGGATGAATGATAGCAAGCTTGTCATTAACAGCCGTAACATCATCATTTAGCTTCATATTTATAAATAAATAAACAGTAAGTAAAAGTAAGCCCAGAACAGAAAAAATAACCCACAACGGCACCTGATTTCTTAATTCTACACCAGCGGCTACTCTTTGCTTCCAGTTAGGAGAAAGCTTATTATTGATTGGCCCATCTAATTGATTTAATAGGTGGTACATTTGTGAGCGGTATTCTTCTACTTTATTATCACCCACAGTATCTAACCTGTACTTACCTTTAAAACCTAAATTTAAACAGTGGTACTGAAGCTCTAAAAAGGCTTTGTGTTGCTCTGGCTGAGACAATGCATTGTCTAGTAAAGTATAAAAGTACTCTCCGCCAAAGGTCTCTTTATGAAATGTTGAAAGCAAGCTTTCGTCAGCCCATTCCATAGAGCTCCATTTAGAATTTAAAACAGACTCATCTAAAATTGCACATAAGCAATAACGGGAGTTTTTGATTACATCTTTTGATAGGTTTTGATTACGAACTTCGACTTCAAAGCGTTTAATAGCCTCTACACATCGATGCTTTAAAGCAGCTAAGTTAGTCATCTCAACTGATTTTCTAATTGAAATAACCAATGAAAAGCAGTCTGTTGCTGCTTCCATTAATGGGTTTTTAAATATAGATACCTTTGCATTACTAGGAATACTACTTGCAACAGGCTCAACAGACATGACTGTTTTGTCTGGATCATTATCTACTTGATTATTATTTGAGGCATCACGCCCTAATCGACCAGGACGTGGTTTTATAATGGTTTCGTCCATTGAAACTCTTCCTTTTAAAAGTTAAGTTCTTATTGCCCATAGGCTTAGTTGTAACTCGGGGTAACTTCCTGACAAGTGAATAGCAATACCACCACTTGAATGAAGTTTTGCCCAATGCTCACCATGTTTATTTAATTCAAAATAATGAAAACCTGCATGGTAAGGAATTTGACGCGGTGCAGTTGGTAAGTTACTGATTGTAATACCTGGGATCTGATTGTTTACTAAATCTCGGATCGTCTCAACGCTACCTATTTTTATTTGAGAAGGTAATATCTTACGAAGCTCTTCGTGAGGAACACTCGCCTTAATAGCCAATATAAATTGACCTGAGCTAAGTACAGATTTGTCTTTGAGCGCACCAAAAGAAATACCAAACTTGCTCTGCTCTAGCTTTATTTCTGTTGCAGTTTGCTCGATTACATGACTTAAAGATTGATATAAAAAGTTTACGACTTCACTAAATACAGGACCTAAATTTTTATGATCGTACTTAGGTAATTTAGGTACTCTTTTGTTTACTGTACTAAAAGTAGATAGCTCACCTGCAAGCTCTATTAAACGTGTATAAAGAATATTTGGGTGAAGGTTATTAACTGATAACAGGTTTTCAAAAACAGCGTCATACTTATTTAGTGTTTGCAGCATAATAAAATCAGCTACAGATGTGCTCCCCGCATAGCCTTGGCACAACCTAACAGCGATACTTTCTGAGCGCTGCTTTATCATTGAGCCAATTTCTCTCACTAGACCAAGTAATGGCTTACACTGACCTACTTTTAATGAAGCTGGAATATACTTTGAATCGAGCTTAATTTGCCCTTCGCTACTTACTTCAACAATGCGTGCTAATGGCAATAATATATAGCCAGCGTGATCGTCTGATGACAATACTAGCTTACTAAATACCTTAGCTACTTGAATAATTTCTTGAGCTTGCGCACCTAAAGAGTCATCGCTTACTGATAAGTCATTAAGTTTATAACGCGTAACAATATCCTCATCCAACGATGAAATATTAATACCACTGGCTTTTAGAGCAGGAACCGCTAAATAAATTATTTCGTCATAAACATCTTTGCCAACCACTAAAGGCTCAGGCAAAGAGGTTGATTGAGGCATATCGATAGGTAACAAATCAGGAGTAATAGCTGACAATGACTCAATAGCAAACTGGCCTGAACTTAATAGTTGAGTGTCAATACTTATATCAAGTATGCCCCAAGGATCTGCTAAGTTCCCATTACAAATTTGCTTAATTAAATGCGAAAAGTGCTTATCTGACTGCTGAAAGTGTTGCGGCCTTAAGAACATCCCTTCGGTCCAGGCAACACGAGTGTTATCACTCATTATACAAATCCTTTTTATTGCTCTCTCATGTATGTAGCAATTGCTTCAACATTTACATCTATATCGTCATAGCCAGTTGGGTCAACTTCGATTACAGCTCTCCATCGTGCTTGATCTATATTTCTGTACGCTACAACAACACCAACATATCGTGTATTGCGGTTTAAGGTCATTTTATATTCTTGAACAGAGTTTGGCTGTAATTCTAATTCATCTTTCTTTAATAAGTCTGGGCCTAATTGTTTTTCAGGTGTTTCATACAAGCTAAAGAAATCCTGAGTATCAAAAATTGTCCTCGAGCTCAACTCAAAAATTTTCATTACTACCGGTGAAGGTCTATCCGACGTGTCTGGGTTTACATTTTTAGACACATTAATTTTTAGATCCGTAGAAGGAGGCACAAACTTATTAACAGTTGAACAACCCATGGCTAAAAACAGTAAACTGAAACTCATTAAAAAGAGCTTAAATTTGTTCATTATCTACTTTCCTTTCTAGAACGATTCTTTAATTCTATCGTTGTATGCTTTTAAGAAATCATCCGACAATGCCATAGCTCCCTTACTATTTACATCATGAGATAACTCATCATATAAATTTTGGTATAACTTCCAGCACTTAGACTCTGTTTGGCCAGGGATGATTTTTAATACGTTAGAATTATCATTTATTTGTTGATTTATATGTTGGGGAGAAACTTGCTCTAACATCCCTTTTAATACGCCGTCAGCTCCTGCTAATAAAGCATGTTCATGTCTTCGCGTATCAACAAAGCTTTCTTTGATTGATTCTTGAGACGACAGGAAGCTTGCACTATTTCTGATGAATAAATTCTGAATAACGTCATCAATATCTGCCGAAAACTTAATTGGGTTATTTTGTTGAGTTTGAAACATCGTTTGGTTTAAACGCAATTGGTTTTTTACAAGCGCTCTTTGGCGAAGAGACTCCATCAACTCGGTCAGTAATAGATTTAACCCTTGGCCCATTTCAAACCAAAGTTCTTGTGAGTTTAATGAATTTTGTAACTCAGCTTTAACCCCCAGCCCGTTTAAAAAAGCATCAGTTAAAGCGGTGTCTTCATTATGTGATGTTGGATTTTTTTGCACTACTGGTTTATGAGCAGGCTTTACTGCTTGAGGTTTAGTTACAGGCGTATCTAGTACTGGTGTATTAACTGAAATTTGCTGTTCAACAGCTGGTTTTTGTTGTGGTTTACTTACAACGGGTGCTTGTTGAGTTACAGCGCCAGGGTTCATTAAGTGAGCAAGCTCATCCCAGTTCTCAGGTATTTGGTTTGCTGAATTATCGTCAGCTGCCTGAGTCATAGAAACCGCAGGCATAGACTCATCCATTATTGATTCATTAAAGTACTGTTCTGGATCAGAAAAATGCTCAGTAGGATGCTGATAAGATCTTGCTGGCTCTTTGCTAATACTAGCTGCTGCACTTAAATTACCATAATCGGTATCAGGTGTTTTTTCATTAGTAGCTAATTTCACCTCTATTTGAAAATCACCCACGGTGATCGTATCACTATCCGACAAGCGTTGTTTATTACCTTGACCTAATGGAGCTACGCCAAAATTTACAAAAGTACCATTTGTAGATGTGTCGTAAACATAAAAGGAATCACCCTCTTTTACTATGCGTCCGTGCTTACTAGAAATGATTTTTTCAGGATCCGGAAAATGCCAATCACATACTTCTGAACGGCCAAATATTAGAGAGTCTTTTACTGTTTTAGTTGCTTCAATTTCTGGAGAGAGTCTATGATAACTAGTGATGTTTAGTATCAGTTCCATTTGATAAGTTAGTCCCATAAATCTACATTCTCATTAGGATAAAGTAGAAGAGAAACTATTGTCAACATTGAAATTAATATATAAAAATATACTCAACCATACAAAAGCTCAAATTTAAATAAATTAAATTAAACAAAACCTCTATAAAAAAGCCCTTTCAAAACTTACAAAAGATATTTTGTATGTTCCCATTTAAAAAATTGCTATTTAATAATTAGCATTACATTTTATTCATTTTAAGCACATAGAAGTGTTATAAAGCAATGCCTGTAGGCCTACACTGTTTATAAAAACAAATAGCAATTAAACGATATTTCAAAAATTACTATAAAAGCTCTAAATTTTTTAAAGTTTTGTACGAAAGTTCTGCTATAGAAACATTGCTAAGTTAGCTAATTTTTGTAAAAATACGGCACTTATCAAAGGGAGAATTGATAAAAATAAAAAACTCACCTTTGCGATTATTTTAATATGCACAATAAAAGGATTTATAATGAGCGGTGTCAACAGTTCTAATGATAAAACGCAGATAGCTTCACTTGACTCAAAACTTCGCACGTCAAAAGCAATAAATAAATTAAACCTTATTGGTAAAAAAGTATCGGATCGCTACTTAGTTGAAGAACTTATTGGCCAAGGTGGTATGTGTTACATTTACCGAGCCAGAGATTTATTTTTAGAAAGTGCGAGTCGTCCTGAAGTTTTTGTAGCGATTAAAGTATTGTTAGAAGAGTTTTCTCATTCTGAAGAAGCTATTTCACTTCTTAAAGATGAAACAACTAAAACACAACAGCTCTCTCACCCTAATATTGTAAAAGTATATTCTGCAGGCTCTGATAATGGTTTACATTATGTAACCATGGAATTAGTAGAAGGCGAAACGCTTGAGCAAATAATCAAGCGCAATAAACCCTCTGGAATGGTTTTCAAAAAAGCGAATGTAATTCTTAACCAACTTGCCGATGCATTAATTTATGCCCATTCTCGTGGCGTTATTCATAACGATTTAAAACCATCAAATATAATTTTCGATTCTAATGGTAGCCTTAAGGTACTCGACTTTGGCATTGCAAAACACAAAACCATTGAAGATGCCTATGCAGTTAAAAGCGAATCAAGCTTAGGTACTGTAGGGGGCTATACACCAACTTATGCAAGTCCTGAACAACTTAAAGGTGCTGCAGCATCCGTTAAAGATGACGTTTTTTCTTATGCGTGTATTGCCCTAGAATTATTGAGTAGCAAACATCCATATAATCGCGTTGCAGCAGACACACTCCCTAAAGATACATCGGCAAAACGCCCTAGTAACTGCCCTTTATGGTTGTGGGGCACGCTTAATAAAGCAATTTCTTTAGATGCAGCAAAAAGAACTGATTCGTTAAAGCCTGTTTTAGATAAGCTTCAAAGTAACTTTAAACCGGCAATAGCACTTGCAGCCAGTACTGTTGTGTTAGCCCTTTTGGCTGGTCAATACTATCTATCAAATACAAATAATATAAAGCAGCTTGAAGCTAAATTAGATAATGCAAAAGCAATAAACCAACAAGTAGAAACATGGATGTCTTGGAATGGACCGGAGATTCTAAACAAGCTTGCAGAAATCCCACCTCAATACGAGGTATTAAAACAAGGCTTATTAAGATCTAATCAAGCTAATATTCTACAACGTTTTGATTACAGAGCGAATCAAATCAATACAAGCGCTAACAAGTTTAAAGACTTTGATGAAACAATTAATGTTTATAGTAAGGCCTTGGAGTATTACCCAGATTCAGAAAAGCTATCGGTACAACTCGAAAGCATTTTAAGAGAGCGCCAATCAATAATTTCAGATATTACTTCTCGTATTGATTTGTTACTTGAGCAATCTCGCTATAGTGAACTGGACAATAATAGTATTCCACAATTAATCAATGATTTAAGTGTAGTCGATAGCACCTACGTTTATCGCCCGTCTGAAGTACATTTTGATAACTATAAACTTGCCTTAGATAAAGCTATTGAAGAAGATGATGTTATCACGCAAAAATCTTTACTTAATGTTGGTAAAGCTATTTTCACCAATAATCAAAAAAACGAACTTGGCTTTGCCAATCTGCTAAAAAGAGAGTCGGCGATAGATGCTTTAACGCTTTACCAAAAGAAAGTAAACCTAGGTGAGCCAGCTGATTTTCCTACTGAAGATGCCATCGTATTTTACGGTCCTAGATTTGATAGATACACACAAAAACTAGAGACGATTGAAGAGTACAAAGATTTATTAGATTTTGAAGAATTAATCAATACCGAGTCTGCAACATTACCTAAAGACTTTTCATTACTCGTTTCTTTAAAACAAGAATTATCTAGACGCTATATCACTATGGCAAATACGTTAATGAAAAGAAAGATGTACCGTACAGCAGAACAATTAGTTGAAAGAAGTGAAGCTATTACTCAATCTCTTGATAATGTAATGCTTTAAACAACTATTTTATTTCGTGAGCATCACCAAATAACTAAAAATATATTAAACTAACAAACGTTTTGTTTTAACAAACGAAGGTCAAGGACGACGGGTTGAGCGATCATTTTGCATAAACTCCTCCAAGATTTTTCGTAATTATCACTATTTAAATGAGTTTATGGAGTACCTATGAAAAAGATAAGCGCACTAGCGGCATTACTAATACTAAGTGGTTGTTCAACTACATCGTCTGTAGATGAAACGCAGCAACTTGCAAAAGAAGAAGCAGTTCAAGTACAAGAAGAAATTGTTGAAGCTGTAGCACCTATTTCATTAACTGTAATCACTAACCCTAGTGATGCACGCGTACGCATTATGAACATTGCGCCTGTGTACCAAGATGCTATTGAACTTAAAGAAGGTAAGTATGACGTTGAAGTAAGCAAGCCAGGTTACTTAACTTACCGCAAGTGGGTTGTAGTCGATAAAAAGACAATTTTAACAGTAAATTTAGATGAAGTAGCAGCAACTGAAGCGGCTAACTAGTCCAATATCTAAACTTTAATTATGCCTTTGAACATTTCACATGTATTAAAGGCATAATTTTAAACTACACAAAAAAATATAATCCCCCCATAGCCGCAACATTCACTAAAACACATAACCACAGCACAATAATAAAACGTCGCTTTTGCGATTTATGACGAAGTAATTGTTGAGCAATTAATGCCCCTGGCCATCCTCCAAATAATGCAAGAAGCTGCAGTGCGCGCTCTGGTGTACGGTTTACTTTTGTATGTGAAGAGCGTTTAGCTTGTCGCTTATCCCACGCGTACATAAAAAAGGTTATAGCACTTAATACACTTATATAACCAGGTACATATATTGGTATATAAACGGGTAAGTATTGCAGTGGGTAAGCCAGCCAAATGGCAGCTAAATAAAGTAATGAGAACGTTATTAATATTTTCTTTATCAATTAATTATCACCTATACTGGGCTTATAAAAACCTAACAACAAGAGTCAAATTATGACATATTTTAAATCTCTATTCTTAGTATTATGTTTGTGCACATTTAGTAGCTTTGCTAATGAAACTGCCAGTAACCTTGATAAAGAGCTAGAAGTGTTTAAACCTTACTTAGGAACGTGGCAAGCAGACTTTAAAGTACCTGAAGGTGCAAAACCTGTGCAAGATGTGGGTAAATGGGAACGCGCGCTAAATGGTAAGGCTATACGCACTATGCACTCAATTAATGAAGGTGAGTATGGTGGCGAGTCGATGATTTTTTACGATACTAAAAAGCAGTCACTCGTATTTTACTACTTTACCACCGCAGGATTTTATACAAAAGGGATTATGAAGGTATTAAGCCCTACTCAGTTTGTCGCTTATGAAGATGTAACAGGCAGCAAAGATGGGATCACAAAGGTTAAATCGACTAGTGATTTGAAAGACGATAAATTTATTGTATCGACCTCTTATCTTAAAAAGGGTGAGTGGACTAAACCTGAAAGCCGTACTTATACACGCAGTACAAAAGTGGTTAAATTTAAATAGCCGCGATTTATAAATACAAAAGACAGCCTAGGCTGCCTTTTTGTTATTTCATTCTTTAAAAGTCGTAAATTATTTTACGAATTTTTTAAATGGTGCATCTACAGGTGTATCTGCAAGATGATTAGTGTAGTTGCTCATTACTTTTTGAGATAAGCCAACAATAATTTCAAGTAGTTGCTGCTTGCCGTAACCTGCTGCAAAGAACTTTTCGATTTGCTCATCACTGATCACGCCACGTTCACGTGTCATTGCTAGTGTAGTTTCACGAAGAGTTTCTAGCTTAGGATTTTCAAGTGGTGTTTTATTTACAAGTGCATCAACAATACCTTGGTCAACTTTCATTGACGCAGCAATGGCGCTGTGTGCTGGTACACAGTAATGGCACGCGTGCTCAACATTAATTGATTGCCATACCACTGTAAGCTCTTCTGCATTGAACGATGTTTTTTGAAACAGCTCATGCAGTACTTGGTAACCTTTAAGTAATGTTGGTGCTTCAGCCATTACTGCGTGTAAGTTAGGTACCATACCAAATGCAGCTACTGAATCAGCCATTAGAGATTTTGATTCTTCAGGTGCGTTATCTGCTGTGTATAAAGTAAATTCTGCCATGTTTAGCTCCAATAAATAATTAGGTTTAAGTAACTTCGAGACACATAATATTTGATTTTGAGCGACTGTTCAAGTTAAAATTGAGCAAATGTTCAAATTAATTGAGAAACAACATGGTTAATAAGGTGAAGTTTGAGCGCGAGACAGTTGTCCGCCTTGCAAGTCAGCTATTCTGGGAAAAGGGTTTTCATGCAACTTCGACGCGTGATTTACAAGATGTTGTAAACATGCGCCCAGGAAGTATCTATTCTGCTTTTGGTTCAAAAGAAGGCCTCTATATTGAATCGTTAAAAGACTACACAGTGCAAATGGAAAGCCAGATTAAAGAATGCCTATCTACATCAGACAGCATTCTTGGTGGTTTACGTGCTTTTGTTGAGGATGTCGTCACAAAGAAAGAAAGTACACCGAGTGCTATTTGCATGTTGGTGAAAGCTAATTGCGAGTTTGCCGATAAAGATAGCAATTTATATCAACTAAGTTTAGATTTAGCTGATAAGTTTGAAAACTATCTTTCGATTCTTTTTGAGCAAGCAATTGAAAACAATGAGTTGAGTAATAATATATCAGCGCAAGAATATGCACGTTTTTTTGAAGTTCAATTTACTGGGTTACGTGGTTACTTTAACCGCCCAGGTGTAGAGTCTCTTGCTCAGCCTATGATCAATCAAATGTTCAAGATCATAAAAAGCCTATAAACACCTTCCAATCAATAATTTGAATAAAAAACGGCAGTAATTAAATTACTGCCGTTTTTATTTTATCTGAATACTTAATAAGTATTATGTTTTTAATTTATTTAGCTCTGAGTCTTGCTGCGCAACAAGTTTGTTAAGCGCTTCGCTACTATCCCCCGCTTGTGTAGATAAGTCAGCAAGTTGCGAGGCGGCATCAGATATAAGCGTTAAATTACGGTTAATTTCTTCGGTCACTAAGCTTTGTTCTTCAGCAGCGGTTGCAATATGTGTAATTTGATTGGTTATTTCATCAACTTTAACGACAACACTGTGCAGAGCATCAAAAGCTACTGATGTTTCATCAACAGCATTTTGCGCACGTACTACGCCTTTTTCAATAACGGTAGACGCATTACCCACTTCAGATAATAAGCTATCAATTAACTGGCTTATGTCATCTGTTGATGAACGCGTTTTAGAAGCAAGTGCACGTACTTCATCAGCAACAACAGCAAAGCCTCGGCCATGTTCACCAGCGCGCGCAGCTTCAATAGCTGCATTAAGAGCAAGTAAGTTTGTTTGTTCTGAAATAGTACGAATTACATCTAATATTTGCGTAATGTCTTTACTGCGCGAAGCTACTTTTTCAACGGCTTGATTAGCTTCTTTAATTTCTTCAGACATTGTTTTAACTTGTGTCATCGCTGACGATAAGCTCGATTCACTGCTTACTACCAAGCTGTTTATTTCATCGGCTTGTTGAGCTGATTGCTCTGATGCTCTGGCGACTTCGAGTGCTGTTGCGCTCATTTCGTTCATAGCCGTTACCACACTTTCAATTTCTTGAAATTGAGATTGAACATTATGCTTAGTATCAATAGCTATATGCTGCGCTATTTCACCTTGTTGCTTGGTTTGATCAGACACATCTTTAAGTTCTGTAATTAAAATACGCAACTTAGATAAAAAGGCATTAAAGCCACCAGCTAAAGCAATTAGCTCTGCATGAGTTTCAACATGAAGTGTATGCGTTAAATCGCCTTCAGAACTTGCTAAGTTATCTACACGTTGTTGAATTTGCTGAAGAGGCGCAACCACGCTACCAATAACAAATTTCATTATTAAAAATGCAATAACGCCAATAACAGCACCTGTAATTAAAATCATCGCGCCTAAATCGTTTGCAGTATCGGCCATATCTTGTGACAGTGCATCAGGGCCCGCTAAAGCTAAGTTACTAGGTACTTCAATAAGTAAAGACCACTGTCTATTAGCTAGCTTTATATTTATAGGGTAATTAACTAAGTACTCAGACGATGTTTTAAATATGCCTTTTTGGCCCTTAAATTTTTCAAGCTCTTTAAACAAGTTAGAACTAACAGCTTCTTTGAATGGGCGCCCTAATTTAGATTTATAATGGCTACTTCCCACTACTAAACCAATATCGCTAAGCACGGTTACTTTAGCTTGGCCATTATAAAGCTGTTTAGAAAGTTCCTCAGTCATGGCCTGAAAGGTCGGCAGTGTTAAATCAACACCCGCTAAACCAATAAACTGACCCGATTTTAAAATAGGCACTGTTAATGAGGTAAGCATTACTGAATCGCCAGATGGGATTTCGTATAAATACGGTTCCATAATACAAGGCTTGAGTGTGTCTTTTGCACACAAGTACCAATGTGCTTCACGAATGCCGAACTCATTAAGTGAGGTAATATATTTATCAGCGGCATTAGCTACTTTTTGCTGCTCAATCACGTTATTCTGATCGCGTGTTATATAAACTTCTAGCGTACCATCGCCATTAACCGAGTGCTTATAGCCGGTTGTAAAGCTTGAATCTTGTCCATCAAACGCATTTGGTTCAAACTGAGAGTAAATAGATGATAGTAATGTATTTTGTTCTAAAATAGAGCGATTAATACTCACTACTGTATCGCGACTAAGGCTTTCGCTTTTAGCTGCATCACCTAATAACGCAGCTAAAGAGTATGGCACTCGGTAAGCTTCGTTAATAAAGCCCGCTATTTTTTCACCATATATTGCTGCATTTGCATTCAACTTTTCTTCAACTTCAGCAACAATATAATCTTCTGACTTGCTTGCTAGTTCGGTATTACTTGCAGATAACTGCCACCACAAAATGCTCGAAAGCACTAATACAGTGATAAATATACTTCCAACAGTAAGCCAAAGTAATTTTTTTGCTAGCGATATTTCCCGCATTCATCTCACCCTTAAATTAAAACTACTGATATAGTTTAGTAGATCTAACCAACGAAGCTATGAATATCGTTAAAGAAACTGAATTTAATACAATATGTTGAGTTTTTTAAAGTTTAGCTAAGCGTGCCGTTGTGATTGAGGCCGCAATTAATAAACACACACTCACCCATAAACATGCACTAAGCCCATACACTTGAAAAACCCAGCCAGAAAGCACCGTACCAAGCAAGCGCCCTATTGCATTAGCCATATAATAAAAACCAACGTCGAGGGACACCCCGTCATTTTTAGCAAAACTTACTATTAAGTAACTGTGCAGTGATGAATTTACGGCAAATACACCACCAAAAATAAGTAAGCCAATTACAAGCGTAAAATGTACCGCGATATCAAATTGCATCAACAACGCTAAAATACAGGTTACGCCACTTAATAAAGCAACCCACCAATATGCTTTTTTGACTGAGTGTGAATTTGAATCGCTTTGTCCAGTTATGCGCGGAGCTTGCGATTGCACCAGCCCATAAGCAATAACCCACAAAGCCATAAAGCCGCTTACCCACCAATGATCCCAGTTAAACTGAGCGGCTAAGTAAACCGGTAATGCAACGACAAACCACACATCACGCGCTGCAAACAAACATAAACGCGCAGCACTAAGTAAGTTGATTGCACGGGATTTAGAAAATAATTCTTTAAACTTAGGTTTGTTTGTAGCTTTGCCAATATCGCCTTTCAAAAAAATTAAACTAATAACCCACGCAACACTAAGTAATGCAATTAGGCTTATTAGTGCACCTACAAAACCAAATACAGTAAGTAATAAGCCGCCTAAAAAAAAGCCCACCCCTTTTAACGCATTTTTAGAGCCTGTAAGTATGGCAATCCATTTATATAATTGGCTTTGCCCCTCATCGCTTTGCGGTACTAAATACTTAATGGCGCTTTTGGCACTCATTTTATTTAAGTCTTTAGCTATGCCACTCAATGCTTGCGCTGCCATAACATAGGTAACGGTTAACCAATCCCCTGGCACGCAAAGCATAGCTAAAGCTACAAGCTGCAGCCCAAGCCCTACATTCATGGTTTTATTTAACCCTAAATGCGCGCCAAGCCAACCACCTACTAAATTAGTGATCACACCAAAAATTTCATAAAACAAAAACAACATGGCTATAGCAAATGCACCATACCCTAACTGATGAAAATACAGCACCACCAACATGCGTAGTGCACCGTCGGTTAAAGTAAATGCCCAATAGTTACCAGTAATTATTAAATATTGTTTTATAGAACTCGGTAAGTTAGCCAACTGCGCAAACATAGCGTTAAACCTTTTAAATGAGATTAAACTAAATCACTTTTTGCAACTTTAAGCATTAGCTCAGCAGTACGGTTTGCATAACCCCACTCGTTATCATACCAAGCGTATAATTTAAGTTGAGTGTTGTTAATTACCATAGTAGAAAGGGCATCTATGGTGCAGCTGCGCGGATCTGTTTTGTAATCTATAGATACAAGCGGTCTTTCTTCGTAGCCTAGAATGTCTTTTAGCTCATTATTTGCAGCATCTTTAAACCACGTGTTTACTTCATCTTGTGTAACACCCCGTTCAAGCTCAAAAACACAATCGGTAATTGATGCGTTAGTAAGAGGTACACGCACGGCATGGCCGTTTAATTTACCTTTTAGTTCTGGGAAAATATGCGTAATAGCCGTTGCACTACCGGTTGTAGTAGGTATTAAACTTGTGCCACAAGAACGCGCACGGCGTAAATCTTTATGAGGGGCATCAATAATCGTTTGAGTATTAGTAATATCGTGAATAGTGGTCATTGAGCCGTGCTTAATGCCCACTTTTTCTTGCAGCACTTTTACTATTGGCGCTAAACAGTTAGTAGTACAAGAAGCAGCAGTAACAATTTTATGCTCACTTGGGTTATAAAGATCATCGTTTACACCCATTACTACATTTAAAATACCGTCTTCTTTTACAGGTGCTGTTACCACAACACGCTTAACACCTTGCGCTAAATATTGATTTAACAGTTCAGTGGTTTTCATTTTACCGCTGGCTTCTATAACTACATCGCAATCTGACCAATCAGTTTCGTTTATGGTTTTGTTGTTGGTAACCGCAATCGTGTGTTTACCCACACTAAAGCTATTATCATCACTAGTAACCTGCTGCGCTAAGCGTCCGTGTACTGAGTCAAACTCAATTAAATGTGCGTGGGTTTTAGCATCGCCCGCTACATCATTTACTTTAATAAACTCTATTTCTGGCCAATCAACTGCTGCACGCAGTGTTAAGCGTCCCATACGGCCAAAACCGTTAATACCTACTTTAATAGTCATAATTAAATACCTTTAATAAGTTAATTTATTAGTTAGTTGCAGCAGCTAGTAACACGTTCAGGGCGATTACCCATAACATTTAAGCGCGTTAAATCATTTTCATAAAATGAAGGGTTAGCAGTCAGGGTTTGCGTTAATACATTTTTAGCCCACTCTGGCAGGGCTTTATTAATACTGTAATAAACCCATTGATTTTGTTTTCGGTCGCTCAATAATCCGCATTGTCTTAACTGCGCTAAATGGCGAGACACTTTAGGCTGGCTTAACTCAAGTGCAGCAACCAGTTCGCATACACATAGCTCTTCTTGATGGCTAATTAATAGCATTGCCTTTAAACGCGTATCGTCCGCTAGGCATTTATAAAATTGGAGTGGGTTGAATTGTTTCATACTGTCCTCACTGTGTTAGTGCACATACAATAAAACAAAAACAGAACATATGGAATAGTGAATATATGATTTTTTGCATGTTAACGTGATTTTACCCTAAAACGCAAAAAGCACACTTCAGTAACTGAAGTGTGCTTTTATAACTTTTCTTCATTTAGTTATTAAATAACTGAAAGCTCTATTTCGATGTTGCCACGTGTTGCGTTTGAATACGGGCATACTTGGTGCGCTTTATCTACAAGCTCTTGCGCTGCTGTTTTATCCATATCACCTAGTGATACAGCAAGTTTTACCGCAATCCCAAAACCGCCTTCAATCGCGCCAATAGACACTTCAGAGTTAATATGCGTGTCGCTTGGTAATTCTATTTTTTCGCTACCTGCAACAAATTTAAGTGCGCCAATAAAACATGCTGCATAACCTGCGGCAAATAATTGCTCTGGGTTAGTGCCTTGTCCGTCGTCTCCGCCTAAACCTTTAGGTGTTGATAAATTTACATCTAAACGACCATCATCAGATTTAGCTACGCCTTCACGGCCGCCAGTTGCAGTTGCTTTTGCTGTGTAAGCTACGTTTTGTAATACATTCATAATGAACTCCAAAGTTTAAAAATATCAATCAATTTAGTTTGTGTGCAAAATAATAGAACAAGTAATTAGAGATTGCAAATACTTTGCATGCAAATTAAAATAGCATGTATCGAAATGAAGGATAACGTTATGTCGTTTGAGCAATTAAAGTTAAAGAATCAGTTATGTCATCGGTTATACATGGCATCTAACAGCATTGCGCGTGCGTATCGCGAGCCTTTAAGCGAACTAAATTTAACCTACCCACAATACGTAGTAATGATGGCCCTGTGGGAGCAAGACGAAATAACAATTGCCGAGCTAAAAGATAAAACCGCGATAGACGGCGGTGCAATGACCCAAATACTCAAAAAAATGAGCGACAAATCATTACTGGCTGTTATTAAAGATGAGCACGACAAACGCAAACGCCTAGTGCAGCTAACCCAGCATGGCCAATCGCTTAAGTTAAAAGCAGCCGATATTCCTAAAAATATTTTATGTAAATTTGATAGTGTAGATGCAACACAAGCACAGCAGTTAATGCAGCTGCTCGATTTAGTAGTAAACGACTTAGCCGATTAGGCTCTTAATTTTTAAACAATAAACGTGTTTTAAAAGGTTTTAAAAATGACCCATATTAAAAAATTACTATTAGCAGCGGCGTGTAGCACGGCTCTTTTAGGTAGCAACGCCGTATCTGCTAATACCGATAATCAAAATGCTGATTTAAAAACAGTAGCCACATTTGATGCGCAGCATCCACCAGGTAACATTGCTATTACTCCATCGGGCAGAAAGTTTTTATCTGTGCATGGTTTTTTTGGCCAAAAGCAAAAAATTATGGAGCTTTTAAGCGATGGTACAACCAAGCCCTACCCTAATGAAGAATGGGCATACGCGTACAATAACGGTAAAGGTTTTTACGATGTGCTTGGCATAAACGTATCAAGCGATGGCGTTTTATGGATGCTCGACACTTCAGGGCCCGATCACGCTGGGCGCTTAGTAGGTTGGGATACAAATAAAGAGCAACTGCACAAAATCATTTATCTGGCTAAACCAACCATTACCGACACCTCGTTTTTAAACGATTTAGTCATCGATAATAAGCATGGCGTTGTATACATTGCCGATACAGCCCAAGGCAGCCAAGCCGCTATTATTACGGTTAACCTTAAAACAGGTGTCGCACGCAGAGTATTACAAGACAGTCATTACACCACAGCCGAAAATATCGATATGGTTATTGATGGGCGCACAATGAGCCTTGGCGGACAACCTGCCCGCTTAGGTGTTAACCCTATTACGCTTGACCCTAACGAAGACTGGCTTTACTTTGGATCTATGTCGGGCACGTCGGTTTACCGCATTGCCACCAGCGCTATAAATAACGAGAGCCTTTCGGCTAAAGCGCTTGAAGACAAAGTTACGCGTTACGGCACTAAGCCAATTTCAGACGGTATTATTGTTGATGGCGGCGGTAACGTATATGTAACCGACATAATCAATGGCGCAATTGGCGTAGTTAAACCCACTGGCGACTACGAAGTATTATTTAAAGACGAACGTTTGAGCTGGCCTGATGGTTTTAGTTACGGAGCCGATCATAAAATATACTTTACCGTTGACGATTTACATAATTCTCCAGTGCTTAATAATGGCAAAAATCAAAGCCACGGCAAGTTTAAAGTAATGTCGTTCGAGCCTTTAGTAAAAGGAAAAGTAGGCCGTTAATTTACTTTTTAAGTGACTACATTTTTAAAAAGCCTTGCACATTTAAGTGACCCAATAGTTGCAGGGCTTTTTGCTAAAAACACACCACACTGGTGCATCTTTTAGTAATACTTCACCTCTTTGGTGCTAATCCTTAAGTATGTATTTACACTTAAATACTAAATACCTGATTTTTATTCATAAAATATTCAAGTTAATGTTGGCATACTTCTTCCTATAAACTGATGTGTTCAGTGAAAATACTAAGGAAAAACCATGTTCAATTTATACCATACCCTTTATCTTTTGTGGCGTTTAGATATTAGCGTTTGGCAAGTTAATGATCCAACAAATACCCATACAACCGCTGATAAAGAGCGCGCCTATGTTAAGTAACATCGTATTGTGTAAAGGCTTGGCATAAAGCTTAAATGTATAAACCTACTTTAGGCTAAGCTTTTACACACTATGAAATTTATATGTACATTTTAGTTAAACTTCAAATTAATCGTTCAATATCAAAACAACTCCCTTGTAATAAATTCCCCATTTAAAAACATCAAAAATTAGTAAAAACACTGCGTTTATAACTTTGCAAGCAACCCTATTGCGTTGTATTGTTGCACCCTATTGAAAATTTTTAGTTGGAACGTGTATGAACGCTTTGGAAGTTAATTTTGATGGCTTAGTGGGTCCTACTCACAACTACGCTGGTTTGTCGTATGGTAATGTTGCTTCGTTAAATAACGCAGCAAGCTTTTCAAATCCTCAAGAGGCAGTGCTTCAAGGCCTTGAAAAAATGAAAGCCATGCACGACAAAGGCCTAACCCAAGGTGTATTTGCCCCTCATGCGCGCCCCGACTTAAACGTACTGCGCCGCTTAGGCTTTACCGGTAATGATGCACAGGTAATTCATAAAGCATTTAAAGCTGACCCAATTTTATTACGCGCGTGTTATTCAGCGTCTGCAATGTGGACAGCCAATGCTGCTACGGTATCGCCATCTCCTGATACAACCGACGGCAAAGTACATTTTACTTCAGCTAATTTAAATAATAAGTTTCATCGTTCATTAGAGCCTGCAACCACTACGCGCTTATTAAAGGCTATGTTTAATAACGACAAATACTTTGCGCACCATACCCATTTGCCAGACCAAGGCTTTTTTGGCGACGAAGGTGCAGCAAACCATACTCGTTTTTGTGACAGCCACGGCGAGCAAGGCCTTGAAATGTTTGTATTTGGTGCCAGCGCGTTTAACAGCCAATTACCAAAACCCGCTAAGTTTCCTGCAAGGCAAACACTCGAAGCCTCAGAAGCAATTTGTCGTTTACATAACTTAAAAGATTCAAGCCAAATTTTACTACAGCAAAACCCAGACGTAATAGACCAAGGTGTGTTTCATAATGATGTAATTGCAGTAGGTAACGCCAATGTATTACTGTGCCACCAGCAAGCATTTTTAAACCAAGCTCTGGCACTGCAAGATATTCGCGAAGCGTATGTAGGCAATAAAGAATTTTATATTATTGAAGTACCTACCGATAAAGTAAGTATTACCGATGCTGTAAGTAGTTACTTATTTAATAGCCAGTTAGTGAGCCTTGAAGATGGTTCAATGCTGTTAGTGGCACCACAAGAGTGTAAACGCAACAGCGCGGTTAACGCCTACATTGAAGAAATGATTATGGCTGATAACCCAGTAAACCAAGTGCAGTTTTTTGACCTGCGCCAAAGTATGCAAAATGGCGGAGGCCCTGCGTGCTTGCGTTTACGTGTAGCCCTTAACGAGCAAGAACTTGCTGCGGTAAACCCTGAGGTTATTTTAACTGATACTAAATACACACAACTGTGTGACTGGGCAAAACGTAACTACCGCGACAAATTAGGCGCAAGTGACTTTGCAGATTCAGCCCTACTCACCGAAAGCTACCAAGCACTTGATGAGCTAACGCAGCTACTTAATTTAGGCTCAGTGTACGACTTTCAATTAGAAGGTTAATACCTCGTCAGCACAAAGGCTAATACAAAAATAGCGAGCAAAGGCTCGCTATTTTTATTCGTGTTTATGTTTATGTTAATACATATTTAAGCATCTTTGTTAACAGTTATTGCCGACGCCATCGACTCGGATATATGCAGCGTACGCTGCGGAAACGGAATACTCAGCCCAGCGCCTTCAATTGCTTCTTTAACACGTTTATTTAAATCCCACACGGTTTGCCAATAATCACCATTAACAGCCCACGCACGTAATTGAATGTTTACTGCGCTTTCGCCTATTGATGCCACCATTACTTTAGGTGCAGGCTCTGCGAGTAATCGGCTCTCTGATGCGGCTAATTCTTTAAGCACATTTAAGCCAACATCAATAGAGTCGGCATACGAAATACCCACCACTATGTCCATTCGTCTTTTGCCGTTACGGGTAAAGTTTTTAATATTGCCACCCCATACTTTGCCGTTAGGCGATGCTATATAAAGACCGTCGGTGGTTTTAAAAATAGTGGTAAATAGGTTGATTTCACTCACAGTACCAAGCGTGCCACTGGCATCAACAAAGTCGCCTATTTTAAAAGGTCTAAGTATTAACAGCATAATACCCGCAGCAATATTGCTCAGCGTATTTTTAAGGGCTAAACCAATCGCTAAACCTGCAGCGCCCATTAGCGCAATTAAGCTTGCCGTATTAACACCAAAAATATCTAAAATAAATAGCCCGCCAATTATATAAACTAAATAACCAGCAATACTCGATAAAAGCGGGAGTAGCGTACTATCTACTCTTTTTAATGGCGATTTAGAGTTTTTAATCGCTTTTTTAACCGAGCGTGCAATTAAGGCACTCGCAACTAAAATCACCAACGCTAAAATCACTTTGTACCCTAAAGTGATGATTGTTTCTGAATGGCTTTGCCAAAACGCTAAAAGTTTATCTTTCATGTTTGTTCCGATAAATGTGGCTGAAACTCAGCAAAATAATGGTTAAATCTAATAAAAACCGACTTCAAAAGAAGTGGCGCGAGTATATAGAATAAAAAATTTAAACCTATCTTTTTTAATCACTTATTTCAACTTTAAAAATACCGTTAAAACTATGGTTTTTGATACGTAAAGCCCGCCTATTTACGGCTAATTTATAGCGCCTATTCAATATAGGTTAATCGTTTGTTGGTATGGTTATTTTAAGTTTTCAAGGTTCACAAAAGAGGTTATCTATGGGAAAAGAGAAAATAGTACTCATAACCGGCGCTTCAAGTGGTATTGGCGAAGCAACCGCAAAAATGCTGGTTAACAATGGTCACAAAGTAATACTTACCGCTAGACGCGAAGATAAATTAACTGAATTAGTAGAGTCGTTGGGCTCAGATAACGCCATTAGCGTAGCCGCAGATGCAACCGACTTTACCGCGCTTGAAAACGTTGTTGCTAAAGGCATTGAAAAATTTGGTCGTTTAGATGTTGCCTTTGCTAATGCAGGTAAAGGGCTAGACACTTTAGGGGTTGAAGAAGGCGACCCCAATGAGTGGTCAACCATGATCGACATAAACATTAAAGCCCTACTGTGGACTGCAAAACTAACAATGCCGCATTTACGCCAAAGCAAAGGACACTTTATTATTACTAGCTCAGCAACTGGTCGCAGAGCTGTTAAAGGCTCTATATACGGTGCAAGCAAATGGTTTACTTATGGTTTTTCTCAAAACCTAGCACAAGAAATTAGTGAATGGGATGGGCGTTGTACAACCATCACCCCTGGCGCTGTAAATACCCCTTTTACTGATGAAGCAAGACCTGACAAGTTATACCCGCAAGATGTTGCCGATGCTGTGCTATTTGCCATTGAGGCAAATCAGCGCAATAACATCAGAGAAATACATTTAAGACCCACTCATTAGTAAAACAATTCTCATAATTTTGAATATGTAAACATAGGAGAAATAATCATGGCGAAAGAAAAAATAGTCCTCATTACAGGTGCTTCAAGCGGTATTGGCGAAGCAACCGCAAAAACGCTGGTTAACAATGGCCACAAAGTCATTTTAACCGCCAGAAGCGAAGACAAATTAACTAAATTAGTTGAATCATTAGGCTCAAATAACGCACTTAGCGTAGCTGCAGATGCCACAGACTTTACCGCACTTGAAAACGTAGTAACAAAAGGCATTGAAAAGTTTGGCCGTTTGGATGTAGCCTTTGCTAACGCAGGCATGGGCGTTTCAACCGCTGGCACCGAAAAAGGGGATCCGGATGAGTGGTCAACCATGATCGACATAAACATTAAAGCCCTACTGTGGACTGCAAAACTAACACTGCCGCATTTACGCCAAAATAAAGGTCACTTTATATTAACCAGCTCTGCTGCTGGCCGTAAGCCAATTGGCGGCTCTATTTACGGTGCAACTAAATGGTTTGCTTATGGCTTTGGACAAAACTTAGCTGAGGAAATGAGTGAGTGGAATGGCCGCTGTACCACCATAGCACCAGGTATGGTAAACACCCCGTTTTTTGATGAGGCAAAACCCGATAAACTCGACCCACAAGATGTAGCCGACACTGTACTGTTTGCTATTGAAGCAAACCAGCGCAACAGCGTACGTGAGATTTATTTAATGCCGACTAATTAACGTTGATTGGTTGAGTTTGAGCTGTCAGGTTTAATGCTAATGGTATTAAACCTGATGGTTGTTAATTCTAAATACCGGCTAGATAGAATGAAGGGAAAATATTCAGCATTAATAAAAGCTTGTTATATATACAGTAACTCTAAACCTCCATCACTAGGTTCAAATACTTCAAGCCAAATGGTAACACCATTTTCATCGCTACATTCAATATCAAAGGCTCCATCATAAACTTCAACTATTGTTCCAATATCACCGACCTGAGGAACCCTAGAGCCAAAGCTTTTTTCTGAATAGATAAATTTTTTATTAAGAGATATCACTTTTACGACAGAGTATTGCTTCATTTGATTTTATGGTACGCATGAGTGTTTTAGTTACAGGTTTGATAAACATAAATAGAACTAAAAATATTCTGGGTCTTTAACTCAGCTTTAAATTCATCAGAAAAATTACTTTCAACCTGAAGTATGTCAAAGAATGGCCCATATAACCCAACAAGTAATATCCCTGGTTTATTTAATGTAGCAATGCTTTGCATTGTTTTCTTCTGTAACTTAGCTTTAATTGCTGACTCAACTCTTCCATTAGTAATTGAATCAAAATCTCCAACTAAATCGCCTTTTGACGATATGTGAACTTTATCATCTGCGGCATGAGAAGTTATGCTGATTGCAGTCTCTTGGCTAAAATGTGCATCTGTTATTTCTATCCAAGTATCTACGCCATCAATCTTTACAATTGCATCAGGCGGATCTGGTCTGTTAATTAATTCAAGTACTTTACCTTGTGATGAAAGGAGATTCTTATATGAATCTAGAACAGCAATTTCATGTGTGGGATTTAAATCTCTGTGTGAAGTCATCTTGAACCTATAACTAGACTGTAGAATAACTCCAACAGCCAAATTCAATTAAAAAACGAGCTCCTGCAATTAACTCTAAGCGTTTTTAAAGCATTAGGTAATACATTTGGAGCCCATAAACGAGGCTGTTTTTCTTGAAAAATAGTAATTCTACAGCCTCAACGCCTGAATAATGTGTGAGCTAGTTTGGCCGTTTTATTGCGTCGTTTGCAACTAAAAATGACAAACTAAAGTGAATCACTATTCATTCTCTTGTTATGTGTAAATTTTTAACTGAACTTTGCCGTTTATAATTTCTAAGTTACCAAACTCACCTACAACCTTAAAGCCCTGATTTGTTTCAATTAACGAGTCTATATTGCCATAATCAAATGAACCATCTATATCATTGTTTGGTTTAACACTACTTTGTTCAACAAGCCCTGAATATGAAGTAAAACCCGTAAATTGAATTTCACATTTACGGTAGCAAGTATATTCATCAGGTTTTGGATTTAGATAATGAGGTGAATCAGGCCAAATGCTAGCCTCAATTTTGAATGTGATTTCAGTTGTATTTGAACTCCAACCGAGAACAAACGAATCATTGAAATCTATACCTTTGAAAATATCCATATACTTGATGATATCCGTTTACACCTGACAATTTAGTCTACGACACTTGTCGTTTTACAAACCGACAAATGTACCTATATTACAATGATTTTATCCTAGCTATAAAATAAACAACTGTAAACAGTTAGTTAGCTTCGCCTTACCTTTTCTAAATGCAGCAAAACCCCAAAATGGTGGAGATCAGTAATATCAGACAAATTACTGTTTAGTTATGCAGCTTGATTATTAATTAAAAGATTATATTTTAAGTACCTGTGTTTAAACTAATAACACGTTCACCCTTTAACCCTTAAACTTGTAACTCGTTATTGCTTATAAAATTAGTTAAAAATCACAATCACCTTCTATTGAATACTGTGTATTTTTACTTCATATTAAATACTCTTATTTCTCACTTATTATGCTGTTATGTCATTTTTAAAATTTAGCCATGCACTTATTCTCACACTTGCTAGTACCTTACCGCTTACAAGCCATGCGGCGCTTGATAAAAACGAGCGTGAAATAGTAAAACAGGTCGATAAAAACATTCCCCAAGCACTTGAAGAAATAGAGCAAGCCGTAAATATTAATAGCGGTTCGCTTAATATTGAAGGTGTAAAAAAAGTAGGTGCGCTGACAAGCGAGCAGCTTAAAGCCATAGGTTTTAAAGTAAAATGGCTTGATGGCAGTGCGTTTAACCGCGCAGGTCATGTATTAGCAACCCATGAGAGTAATGATCCCGATGCAATAAAAATACTGATGATCGGCCATCTAGATACGGTATTTGCCAAAAACGATAACTTTACTACCTACAAACAGCTTGATGCCGATACAGCCAGTGGCCCAGGCGTTGCCGATATGAAAGGCGGTAACACGGTAATAATTACTGCACTTAAAAGCTTACAAGCCCTTAATTTACTCGAAAATGTAAGCATAAAAGTGTTACTGACTGGCGATGAAGAAAGCAGCGGTCGCCCGCTTAGCTTATCTAAACAAGCTATTGTTGATGCGGCAATTTGGGCTGACGTAGCGCTTGGTTATGAAAATGGCGACAACAATATTAAAACCGCTATGGCGGCGCGCCGTGGTTATACCGGTTGGACGCTAAACGTAACGGCAAATGCGGCGCATTCTTCGCAAATATTTAGCGAAAACGTTGGTTATGGCGCTATTTACGAGGCATCACGTATTTTAAATGATTTTAGAGAGCAACTTGCCACGCAACCTAATTTAACGTTTAATCCGGGGCTTATTGTGGGTGGTACAAATGCCGATTACGACAGTGCTAATTCGTCAGCAACGGCGTTTGGTAAAAGCAACGTAATAGCACAAACCGTGCATGTAGCAGGTGATTTACGCGCACTTTCACCAAAACAATTAGAAAACGCAAAAAGATCAATGCAACTTATTGCTAGCAACAGTCTAAATGGCAGTAAAGCAGAGCTTATTTTTGAAGACGGTTACCCGCCAATGGCATTAACTGATGGCAATAAAAAGCTATTAGAATTATACAGCGACGCAAGCCACGATTTAGGCTTCAACAAAGTAGTAGCCGCTAATCCACGTAATGCAGGCGCGGCAGATATTTCGTTTGCGGCAAACCATGTTGATATGGCACTTGATGGTTTGGGCTTAATGGGTAGCGGTGCGCACACTAAAAACGAAACAGCCGACTTAACCAGCCTTGATAAAAACATTAAAAAAACCGCATTACTTATTTATAGATTAGGGCAGTTATAAACACCTTTAAATTGGTTCTAATCGGTTAGCCGCAACTTGCGTTGCAAACTTACGCAGTGCTTTAAGTTGCGGGCTTTCACTTTGCCAATAATGCCAGTACAAGGGCGTATCAATATAATACTCTGGAAATAAGTCAACTAACTCCCCTTTTTGCAAGGAATCCCCAAGCTGCAAAGTCGGCAATAAGCCATATCCTAGGCCTGCTATCATGGCTTGTTTAAATCCCTCTGATGAAGGATATATATGCATATACTCTGGCGTTGAGCCGTTAATATCTTCTAAAAACTGGTGCTGTAGCTTGTCGTATTCACTAAAAACTAAACAAGGTAGCTGCGCCAATTGCGAAAGCGAAGTGAGGTTATGTTGTTTAATAAAGTCAGGACTCGCAATTGCCTTGTAGCGTATAGCGCCTAATGGGCATGCTAACCCGCCATTTACAGGCTCAGGAGATGAGCTGATACACACCATTACCTCGCCATCTTTCATCCTTTTATGAGCGATGGATTGATCCTCTGAGATCACTTCAAATCTAAATTTACAATCAGATTCTGTGTCTAGTATGGCAAGGGCTTCTGGCAACCATGTTGCTAGTGAGTCAGCATTGGCAGCCAACTTTACACTAAGAGGTGTATTTAAACTGGAGTGTTCGTTAAGTGCATCTACGTTTAAAGCAACTTCTAACTGCAGCACTTGTTGTAAATGATTAAGTAAACGCTTGCCAAGAGCGGTCGGGCGCGGTGGCTGCGTTCTAATAATTACAGGCTCTCCAAGTTTGGCTTCGAGTTGATGAATTCGCCGACTTACTGCCGATTGCGTAATAAATAGTTTTTTAGAGGCTTTTTCAAACCCGCCTTCACTAATAACCGCCGACAGTGCATTGAGTAGTTGATAATCAATCATGAGTTTTACGCATATAACCCTAAATATATTCATTGGATTTGTAACAGATTACACCCTACCCTGCAAGGCATTGAATAATTGAGTGGATTTAAAGTATGTCGTTTTTATCGGGTGTGATTCTGGGACTAAGTTTAATTATTGCTATTGGCGCGCAAAACATCTGGATTTTAAGCCAATGTATGGCTGGCGCTAATCGGTTTGTTTTAGCCTCGGTATGCATTATTTGCGACGCGACTCTTATTTTAATAGGTGTATTTGCAGCAAATGAATTACAGCAATTATTACCGGGCTTACTACCTTGGTTAACGTGGGGCGGTATTGCGATGCTATTGTACTTAGCGTATGGATCTGCAATGCGAGCAGTTAAAGGGACTTCGGGTTTAAAGGTAAGCCAAGTAGAAAAAGTAAGCTGGTGGAGTACTGCTCTTTCGGCCTTTGCAATTAGTTTGTTAAATCCACATGTGTATTTAGATACCGTGTTATTACTTGGCAATATTGGCGCTTTACAACCAAACCCAATGCATTTTGCACTTGGCGCTTGTGTTGGCTCAATAATTTGGTTTAGCAGCTTAGTATTTTTTGCACCTAAACTTAAAAGCATATTAAGTTCACCATTTAGATGGCGAGTATTTGATACCGCAATTGCAGTTATATTATGTTTTGTGGCGTTTAGTCTTTATAACGTACCTAGCCAATAAAATAAAAGCAGCGACTTTTAACAAGCGCTGCTTTTATTATATTCACTTAGGCTAATGTGTTTTAACGTTAGCCTTTGGGTTAATAATTTAAGACATTATTTTAAACAGTAAATCTTTTACGGTTGCTGGCTCAAACGGTTTATCACAAATTGCATCGACCCCTGCTTGGGCTATATTTGCTAAATGTGTTTCGTTGGCTTCTGAGCTCACCATTAAAATAGGAATATGCGAGTAGCTATTTGAGCTTCTAACGGTTTCGGTTAGTTCTCGCCCGTCCATTTCTGGCATGTTGTAGTCGGTTACTATTAAGTCGAATGATTGATTGTTTAAGTGCTCAATAGCTTCTTTACCATTTTCGGCTTCTACTGGGGCAGGTATTCCCATACCCGCAAGTACACGAATAATGTGTTTACGCGCAAAGCGGCTGTCATCTACAACCAGCACTCTTAGCAATGTTACATCAAAATGTTCAAGGTCTACTTCTTCTTCACTAATTATATCTAGCGTGGCTTTAAGAGCGCGTGTAATAGCGGTTGCACTAAAAGGCTTTGGTAAAATGGCTAATACACCCGATTGACGTAGTTGCTCTAAATACTTTTTATTTCGCTCGCTTGATACGAGCATAAACGGTTGATGTTCGGTGCTTGGGTTTGATCTGATTTTTTGCAATAAGGTGTCGGCTGTTCCATCGGCCAAATACATTGCGCTTATTACTAAATCTGGTTGATATTTAATAAGAAGTGCTAATGTTTGCTCTTGTGTGGTTGTCGTTTCTACTTGTTTAACGCCACTATCTAATAACGATTTTATAATTATTTTTTGTTGAACGTCTGAAGGTTCTACTAATAATATTGATAAATTGGCTATTGCGGTTAAATCACTCATTTATGTCTCTTATATATTATTATGTTTTTAAAGGCGATTACTTTCATTATAGAACAACATGTATAACTGGAGAGATAAAAACTTTGCAAAATTGTAAATAACATTAAATATTGCACGTTAAATGCTCATAAAATGCTTACTTTAATTGTTTTGAATGTATTCCAGTGCCGTCATTTTTTTATAGCTCACATTGGGGTGTAAAATATGAGCTGGCTCGGGGTCTACAACTTCAATGGGAATGTTGTAATCGCGGGCTATTTCAATTGCCATTTGCGTAATGTTAACGCTAAACGAGGTACCTATAAATACGATTTTATCGGCGTTGCTCATACGCTTTTGCGCTTCGCTAATTCTATAAAGCTCGGTGTAGTACTCATCAAACAATAAAACAAAGGGTTTAAAAGAGTAATTAAGCTCAGGTGCTTGGTTTTGAATATTAAACACATCAAATAAAGAGTTGTGCAAGCAGCTTTCATCGACCTTTTCCCACGGAGCGGTAAAAGGGGTTACGTTATCACCTTGCTCATGAAATAAGGTCATTTGATCAAGCCTGCCATGAATAGCAATGTAGTTTTTATTACCTGCTTTGCCATCAAGCCCATCTATGTTTTGAGTAATTAGGTTTTTGTTACTCAGCCAATGATGCACGTCGTTTGGGCCGTGGTTGCGATACGTTGCAAAGCGATGGTAATACCATGCTAAAAACTCTTTAGGGGCATTTTGATACATTGCGCGTGTTGCCATTTCCATAGGCGTATAATTTTTACTGCCTATGGTCCAATAACCGTCCTCCCCTCTAAAGGTCGGAATGCCACTGGCTGCGCTTACTCCTGCGCCGGTAATGTAAAGGGTGTTCATTTTTCAGCCTTATAACTGAGTACGTTAGCGCTTACTTGCTGGTTATTATCAATACCGCCAACTCGGTATAAAACACCTTTGTGCTCTAGTAAACCACGGTGATCCATACTTTTTACTTTAGCCGATGATAAAACCTGCCATTCGTTTTTATCCACACTAAAACGCCAAACATGATCACTTGCTGGTGCAGGCTTACCGTCGTAACCTATTGCACTGTAGTTATATGGGTTATTAGAGCCTGCCATCATATAAATATTGCCATTATAGCTGCTAGCTGCCATTCGATAGTGAGCGGTGCCCGTTGGATGAGGCAACGTACGCCAATCTATTTTTTGTGGATTAGTTGAATCTATTGTGCCTTTTAAGCACTGTGCTACACCTGTAAACGAGCGGCGAGAATCTGGGTTAGCTTGTGTTTTAACGCCATCACAAATAACAATGGTATTCCCACTAATTGCAGCTGCCTGACCAAACACGGGTTCACCTAAAAATGGCGAGGCTTGTTGCCATGTATTATTTTGCGTGTCGTATACTTGCACTAAGTTTACGTTGCCATCGTTATGCCAACCGCTAATTAGATAAATGTAACGCGCTTTGTAGCTCAGCGCTACGCTATCGTCTACGGGTACTGGCATGCTCGCAAGATGAGTGTAAGTATCTTTTATTACGTCGTACTTATAAACGTCTGGGCTAGAAACTTCAGTATGATCCTCTGCTACCGTATAGCCGCCAAATACATAGGCGTACTCGCCTAAACCGACTGCGGTGCTAGCTAAGCGCCCTTTTAATGGCAAGCTTGAAGGCACACCAGTTTTGGGTTGCCACTGTGAATCGCCAACTTTAAGCGCCCATACTTTGTTATGCACTGACGAGTGCAGCTTATCGCTGCCTAATCCCATAAAGCTTAAAAAATAGGTTTGGTTTTGTACTATAACTTTAGCAACAGCATTATTCGCAACTGGCTCAGGTAAAGCGGGAAGGCTTGCTAACGCAAGAGAAAAAAGAAGACTCATAAGGCAAGTAATTTAATAAGAATTAATACGCTCAGATTAAATTATTTTAGCCTTATGAGCCAGTATTGTTATATCTAAATAATCAAACGTTTTTGAGTAGTAATCATGTTAGTAGGCAATACTAATATGCTGATTTACGTACACTCCTTTTTGCGCTTCATCAACCATTGCTGTTGCGTAATCAGTGACCGAAACTTTGCTCTCGCCTGCGTCATTAGTAAAATATGTATTGCTGCCAACACGGTAATCGCCTTCATTATCATCTGGACATAATTTGTGGACAGTTTATTTATCACGTAATTATCTGCAAACGGCAGTGCGTGCTTTCATCGACTTTTTAGCGCAGCACTGGCAAACCGATATTAAAAATATGGCGGCAAGTAAGGTATTATAGTTAAGGGCGTTTTGACTATTGTTTGATCTAAGGTGATAGTTCAGCTTAGTTACTGAGGTAAGTAGGTTACGTTATCTAACCCTCGTTGTTTATTTTTATACATCGCTTGGTCGGCATATTTTATAAGTTCGTGATCTGTTTGACCGTGCTCTGGGTAGTTTGCAATACCAATACTAGGTGAAATATTTAATAGTACGTCACCTAACTTAAAGACGGCCTTAAACTCAGTGAGGACTTTATTTTTGATTCTGACAGTTTCGTGGCTAGAACTTAAATTATCTAAAATAATTAAAAATTCATCTCCGCCTAAACGCCCTACTGTATCGTAGTGCCTGACCGATGCTGAGAGCCTTTTTGCAATGGCGCATAAAAGCTTATCGCCAGTTTCGTGTCCGTGGGTGTCGTTTACTGCTTTAAAGCCATTTATGTCTATAAACAGTAAGGAAAAAAATGTGTTGTCTCTGGTTGCACTAATAATTACTTTTTCTAACTGGTCCATCAATAAAGATCGATTAGGCAGACCTGTTAATACATCGTGCCGTGCCATGTAATGTAGTTGTTCTTCCATTACTTTACGCTCGGTTATGTCGTGCGCTACAGCAATTCTTACTTGATGTTGCTCTGACCAGCGAACAGACCATAGTATATGGACTACTTCACCATCTTTTCTCAACCAACGATTTTCAAAGCGAGGGTTCACCATGTCACCAGACAATAGCGAAGTTACTGCGTTATGGGTTTTATGATGATCGCCGGCATAAACATAGTTAATCATTTTTTTGCCAACAACTTCATCGGCTGTATAACCAAAAATTTGCTCAAATGCAGCACTTACAAAAACAAATGTGCCTTGTTTATCTACCACACACACGGCATCAAGCATTAAATCGAGTACTTCTTCTACATTAATCAATTCATTTTTCATCATACTCTGGTGCCTTTAAAGCAAAACCAAGCGAATTTAAGTATTCTATATACCTTTAATAAAAGCAAAGGTAATTGAAACTACAATAATAATTAATACAAAGTTAGATTAATCGTGCACGTATAATTAATATCGCTCTTGCAAAAGCATGATATGCAAAGTTAAATAATCAATAACCGCAAAATACTTTGAAGTCCTTCAAAAATAGCCTAAATTTTAAATTGTAAATAACCATATAGCTCTCAGTAACTTCTATTTTTTTACTCTTTAATAAATGTACTTGTATAAAATGTATCTACTGTATTTTTTATTGTTTTATTGGCCGTAGTTAAATTTTTTAACTACTACAACATTAGTTATTTTGATTTAATCGCATTTATACTTTTACGCTGTTAATGTATGTTAATATTGTGTGATATCACATGTATTACAAAAACAGTCATTGTTTTTGATTTTTTGATTGCGCAGGAGACTTTCGGGTGAAAATATCACAACGTTTATTTTGGCCATTACTTTTTGTGTGCCCTCTTGTAACGGCTGAGCCGTTTGAAGATGAAGACCTCGATCTTGATGCCTTAATGGGTATGGATGTGCAAGTAACTTCCGCGATGAAAAGAGCACAGTCAGCATTTGATACCGCTTCATCAATTTATGTGCTTAGCAAAGAGCAAATAACAAAGTCTGGAGCAACCTCAGTTCCCGAAGCCCTTAAAATGGTACCTGGTTTAATTGTACGTCAGCTTGATAACAATCAATGGGCTATTTCTTCAAGAGGTATTGCTTCTCGTTTTTCAAGCAAACTGTTAGTAATGATTGACGGGCAAAGTTTATATACACCTAAATTTGCCGCAGTCTATTGGGAAACGCTAAATGTTCCTTTATACGATATTGAACGCATTGAAGTAATACGCGGGCAAGGCGGACTACTTTGGGGTAGTAACGCAAATAATGGCGTTATTAATATAATTACTAAAAACAGTATTGATACTCGCGGAGGATACGCCAGTGTAACAACTGGTAATCAAATAAATGCAGATGCAAATCTTCGCTACGGTGGTGATATAAGTAACATCGGCAGTTACCGTGTTTATGGCCACTTAAAAGATGCCAATGAATCCAAAAAAGGTGTTTCACTGACACCTAGTGACACTACAAAACAACAATCATTTGGTATCCGAGCTGACTTTACGCCTAATGATGAATGGTCAGGATTGTTTCAAGGTACTATTACTCATTCTGATTTAGGACAAAATTATCGCGGTGTGATTGATGATACTAATGAAAACATTTCTTTCTCAGACGGCTTAGAAAGAACAGACTCTCGCGTTATGGCTCGCTTAGAAAATCGAATCTCGCCTGATGCCAATCAAATGTTACAAGTCTCTTGGCTTAAACAAAACGGTTCTCAAAAATATATAAAGGAAGATTTTGAATCTATTGATATAGATTATCAAATGAACTTTATTTATCAGTCCCTACAATTAGATTGGGGGTTGAGTTATCGATACAATAGTATTTCTTTTGAAAAAAGCGTGTTTTTAGACAGCGATAAAGACCTTGATAGCTTACAGCAATATGGCGGGCTTATTCAGGCTCAATATAACTTCATTCCAAATACACTAGACTTTATAATTGGCACTAAATTCGATCATAATGATTTAACTGGATGGGAAAACCAACCATCTGCAAGACTCGTGTATAAACCAATTGAAAACCATTTAGTATGGAGCGCACTATCAAGAAGTGTACGAACACCCACCCTTATCGAGTTTAATGATAACTTTACAGTAAACGGTACTAAAGTTATCGAAGCGTTAGGCTCAAGCACTGGCGTAACAGCAATTGACGAGTATCGTATTGCTACATTTTTAAATGGTAACGATGACGTTAAATCAGAAAATTATACATCCTACGAATTAGGCTACCGATTTACAGATGAAAAATGGTCAGTGGACTTCTCGACTTTTCATACTGATGCTAAGCACGTTGCAGTCATTAATTTAAATACGCACGCAGATCAGTTTTTGCCCGCTCTCGCTTTTTTTCAAGCAGGGCAATTTCAGCAAGCGGCCTTAGCACTCACAACAACACAAATTGATTTAGATTTAGTATCTGTAGGGGCAACAACGACTAATGGCCTTGATGCTGTTATTTCATGGCACCCTTTAAATACACTAAGTACAGAACTTGGTTACAGCTACACAAGGATTGATTACGACTTACCAGTAGGCACAACCCCCTCCATTGGGTTTGATTCAACGAATAGGCAGCTATTTGCTAAAGCCAATTACACACTACTTAAGAACCATAATATATTTGCGACATTGCGCGTAGAAAATTCTGATGCTTACAATACCGATAGCTACACAACTCTAGATCTTACTTGGAACTATCAAATCAATCCAAAGTGGTCAACGGCGCTTTCAGGTAAAAATTTATTTGCGGGTTCTCATATAGAATATGGAAATACTCGCGAAACTTACACAATACCTAACTATATTGATGAATGTATTACCTTTACTATTAAAGCGACATTTTAAGTTAATAAATGCTGAAATTTAAACGATCATTTCATAGCCTTATAATACTTTTTGTACTTTCACTTAGTACGAACAGTTATGCTATGGAAAAAGAATATATGTTAAAAGCAGGCTTTTTATATAACTTCGCTAGATTTGGGCAATGGCATACTTCGTTGAGTGAACAAAAAGCATTTATTTTATGTAGCCCAGACCAAAACTTCATTGATATAGCAAACGTTGCTTTGAAAAACAGAACAATTCAGGACTTACCACTTCGTAGTAAATTTATTTCATTCGAGGAATTAGCTAGTACAAAATGCAACATGCTATTCATTACATCCGATACTGTAGAGGCTTGGAACATTGCAAAACCTTTAATGCAAAATAATATAATGGTAGTAGGTGAAACCGATGTATTTATTCAAAGCGGTGGTCATATCCGATTTTTTCTATCAAGTGGAAAAATTCGCTTTGAAATTGCGCCAAAGCAACTTAAAGATGCAGGCATTACTATGAGTTCAAAAGTACTACGCCTTGCCCGCGTTGTAGATAGGTAATGCAATGAAGAAATTATTTGCACTAAATACAATAAGCAAAAAATTGTTATTCATCCTAATGAGCGTGGCACTTGTTTCTACTGCAACTGTTACTCTTGTATTCAGTGCTTATGAAATTACAAGTGCCAAAGAAGACCAAATAGAAAGCTTAGATTCTCTCTCAAAGATGCTCTCCCCAAATATAACAACAGCACTTATGTTTGATGATATAGAAGCTATTCAGGAGCTTATTAATCCAATACTGATTCGATCTGATGTTATTAGCGTAGCTGTAAATAATAAGGCTGGAAAACAATTAGCAATAGCTAAATCAGAAGCAATGGAGGTTGAACATAGTATTGAAGTAAATACCCCTCTAACGCTCGACACTAACCATTATGGAGACCTACAAATACGTGCAAATGACAGCTATATTAGAGATAGAATTACTTTTTATATTAAGTTTATTTTAATTTTAATGGCTTTTACGTTTGCAGTAAGTTTACTTTTGTCTTTATTACTCAGACGCCGATTTTTAAATCCAATACTGTATTTAGCGCAAACGGCTAATAAAATAACAACATCACATGATTACAGCTTACGTGCCAAGCTATTATCTCAAGATGAAGTGGGACAACTTACTTCTTGTTTTAACGATATGCTGCACAATATTGAGCAAAGGGAAAATTCGTTAGAAAATCAAGTAAGGCTTCGCACTAACGAACTTGAAAATGCAAATTCTCAGCTGCAACAGTATGCTTACCAAGACGGGTTAACCGATTTACCAAATAGACGGTATTTTTACGAGAAACTACAAAGCTTAGTAAGTGTTGAAGGAATGAAATTCGCCCTTATATTTATCGATTTAGATGGTTTTAAAGAGGTAAACGATAGCCTTGGCCATGACTACGGCGATTTACTATTACACCAAGTAGGAACCAGACTTCAAAGCTGTTTAACAAGTAAAGATACAGTAGCTCGTTTAGGCGGAGACGAATTTACGTTGATTTTAGAGGGCGTAAGTAGTTCAGATGAGGCATCAAAAATTGCCGAAGTTGTAAAAAACAGCTTAATGCAAAGTATAAAAATAAAAAAAGAAACAGTGTATGTTACAGCAAGTATAGGTTTAACGTTTTTCCCAGCTGATGGCTTAACAGTAGAAGAGCTCGTTAAACGTGCTGATCAAGCAATGTACTTGTCTAAGAATAAAGGGCGTAATCGCTATGAGTTCTTTTCTTATGCCATTGAAGAAAAAGCTACAGAAAAGCGTCGTTTAATAGAAGAGATACGTATTGCAATCATTCAAAATCAATTTGAATTATATTACCAACCTATTTTTTCAATTGATGGAAAATCAGTACCAAAAGCTGAAGCCCTTATACGTTGGAATCACCCTACGCGGGGTCTAATAGGACCAAATGAATTTATACCTGTAGCAGAAAAAAATGGATTAATAAACGGAATAGGGCAATGGGTTAAATCTCAAGCAATTCAAGATACCGTCCAATTTAATATTTTGAGTGAGAAAACGATTCAAATAAGTGTGAACACATCACCTCTTGAAATTGATCGTGCTGGTTGCTGGGTGGATGATTGGATTACCGCAAGCAAAAAATACCAACTTCCCGCAAATACTATTTTAATTGAAGTTACAGAAAATACATTAATGGACCCAGACTCCTCAATACAACAACAGTTAAAACGCTTAAGTACAATTAATTTAGACATAGCCATTGACGACTTTGGTGTTGGATACTCTTCGCTTGCATATTTACAGCGCTTAGACATAGATATATTAAAAATAGATCGTTCATTCATTAAAGATATTGAATCAAATGATAATAGTATTGCTCTAGTTAAAGCTATTATTACCATGGCGCACAACCTAGATGTTATGGTTGTTGCTGAAGGCGTTGAGACACAAAAACAATACAACCTATTAAAGCATCTTGCTTGTGATTATATTCAGGGCTACTTCTTTTCAAAGGCTATTTCTAAAAAAGAGTTTATGGGAAAATACATAGAACAAAAAGAAGTGATCTAATTTTTGTCTATCGTGTGAACCTTTTACAATTCAACATAGAAAACCCCATAACTCTTAATTTACATTCAATATACTTATAGCCTTACCTCAAGCTATAACCAGCGAGGGACAAGTAATTTATACTCTTTATATTGTGTAGAAAAACGATGGGTCAAATGAGCTTCCTCAACTAAAGTTTGTCTATATATAGCAATTAAACCAACCACTAAGCAGATCAAACTAAATATACTAGGTAAGGCTAAAAAGAAACCTACTTGTGCTGCTACGATACCTAAATACATCGGATTTCTAGAATATTCATATAACCCAGAGGTTTTAAGCTCATGCGGTCCTTTAGGATCAATTCCTGATCGCCAAAGCTCAGACATATGGAAATGTACAAACATCGTCAAAATAAAACCCGCACTTAATAAAATATCGCCAAACAATACTCCTGGCCAGCCATTAAATATCGAAAACAGACCCAAATAACTATCTAACTCAGGTACAAACACTCTCACTACACATACAAACCAAATAGCAGCTCTGAAAAACTTAAAAACCATATGGTTCCACCAACTAGAACAAAACTTATCTCCTGGATAAACAACGCCAGATGGTGTGTTTCTATTTTTATAAATAATTCTAAATGTATAAAACCCCGCAACAAAAGTATAAAAAATAGCTAAGTAAATACGTGTAAATTCAACTAGCGAAGTAGAGTCATCTAAAAATGTTTCATAGTGCATTTAGTTACAGCTCACAATCATTATTGGTGATAATTTTAAAACAACTAACTCAAAAAATTTTAGTTATATAGTCATGAAATTATATTAGTATTCATTGCCTTCATAAACAAGTTAAGTCAGTAGTTTGTTAATGGCTAGTCATTGACTCATACCATTAATTTAAAAATAACTTTAATTTATGAGGTTCTCATACTTTTTATGTAATACCAATCTGCTTATATATTTTATATCGATATTATTCACTCATATTTTCCTTTCTATAGACGCAAAAAAGCCCAAATTGTTAGATACAGACTTTCTACAATGTGAAGTCGGTGCGCTACGCAATAGAAGCTATTATACACAACGGTAAAGGACAACAGTGAAATGCTACATACTTATCGGCGTGCAGAGATATTGAGTGATTAAACATAATTTTAGCGTCAGGAGTCACTACGCCCGCCCGACCTACGTGATGGGTGTTGCTGTGAGTGTGTGTTAATTGCGCGTTTTCACTTTTCTGCAGACGTAAAAAAACCAAAATCGTTAGACTCGGGCTTTCTACAATTTGAAGTCGGTGCCCTACACAGTAGAATGTCGGAGTGCCCACAGCGGTAAAAAGTCACTGTGAAATGCTACATACTTATCGGCGTGCAGAGATATTGAGGGCTTTTGGTGTGATTAAACATAACTTTAGCGCCAGGAGTCACTACGCTCGCCCGGCCTACGTGATGGATGTTGATGTGAGTGTCTATTAATTGCGCGCATTTTATTTTTCTGCAGACGTAAAAAAGCCCGAATCGTTAGATTCGGGCTTTCTACAATTTGAAGCCTGGTAATGTCCTACTTTCACATAGCAAATGCTACACTATCATCGGCGCTGTTTCGTTTCACTACTGAGTTCGGCATGGGATCAGGTGGGTCCAAAACGCTATTGTCACCAAGCAAATTTGGGCGTTAATCCGTATTTCTACGCACTAACTGAATTTGGAAAATATCTGATAATATTTTTTAAGTCTTTCTAAGTAATATCTACTTTAGTCATATTAACTTCTGTCTAAACTGTCGCATAAAACGCGTTTGGCGTTGTATGGTTAAGCCTCACGGGTAATTAGTACAAGTTAGCTTAATGGCTCACACCACTT